>CAUJKA010000225.1 GCA_963204965.1 Planctomycetota bacterium | reverse complement strand
GTCTTCGTCAAATTCTCACTGATGGCCAACGATTGGCGAAATACTGTTACGGCTTCGCTGTCCTTTCCTGTCCTGCGAAGCATGATTCCTAAGTTGTTGTAGTTGCTCGCAAGGCTGCTGGCATACTCCGGTACGCCAGGGTAGTCAGCGAATAGTTTTTCCTTGATTGCAACGGCGCTTCGAAACCGTTTCACGGACTCGTCCAATTGGCCGAGTTTATCCAAGAGGTTTCCGTAGTTGTTGTTACTGTTAGCTAGATAGACGAAATACTCTGTTTGCGTAGGGAAGTCCGCGACCAACTTTTGCCTGATGGTAATCGCCTTGTCGTATTGCTCTTGGGCTTGTTGGTGCTTTCCCGTGCTGATAAGCAGGACGCCCAGATTGCTATGGCTTACTGCCAATTGACTGCGGTACTCTGGCCGATCAGGAAACTCATTGGCGAGTTTCTCTTCGATCTCCAAACCAAGTCGATAATTGTCCAGAGCCTCTGACTTGTTTCCCAGTGCATCGCTTACAACGGCTATGTTGTGGTAGTTGCCAGCCAGCGAGAGTCGATACTCAGCGTCGTTGGGAAAGTCCTCCGTCAACTTTTTGTTAATTGTGAGACCATCTCGCAGCTTGGCCTGAGCCTCGGCGGCCCTGCCCATGTGATCCAGCGTTAAGCCGAAGTTGTTACAGCAGGTGGCTAGGCCTTGAGCGTAGTCCAACTCCTCAGGAAATTCGGTCGCCAATTCGCGATAGATCTTCTCGGCTTGCTCGAACTCCAGCAATGCATCTTCACGACGGCCAAGTTGGTCCCACAGGTTGGCGACTCGTAAATGTCCCTCAGCGCTGATAGCTCTCGAAAGCTGATCGCTGCCCTCTTGAGTCGAAAAAAGTTGCCAGCGTTTAGCAATCGCTTCCAAGTAGGCTCGTTCGTTCTGACTCAGTACCTTCTTCTCGCCGATCAACTTTTCAACATCTTCGCCAGTTGTGGCGCGGAGAGCATCCAGGGCTCGATTGCGAGACTCGACTGCTCGCAGTTTTTCCGTTTCGGCGATAGCTCGCTGTTGTGATTCTTGTTCTTTAGCCTCAAGGGCCTTAGCTTCGTTAGCTTGCGCGATATTGCGTTGGTTGGCTTCTTCCGCTTGAGCCTTCACGGCTTCTACACGGCGTTGTTCCGCCCGTATCAGCCCCCACGTTGTTCCAACGATTCCAGCGAGTAAGGACAACAGCACTAAACCGGCTGCAAGCACTTGTCCCTTGTTGCGTTTGAACAGCTTTTGCAGCGTGTATAGAGCGCTGGGTGGTCGAGCCTCGACGATCTCGTTGGTCAGGTAACGCTCGATGTCGCGTGCCAGACCGTTAGCGGTTGAATATCGTCGCGAGCGATCTTTCTCAAGAGCTTTGTGAAGTACCCAATCAAGTTCGCCTCGAAACTGTGTTGCCAGCTTCTTCGGCTCGGTCCTGCGATTGGCGGCCACATTGGGCAGCGTGTTGATCGAGCTCAGCTTCGCGCTAAGCAGTGGAGCGTCAACATCGCGGACGACGCGGAGTATCTCGTAAATCGCGGCCTTTTCCATACTCTTGCGGTCTACGGGAGTATGGCCGCTGAGGAGTTCGTACAACAAGACACCTAACGAATAGACATCCGTTCGCGTATCGATATCCAAGTTGTTGAAGCCCGCTTGTTCAGGCGACATATACTCGGGAGTGCCCACCAAAGCACCGAAGCCAGTAATCAAATCCATGTCCGTTAACGAATGCTCAGTTGCCTTCGCAACACCGAAGTCGATTACCTTGGGAACAGCTCGATCGTCGTACATCGCCACCAAGACATTGGAGGGCTTGATATCTCGATGAATGATTCCCTTCTGGTGCGAGTGCTGAATGGCTTCACAGACTGGTAAGAACAGTTCAAGACGTTGCTGTGGCGTTAACTTGTTGTCATCACAGAACTTGGTGATGGGAACTCCCTTGACCAGTTCCATGACGAAGTAGGGACTACCGTATTCAGTCGCACCCGCGTCCAGCACTTTAGCGATGTTGGGATGGTCCATCATCGCCAGCGCTTGACGCTCGGCGTCAAAACGAGCCAACACCGCTCGGCTATCCATGCCGGCCTTGATAACCTTCACGGCCACCAAGCGTTTAACCGGCTCGGTTTGCTGAGCCATATAGACACTGCCCATGCCGCCGTCGCCGATTAGCTCAATCAGCTTGTACTTGCCGCCTAGGACTGAACCAATTGTCTGGGATGCTCTTCGACTATCGGAAGCAAATGATCCGGACGGAAATTGCGAACCGCCACGCGCATGCTCGGGCAGCGGCGCCAGCGAACCATCCGAAGCCAGGTGAGCGGCCAGCAGTTTTTCCATCCGCTTGCGCAGCAACGGATCGCCAGCACACTCCCGATCCAGCAGCGCAGGCAGCTCGGCCGGTGGAGTATTCAAAGCTAATTCAAATAGTGTTTCTTCGGTCATGCTTTTTCATTCATGATGGGATACTCTTACCCCAATAGCGAGATTTTCACCTCTGGCCAATCAAGAAATCTGAAAGGAAATCCCGTCGGAGACAGGAGCGACTCTAAACGTCGCTCCCAATAAAGTCGCTCCCGTTTCCAACGGGATTCCTTCTCTTTCTCTTTGTAACAAAGCTTAACACGGCTGTGGCTGCACCCCAAATCCTAAAAAACTTTCCGCTAGCTTGATCGACTCTAGGGATAAATCTCGCTGATGAGGCTGTAGGGGCAAACTGCCGACAGCTCGACCACTCGTGTGTGAACTGCTGTAGGTGGGGTAAATAGCCCCCCTCGCCATCAACCAGCCATGTAGATTCAACGTCACGAGAATAGGTGAATAGCAATGCCAAAGTCCAACACAAAAAGCTACTGGTTCTCGAGGCTTGGTGCGTTTATTGGAGGCAAGCTGGTGGGCAAGCGTTCCAAAGCGACTGCGAAACGCTTGCGGATGGAGCAGCTCGAGTCGCGACGAGTTTTTGCAGCGGTTCTCTTAGATTTTCCAGGCATCAACGGTGATGCGACAGCGTCTGGGGCGACAACGACCGATATGGAACTGCAAAGTTTCCAATGGGGTTTCGCTCGCACTCAGGCTGGCCAGCGAGCCAGCCTCAGCGATCCGATCGAGTTCAATGACCTGACGTTCAAGCGAACAACCGATTCAGCAAGCAACGACCTATATGCTCAGACCGCCTTGCAAACTCCAAGTGCTAATCCCGCTAGGCTGCGGCTGGTGGAAAATGGAGTCAATCTGCTTCGTATCGATCTGAGCAATTCTCGGCTCACGAAGTTTGCAACGACACAGGGGCAGACCGAGTCAGGAGCACTCAGCTTCAGTAACGTGGCCTTAACCGAGTCCAACCCAACCACTCCAGCAACCGCACCACGAACCGCCTCGTGGAACCTGCTCAACGGTGCCGCCAGCAGCAGTGCAATTGTCGGGGCAAGCAATATTGACAGCGGCCTAATTACCAATCCTCTCAACATTGAAACGGTCATGCAGATCGGCAATCAGAAAATGCTGATCGATGGGTTTAGTTGGAATGCTGAATTGGACGTCGACACATCACTGGCCAATCCTCTACGCGGCCTGGCCAAGGGAACCAATTTCCAGATCACGCGCGGCGTAGATTCAGCGACAGCCGGTCTACTGGGCAGCGCGGCAGGCGGTACAACCTTCCCTGAGATCACAATCTCGGATCGTAGTCTGGTCGGAGGCAAGAACCAAGTCACTATGCAGTGGAAGCTCTACGATGCCTTCTTCGCGG
>CAUJKA010000224.1 GCA_963204965.1 Planctomycetota bacterium | reverse complement strand
TCTACGTTCAGAACACAACAATCTTGGCTCAAAAGCAAAAAGACTACTACTGGTTTCAAGACAAGGACAAACAAAATGGGACGGCTCATAAGCTACAGATCGACAACAACTCCTGTCGCGTGTGGCTTGAATGGGAAGGTTACTTCTATCCAAGCAATGGACAGTACGACTGCGAGTACGACGCGATTCCATTTTACCAATTAGATCCCATGTGTTTTTACCCACTTAGCGGTCCATACTGCGATATACCGAACGGTGTGACCTATGTAGGGCAAGTTAACGGTTTTCCATGGGTTGCCTTTGGCGGAATGTTCCGCAAGATGGGCGGCAAATTCACCGAGACCCAAATCGACAACATCTTCGACCGAAACTTGGACCGCAACCAAGAAACACTACGATCAGATCTACGCGCAGAACTTGTCGAGGAGTTCCTGGCGCTTCACCCAGAAATCAATCCAAGCGACATCCCCGTGGACAATTATGGAGACACTCTGACTTTGAATCCGGGAAACAACAACACTGCGGTGGTCGGATATATTCTGCCCAAGTTAGCGCCTGAAGGCAACGGCGCTGGTCGCAATGCTTATAGCAACGCAATGGTGATCTCAAGTCATTTGAACAAACAGCTCATCGACCCAGTATCAGGTACAGGCTACATGCCATCGGACGCTATGTTGCTCTACTTCGAATATCTGACGACCAGCTACGGTACTAAACAAGCTTCGGTGACTGAGTCGAAGTTCACTGCAACATTTATTCGTGATCTACGAGTACTGAACGGTCAGGAGATTGAGTACTTGACTGAAGAAGAAACGCGTGTTGCCATGCAGTATGCCGGTTTGATTCGCCCAACAACTGGCCGCAAGTAAGCTGCGACAAGACAGCGAAATGATCAAATGCAAGACGACCTGCCCACTTAATGGCAGGTCGTACTTATTGGTAGCTGGAAGGCGAGAAGCAATGTGAACTTCCAAATTTTGGCGAGATTTGGCCGGAAAGTCCTTCGACTTGCGATTGATTAAGTAAGGCAGCCAACAGTGATTGCCATACCAGAAACACTAAATCAAGAATGGGTAGCGACGATGTTAACCAAAGCTAAATTCAACGTGCTCGCAGTTTGTCTTTTACTTCTCAGCTCCGTGGGATGCATGGTCACACCGGGTGATCAACAAGTCTTCGCCAGTCGAGAAACTCCAATTCAATTCACAGGGTTTACGATCAATCCTGGCCGAAGAGTGGATCTGTACGCGAAAAATCCGACGACGCAAGGCTGGGATAAAATTGGTCAAGTCTATTCGGCCACGGGGGCGATGCAGCACTTCAACACGAACTGGTATCCCTGGAACAAAGAACTTAAAGTTCCCAAGTTTTACTGGAAAAAGTGGGGTAATAGTGGAAGCTACTCAGCAGTTCTGAAAGCAATCTCGGACAACACCGAAATGTACACCTTCCAAGAGGGCTTCTACAACTACGCTCAAGACTATGATAATGCTCAGGATTTGTTTCTTGAGAATAAGAGCGCCCACGGAATAGAACTCTTAGTCTGGGCAAACAATTAAAGTAGCAATGCAATCGCTCCAGTTACTTGCTAATGACGATTTGTCCCACTGGTTGTTTGTCTGGCCAGAAACCCATCACGAAGGTGTTTCTGGCGTTTTGAACATCGACGGTGCAGAATGTTTTGGGCCCACTTGGTCGACCCGAAGTGATCGGTTCCAAGGCTATGCGATGTTGACCCGTGGGTAGTTCAAGTCGAGCGATCTGAATTTCTCGTGGCAACAATCCCCAACAGCGCGTGTCTGCCGATTCGGTCGCCTCCCAAGCTACGCCAGCCACATCAAGCGCTATCGAACTGAGGTTGCCCGCGTTCATCTGGCTCTTCGCAGCATAGATCGTTCCCTTCTTGATAACGCGTCGCGCGACGGTTCGAGCCATGATCGAAGGCAATTGAGCTTCATGAGTTTCAGCCGCGATTCGCTCCAAGTCGGTCATCGGCAGCGTTGTCGTAGCTGGTTGGCCGTTGACCTCCAATCCAATGAGATCAAACTGCTTCGGTGGGCAGGACATCGCCGGTATCTTGATCGGAGCCAGTGTTGGTGGAACGCTGTAGTCGCCAAGCATGGAGACGATCTGATCGGCTTGCAGTAAAACCGCTTGAGTGACTGGCGCGGTGGTCTCGATTTTATACGGCCCGCGACCAACTAAGGCAATTACGTAGACGACACCATTGCCTGGACGGCTGTGATTTCCAGATTGAGCGCGTTGCATGTCGGTTAACAACTGCGGATGTTCCGGCAGCATTGCAGAAGTGAGCTGATACATTCGCAGCGCGTCATCGTTGTCATGGAAGGTTGCCTCGCGCATCACGCCTCGCATGTACGGCACAACAGGCGGAATACCAAAGAGATCGGAAAGCGGCTCTTCTCGTTTTTCATTGATCTTAGCCACAATCTCCTGTTGCTCGTTTAGCGTTTGCAACGTGTAGCTTTCAGCATCGACGCCGTCATTCATTAAGCTGCTGAGCGTAAGAAAGACACCGATAAGCATCTTTTCGTAGACTTCGCCAGAGTACTTCCGAGCTGAATCGTCGGTTAGGTACGAACTGGTTTGTTCGACCAACGACTTCTGTTCTAGCTCTTCCCATTCCGCTCGCACTTCGCGCAAGCGTCGTTCGGCGGTAATGGGATCGCCGCGAAAGAGGTCGACGATGGCCAAATCGAGCTCGGCGACTGAATGATCCTGCCGCTTCTTGCTCAGCTTGGCCAAGCTGATATGCGCAGCGGGAAGATCGTTGCTGAAGAAATCGTGACGAGGCGCCTGCAAACGTTTGGTGTGCGTGCTACAACCGGTCTGAGCTACGAGTGCAATCGCCAATACAGCAATCAACGAAATTGCGGCGACTTTGTTTGCAGTCGTGTATCGAAACATGAGCTTGGAGAATTTCCGCTGCACGTTCACGACTCGCTGCAAATGTGTACCATTGTCGCCGTAGGCTAAGATACTAGGTAGGGGCTCGTTAGTGCGACCTTATCGACCCGCTTTAGGCCACAAGCTGTAGTTTGCCAGCTTGCCCAACGGACTCTTGTGATAACCCTTGCGAATCTCGGCTTGTTCCTTCTTGTAGGAACCCGATCGAGTGTCGACGATTTCCAGCGTCAACATATAGTTGCGTTGGCTGGACGAGTTGCGTTCGGTGGTTCCGCTGGTCAACGTGGCATACAACAGATAGTCGATGGGTTGGCCCTGTCGCTGTAGCACCGAAGTGAACAGTTGCATGTTGCTTGGAACCAGCAGAGAATCGGGACGCAAGCGAGTTTCGATCAAAGCCGCGTCGACCATGCGTCGACTGACCGCTTCGAAGTGGCCCGAGCGATTGATCTGCGCGTCAATCATTTGATAGATCTGATCTTTGAAGTCTGACAGCTCTTCTGCGCTCTTGTTCTCAACGCCAACGAAACAGATCTTGCGAGTCTGTTCCATACCGTTTGGCTCAAGAGCCGAAACAGGCAGCGGATCGCACGAGCCCAACAGTCGCGTTACCGCCTCTTCGACAAGCGGGTTATAGACTTCTGAACCGGCCGTGTGACTTCCAACCATATCGGCTTGATCGTTCTTAATCAAATGGCCGTATTGATAGCCGCGACAGCCTAGTTGGCCGATCAGCAGGATACCAGATGTTGCAAGAACGTAGCCTAGTTGTCGTACCCGAATCATCCTTGACTCGCTTGTGGTGAAAAGCCACTTAAGTGAAAGCTGGCCAGCTTGTGAAACTCATTAATTCCTGCGCATTAAAGGCGCACAAAGTTCTCTATACCTCAATTCGGCAGTTTGACGCAACTGGAGCAGTCCGCATTGCAGTGGATGTTACTACCTGCGGTTCAATGCTAGCATCGCCCTGCGGTAGGCTTGTCAGCGAGGCGCGTTGATTGAACCGCAGGCGCTAACCGCAGTCCACTTCTTTTGACTGCGGCTAGCGCCTTTTGATGTTGTGCTTTTTCTGGGATTTCGGACCGAAGGTCCAGCAATTTACCTAGCCCAGCTCTGCTGGGTTAGCGGATCTTCATGGTTGAATCGACACGCTAGCATTTAAGTTCGGCTGACATCGGGCATGCGAATGTGAGCCAACGCGATTCATCCCTTCTCTGCAACTTGCGGATCAGTTCCATTGATAAACTCTTCGACGTTCGTGTACCCATCGTGATCGGTATCAATCATGGCGTCGCCAGGATCTTTGGAATCCAGCTTGTGCAGCATTTCCCATTGATCGGAAAGTCCATCAACGTCCGCATCGGCATAGGGTTGACCTTGATAGTTCGGATAACCTCCAACTTCAGTAGGGTCAGTGATATAGCCTAGCTTTACCGCATGTGCCATTTCGTCAATGTACTGCTGTTGGTACTTCACCTTCGCGGCAGCTTCAAGCGAACTTGGTGCGGCAACGGCATCAGCAACTTTACCTGTTCGCACCATTTCAATCACTCGCAAATCCACGCCGTCGCGCTTTGGCAGCGTAGCACCAGCGTTTTCAAGCACAACTTTATAAGCCGTTTGAGCATCGGAAATTTGGATGGGAGCATGCTGGAACGGTTCACTGACACGAATCTCGGGCAACACCGATTCGACTGGCGCTTTGGAGTCGGGTTGGACACCGCCGGCCCAGTTGTCTTGAGACACTTCGGGGTAGCCTTCTACGAAATTGCCGGCAACATATGCTTTGCCGAAGTTATCAAAGACTGTCTTGCTTCGCTCCGATTCAGGCTTGAGAATGCGGTAAGCGATTGCTGCCTTTGGCGTCCCAGGACCCGGCTTGAAGTAGTTGTTGATGATGTTGTAGCGACTTAAATGATCACCACCATCAACTGTTCGATGCCGATAATTAAAGATCACATTGTTGGCAAAGGTAAAGTCGCCGTTCATGCCCACGCTTGGGTTGCGTCCAGTATTACAAGACCACAAGTTATTCACAAAGGTGCTATTGAAACCGCCGATAGTCGATCCAAAGGCGTGATGGTAGGTGTTGAGAGCTTCGGAGAAGATCGAGTTCTGAATGGTAATGTTCACCGTGGGCAATTTCAGCTCTTTATCGCCACCGGGAGGCAAGTACATGTGGCGGTACATCGACATATTCTCATCCAAGCCCCACGAGGCGGAGACGTGATCAATCATGATGTTGCCGATGGGATTGCCGCCAATCGAATCGTTGCGATCCCCAGCGTCGGTCGCTCCACGACGAAAACGCATGTGCCGAATAACAACATCGTGCGTTTCTAGTTCGACAGTGTTCCCAGCAATACAAACACCATCGCCAGGAGCGGTACCTCCCGAAATCGTGATGTACGGCGCGCGAATTCGAATTCTCGTATCCAAACGAATAATGCCTGCTACGTTGAAGATGACGATCCGAGGTCCCGCTCCCTCACAAGCTTCGCGAAAGCTACCTGGGCCGCTGTCGTTTAGGTTCGAGACCACGATAACTCGACCACCTCGACCACCGAAGCTGAACTTGCCACCGCCTTGAGCTCCCGGAAAGGCAGGAATCTCTGCTTGAGGAAGTTCGTTGGGCATCGCAGCGCTGGGAATGTAAGGCTTACCCTTTTGAGCCCATTGTTCAATGATCGGCTTGACGCTGGCAAAGATCTGATCACTGCGATCGTCGGCTGCCTTCTGTTTTGCAACCGCTACAGCGAACGCTTCCGAGGATAGCCGTGGGTAGCCTTGCGCCATTGCGAACTGTTGGCCAACAAGCAGCCCGTTCATCGCTATTACTAAAATCAAGAACAGTTTTTGATTCACGATTTGGTTAACTCGCTCACTTAGATGGTAGTGCTAATTCAGCGTTGTGTTAGTTCGGCAAGGTAGACCTCAAGCGCGGTAAGTCCGTCGAAGGGCTGTACATCGCTAGGCTCAGGTTTGTTAGACGGATTTTTACTTGTCGAGGGTGAAGGCGATAGGCATTCGTTTTGGTCGGCCAATTTGGGATTTAAGCCATGCGACAGTTCCCAAGCATCGGGAAGGCCATCTTGATCTTCGTCGCTGGGAGGCGATGTTGATTTCAGTTCTGGCCAGCCGCCTACATCGCGCTGGGAATCGATAATCCCAGGCAATCCCGCCTTGCTGCCTTTGCTAATAGCCGTACGATTGCGGACGTCGGAAATGATTCTCTGATCGACTAGGTCCAAGCCAGCTCGATTGGCACCGACGTCGCGCAGAATATTCTCAAGCAGTTCGTCGACTGAATGAGTCGTACATAGCGGCTGACAGAACGGTTCATTCAAGCGAATCTCATCCAGCAGTTCTGATTGAACCTTGACGGCATCGGCCCAATTATCGCCAGACTCATCGAACTTACCCTCCATGCGATTGCCAGCGACAAAATACTGTTGGCGATCCTGCGGCGAACCTGCATCGGGCTTGAGCAGGTGAAAGACTCGCGTGGCTGGACCAGGGATGTAGAGGTTGTTGATTAAGTTCAGCGCCTTGACTCCACCATCGTTCGTTCGATGTTCCCAGTTGTAAATAACGTTGTTACGAATATCCAAACGACCGGCGAACTTACCACCGCGATTCAAGCCTCCTGCCAAGCTCCAATTCCGTCCTGCACAATGAGCGACCAGATTGTGATGAAAGCTACCGATATCTCCCGAGATGCTGCCTGCGAATGAGTGCCCCGATCCCTCTTTGTACTTCTGATGATTAGCCACATTCAGCGCTTCAGCTACGATGCAGCGTTGCAACGTAATGTTCTTTGCACTGCGCGAGCTAACGGCTTCGTCGATACTCCAGCTAATCGAGCAGTGGTCGAAGATGCAATGATCTGAACTTGCAAACCCTGTTCCATCCATCGTACTACCTGATTCATCGCCAACGCGAAGTCGTAGATATCGCATGATCACATCGTGAGCGCCGAAGCATCCGAAGGTAAAGCCGCGCACACAGATGCCGTCACCGGGAGCGGTTTGACCGGCGATAGTGATGTAAGGACTGCGAATGAGTAGTTTGCTCTTGAGCTGAATGGTGCCACTAACGCGAAAGACAACCGTACGAGGCCCCTCGGATTCAACCGCTTCTCGCAAACTACCCTCGCCCGAGTCGTTCAAATTGGTCACGGCGATCACGCGTCCTCCGCGACCACCAATCGCGAAACGACCATAACCTTCAGCTCCAGGAAAGGCGTCGTGTCGAATGCGAAATGAAAACACGCGGCCCACGATAGTCTTTCCGTCAGCGAACTCACAATCGACTCGCCAGTAGGTATCTTTCAAGAAGTCTACCGCATCGGTTGGCCAGGAGGCACTGGTGGTTGCTCCCTGATACTCTGGCGAGCGAAGCGTAGCGCCGTAAAGTTGCTCTTCGTCGCCGCCAATGTAAACGTGGTACTTTACCGTAGCCGGTTGCTTCGAAGTGGAATCCACCGCGTTAGGCGGCATCCAACTGAGCACGGGCTTGGGAGCCAAATGTTGATCTTGATGACTTGGTTGCGGAACGCGAATTGTTCGAGCGGGATCGGGCCGATCGATGGCAAAGCCGTTGAGTACCACGCGAGCCTCTGCGCTGACGGGGCGTACTCGCACAATCACGACTTGTTCGGCTTTAGTTTCGAACTTCAAGCTGGCTGACGCAGCTAAATCGTCATGAGTCACTTGCAGCGAAGGTTGTACCGTAGCTCGCGAGACGGGATCTTTTAAGTCCTGCGAGCTTGCGTTTGCTACGAACAGCTCAACAAGATTCGATCGACCAAGAATCGACTCACCAAGTTCTCCACCGTTTTCCCAAGCGTTGTGCCAAGTGGTCAAGCTGTGAAGCCCAGGGCTTAGCCCGCGAATCGACAGTTCGATAACTTCGCCGTTTTCTGAAGTGGTCACACCGTCCGAAGCGAGTGTTGCTGCAAAATCGTAACCTGCCTTCCACCAGCCCCAGGCCAATAAACCTTGTCGTTTGTTATTTGCATTCTCGCTTGACGAGCCACTGCTTGCTTCTGGTCGAAAGATCCGAAGGCTGCAATCGAGCCCGCTTATTGACAAGTCCGTTTCCGACTTGCCGGTTGGGATGACCCATTGTTTGGCTAGTTTCGTGCGAACATCGCTGCGGCCATTGTCAGGATCGAAGTCGACCAGAATACCTTCGCGTGTCTTGAGAGGGTCAATTAAATTGCCTGTGCCACTTTGAAACGCAAAGACTGCGGAAGCGAAATACAGACAGACAATTTGCATACAAGCAAGTTGTACTACCGCGAGCAGAAGCAGTGAGACATGTCGTTTTGAGATCATGGTTTCTTAGGAATCCAAACGGTCATTTCGCTCTTGCCCCGATTTCCCCACGCGTAATAGGGAATCAGCCGAGCGGATAGCTTGACGTAGTTTTTTGAAGTCAGAGGGCGATAAAGCGAGTCGTCGCTCGTGCTATTGTTAGAAGCATCAACCAGCAGCGTAGCGGTTAGCAGTGGCACATCAGCAACTTCATCGCTGCCCAGTTCAACTTTCCAAGATCCAATCGAGTTAGCGTCAATAGCCACGCGCTGGATAGAGCTCTTTTCAGGCAGGTCGGTCGATTCAACACAATAAATTAATGGTCCGCGACGCACGGCGACTTGCCCACGACATTCCTCGACCAATGGATGAGCCTCCAACAATTCAATAGGCATCTCAAGTTGTAGATCGATCGCATCGCCAGCTTTCCAAGAACGAGTGAGCGGTACGATACCTTCTGTCGCTGGTTGAGTTTTTTGAAGCTCCCCGTTCACTTTGATGGAAGCCTTAGGGCACCATCCAGGAACACGCAGTCCGATCGTGTAGGCGTTCTTGGGAGCCTGGACGACTTTCAGTTGGATTGAACCGCTGAGCGGATAGTCTGACGTTTGCTCGAGCTCGATCGTCGAATCATCGTCAAGCCGCTGAGTCAGCCGGTTTGAGCCATAAAGCAACACTGTCGTTGATTTTTGATCGACCGAGTACGCTAAACGATTGACCTGCGCGATTGTTCTCGCCACATTCGGCGGGCAACAGTAACAACTGATCCAAGCTTCACGTTGCCGCGACCATCGCAACGATGTGGGCATCTCGTCCAATTGACGCAACGTGTTGGTGTAGAAGAATCGTTGTCCATCCAAGCTGACTCCGGCGAGCACTGCGTTGTAAAGTGAATTCTCCAACGCGTCGACATACTTGGCTTCGCGGGTTATCCACCACATCCGTTGATTCCAAAGGACGTTTCCGATCGCTGCACATGTTTCGTTGTGAGCTGTCGAGTTTGGCAATTGAAAGTCACGGCCATAGGCTTGGTGGATTCGCATAATCGTACTCTGCTTGTCCGAACCATCGGGTGACGCTCCATCGTAAAGAGCTCCACAGCCGCCGGTGACATAGATCTTGCGTTGCTGCACACTTTGCCAGCACGCCAATAGCGGCTCCAATAACTCCTTCTGTCGCGTTTCCAAGTAAAGGTCGGCTGCGCCGGCGTAGAGATAGTTAGCTCGAACCGCATGGCCAACAGCTTGTCGTTGTTGCAGGAAGGGTATGCGATCTTGATTGTCATCGCCTCCGCCTTGCACGAGATCGCGCATTTGCATCCAACGTTTGCACAGTTCCATATACTTGGGATTGCCGGTGGCTCGATAGAGATCAATGGCTCCCATATAGTGAGCTGGGCAGATCGCATGCCGCGCGACGGATGCGTCGGGCTTGGAGAATTGTTGATCGAGATAATCAGCCGCTCGAATGGCGACATCTAACAATGTTCGCTGCTGAGTAGCTTCGTAATGAACACAGGCTGCCGTCATGAGGTGGCCCATGTTGTACATCTCAAAGTTTGCGGGGTCGCCCAACGACTTGACGTTCGTGTCGAGATTACGAGCAGCAATCAAGACTGGTGTATGGAGATAGCCGTCGGACCGCTGAGCCAATGCGATGACCTTAGTCGACATTTCAAGCAGGTCGAGAAGCTCAGGGTCTTTGGTCTGTGCGTAGAAGGCTGAAAGAGCTTCGATCCACTTGTAGCAATCGCCGTCGTTCCAAGCGGGGCCACGATGGCGTCCATCGCTCAGAGTCGCGGCGATATTAAAGTTCTCAAGAAACTGCGACCGGTCGTTGCCCAACATATTAGGGGTCATCGTCTGCGAAACACCCCGATTCATCGCATCGAATCGCTGACCCCAAAAGCTGGAGGGATTCCACTGAACAGACGACAATGCCAATGGATGGCCGCCCATACGACTTGACGGAGTCGCAATATTCTGGGAGCTACTGCCTTGTGACCTGGGCTCATCTTGGGACAATGCCACTGTGTTTAAGCAACTCAGCGCGCCTAAGCAACTCAGGAATAGGCACGCCAAGTAGATTCTTGAAGTTATTGAATGCATTGCTGGAGTCAATTTCATTTAGCTTGTCGGTGCGGTCGCAGAAGGTTACCTAAGACCGGGGATAAAAATTCTTTGCTCGACCTTGTTTGCCAAAACCAGCAGTTTAGATCAAACTGAGATCCCAGAACAGAGCGTCAACGCTCTTTTGAAAATCCCACCTCAACCATCGGAATCCCGCCATGAATGTTTCTGGACGCACAAAGAACGGAAAAAGTGCTCCTCGCGAACTCTTTAAGAATAAGGCTTATGATGAACTGCGTTCGCGATTTGACAACCTTCAGTATCCGCCAGGTACATTTCTTTCTGAGCGGCAACTTGCTGATGAGTTAGGCATGAGCAAGACGCCCGTGAAGGCGGCTTTAGAGCGTTTGGAGATCGAGGGATTCATCACCGTTTCGCCGCAATCGGGAATCTTGGTTCGTGATTTGACATTGGACGAACTGACCGAGATGTACGAGATTCGTTTAGCGCTCGAGGGTTTTGCATTGCGTTCGATGGCGGGACGTTTGACGAAGGAACAACTCGAGCGATTAGAGGCAAACTTGACAGCGTATGCGCAGCAGGTCGAAGGTAATTCTGGTTCGATTCGCGACGCAGTTGCCTTGGATGCCGAGTTTCATCAGCTTCCTTCATTGTTTCTTGGCAACAAGCTGATTGTTAACACGCTCCAGCAGTTCTCTGCACGAATCGCCCAAGTGATTAATCGCGTGTTCACGCACTTGCCAAGTCGCGTGAGTCAAAGCTTGGTTGAGCATCGTCAAATCGTCGAGGCCATGCGAGCAGGGCGAGGCGAGGTAGCGCGTGAACTGGGCGAGCGACACTTGCGAGTTGGACACGAAGTCTTGATCGAGGCCCTGCAAAAATCAAAGAAAACAGGCGTCTAGAAGCTTCCTAAAGGGTGGTGTCACAAAACCCGCTTTATCTTCATTTGCGGAAGCGGTAGACTTTCCCCTTAAATTCAATTTTCTGTCGAAATAGTCACCCAAGTCGCTTGCTGCGGAACTGAGATCTCAGTAATATTTACGAAAATTCAGGTTGAAGGTGCGCGTAGAAGCAACCTGCCACTCTTCCAATCTTTGCTTTGTTGATTCCTAAGTTTCGATTTCCGTTTTCAGAACTTTTCTTTTCTATTCGGAGGACTTTCATGACCCAATCGTTTCGAAGTAAGAGAGGTTTCACTTTGGTGGAGCTTCTAGTTGTGATCGCCATTATCGGCATCTTAGTCGGCTTGCTCCTTCCGGCCGTTCAAGCCGCACGCGAAGCAGCGCGTCGGATGCAGTGCAGCAACAACCTAAAGCAATGGGGATTGGGCATGCACAATCACCATTCGACATTCAATCGATTTCCTTACGCTTCGCAGAATGCTCGCCGAAGAACCTACGTAGTGATGTTGTGGCCCTATATGGAACAGACTGCGCTGTTCGACAAATATGATATGACCAGAGACTTCTTTGCCACTCCGAACAACGTTCCAAGCACTTTGACCGGATTGATCTCAGCCCCAATTCCTTTCTACTACTGCCCTAGCGATCCGAACTCAACTGGTGCTGGTCAGTTCTGGAAAGGCGATACCAATTGGCGAACTCGCGTCAACTACGTCGTCAGTCACGGCCGATGGCCCGAACGTACAGTTGCTGGAATTCCTGATTCTGAGGCACAAGGTTTGTTCCGAAGCCACAACACTTCGCAACCCACCAATCCTGTACCAGGTGCCTATGGCTTCAAGAGTATTCTCGATGGAAGCAGTAACACGCTGATGATGTCCGAGATTCTCATTCCTGCCTTGGACGGATCAGGAGGCACAGCCAATCGAGACTCACGCGGCGACGCAATGAACAATTCAGGCGACAGTCGCTGGGCGTTTCACTCGACTCTGACCCCCAATTCGTCGAGCCCAGATCGCAATGACGAATGTGGTGTTAACACAAACATACCCAAGCAAAACCTTCCATGCATTGTGAACACATCGTCATTACGAGTTGCAGTTGCAGCGCGAAGTCGGCATGCGGGTGGAGTGAATGTGCTTCTAGCAGACGGTTCAATCCAGTTCGTCGCCAGCAATATCGACTTGGCGACATGGCGGGCTCTAGCAACTATTGCCAACGGCGAAGTTGCCACTCTGCCTCAGTAGTCTTCGAACAATAGATGCCAACTAGGTAAGGTGGTTGCACCATTGGGTGACCACACTACCTTCTTTCGGACCAACTCGTATAAAGGAATTGCAATGCTCTCTCGCCTCAAGGTTCCCTGCTTCTTGTTTATACTTTGTGCCATGCTAAGCGGATGCGGAGACAAGTTGGCTCGCGTTGAAGGTACCGTCACATTCAACGGCGAACCGGTCAGTCGAGGCATGATCAACTTGGAGCCCACGGACGGCAAAGGGTCTGTGTATGGTGCCAGTGTAGAAAACGGTAAGTTCGTGATCGAAGACGTACTTCCCGGTGAGAAGATTGTCCGGATCAGCGCGGCATACACCAAAGAGATTAAGAAAGAGGCTGATGGAAGCGAGATCGAAATCTGCGACGATCTTCTTCCCGTTGAATATGGTCAGAACTCTAAAGAACGACTTAACGTTGAAGCTCCATCCACCAAGAAGGATTACGCTTTCACCGGAACCGACCCTCGCAAGAAGAAATAGACTAGTCTTTGACATCGGAATCTTCTTGGAAGAGTCCAGCGAACTTGTGACAAACGCCATGAAAAAAGCAACGGTTGCATAACTCTGCGTACCCACTGAAGCGCATTGTTCCTTGGGAAAACAGTTGGCTACACATACTTCAATCTATTACGAAAACACTAAATTGGAGATTGTCGAAGAAGCACTCCGTGCTTTCTTCAATGAGGTTTTCCCGTCCAAGGAATTGATTAGCACCTCTTCCGCTCAACTACCAATTTACGGTGATCTATTCCATTTCGGTGAGTTCCCAACAGCGTTTTCTTACGCTGCGTGCCCAGAGGGATGGTGCACGGCGCATTTCAACTGTTTCTCTAGGTTGTCTGACTTCGCTCAACTGCAATCGCAATTACTGGCGACTCGCATTGTCGTCCTCAATATTCAATCCAATAGTAGTTGCTATTACATTGGAGTTCACGAATTCGGTTCTCTCCGTCGCGCGATCGCCTACGAGGACGGAGAATGGACACTTCAATGTGGCGAGCCGTATCCATTCGAGCGCGATTCGCCGCTCACCGACGTCATTCGTGAAACCGACATCGAACGTTTTTGTCGGGAATTTGGTCTCCGAATTACTGGACGCGATTGCTTCCCTGAAAAGTGGTGTCATATTCAACTGGTGGATCAGCCAGAAAAGCGGAAATACGAAGCGATCGCGAGACCGATTCCGTGGTGGAAGCGGTTGCTACGGCGAGTCGCCGGAATTTGACGAACCAAGGGTGGAAGGCGGAGCGGTTAGTCCAATGCGCTGACTCACGCTCGTGCGCTGAAACCAAGAGATATTTCATCTTTGAACATTCCATGTACAGACATTGGTCAACAATATTCTCAATACTGTGTGTACTTGGATGTGAGGCAAAGAATGCGATCCCCGAGAATGCAAGTACGCATACCACGCGTGGTTCAGCAGTTTCGGTAAACGCAACCGAGACTGCAAGAATGACGCCGTTTTTGATGGACACACCATCCGAAAACTCTTCGGGATGGGCCGTGTCTGACGGGATAGTCTCTGCACTTCACAGTGAGGGGATCGCATGCCAGTCAACGAGGGTAATGCTCGCATCAAGAGAATTCGTTGTTGATCGGCATAAATTTCAATTAGCAAAGAAGCTTGCTGTAGACGCTTCGAAAATGAAGCAAACAACGATACGCGTAAAGTCTGAAATCGACTCGGATTACTGGGAGACTTACGTTGCTGGCGTCAAAACTAAGACTGAATCGTACGTCTTCGAAGATTCAAAGAAGTAATGTGCAATTACTTTGCTGATGCGTTGTCAGTAGGCGCTTCAAAGGGTACCAGCGAAAGGCGCCTCAAAGGGTACCAATTTGGGTCATAGAACGAACATCCGTGTAAAGTGGTATCCTTTGGCCTATTCTTTTTCGGCAACGGAGCCGGTGGGCGCTTTGGTACCT
>CAUJKA010000223.1 GCA_963204965.1 Planctomycetota bacterium | reverse complement strand
GCAAATTGGATCAACATGCAGTACTACGCCTCCACTGTCGACAATCTCAATTTTGGAAGCGGTAATAAGACTCTGCACAATGTGGTTGGTCAGTTTGGAATACTTTCGGGCAACGCAGGCGACCTTCGAACGGGCCTACCGTGGCAGTCGATTCATAATGGGCAGCGATATCAGCACACGCCGTTACGTTTGCTCGTGCTAATTGCAGCACCCACGGATCGAATTGAGCACATTATTCGAAAACATGCGCTGGTGGAAAACTTAGCCATTAACGGTTGGCTTCAGATAGTTTCTTCACACGAGGGTGCTCTATTGCGGTACGACTCAACTGGCCAATGGGTTAGCGCTAGAGCGTCGATCCCCCCGAGCTAGTAGAGCGGCACTTAGGAAGCAATGCTTAAAGACGCTGAGGGTTGCTATGGCAGCTACTCGGCTTGTTGAGAAGCGCCGCGACGCGCCGGCTTGGCGATGATCTTTAGAAGAGGCACTGTAGTCGGTCCGCCGTGGAATGTGCGTCCCGAGTCAAGGTAGTGATCGAAGACAAAGACACCATTCTTGGCGTTTCCCGCGCGAAGGCATCTGAGAATCGCTGGATGTCCGCATTCGGGGCAAATCACGCGCAGTCCATGGCTTTCCAGAATTTGGTGGACCATCTTGGCAAACTCTTGGTTCTCGCTCAGTGATCCAAAAGTCCAACCCTGAAATTGCGCAAGTCTCGCTTCGATTGTCTTTTGGATCTGCTGGTGCAGCATCAGAATATCGCTGGACAGCTTGCCAAGCTCCGCCTCCGCTCGCGCTACGTTTGCAGCGGGCATCGTCATGCGATTCTTCAGTCCACCATAGACTCGTTCAGCAACAAGCTTGGCGCTGCGCAGAAAGAGCTGTCTGGATGTGGCATTCAGAGGTTCGGTATGCGCTGGCAGGACAATTTCCAAGAGTGCGATGGGCTCGCCCAAGTGGACGATTGGAGCGAACAGCAAGCGGTGGCTGGTAGGGTTGTTGGCTTCACCGCTAAAGTCGCTCGGGTTGTGGTTGGACGTAGCGGTGTTTGTGGGTTCCGTCGGTTCGGCAAGAGTCGGCTGCTTTTGTTGCCAAACAATCTGCACCAATCGCTCGTGACGTTTTTGCTCGGCGATTGTTGAGAGAAAGGCCTCCATGCGGTAACGCACTCCAAAGACCGCTCCTTGGGTTTTCATCCAAGCTACGGCCGCGGGAGCTTTGTAGAGGCTGCAGAGTTGCGGAAGAAGCTGCTCCAGGAAGGACTGAAGCGGCAAGTCGCTATCGATCAAGTCTGCCAGAAGCCGCACTTGGTCGGTCGACCCGCTGGAGTCGGGGAGTTCGGCAAAGGTTTGTTCAATTAACGCATTCATGAACGGCGAGCTTCCGTGCGTGCTTCATTCGAGTTGATATTCAAGGGTTACCGCTGGACCGCGTTTCCAGGCTCTTTGGTTCTTAGTGGTGAAAATTGTTTGCTTTGGGGTCAACAAAGTTTGGGCACTTTTGGGTCGGCCTCTACACGAATCGCAGCGTAAGCGGTTCGGATTAGCCGCGTAAGCTGTTCGGATTAGATTGTGCTTGCGGTTGGCAAGCCTAAACAATCCAGAAAAAGTGCCGATCCCCCCAAAGCTGCTATTTGATTAAATCTGTTGTAATGTTTATACTCTTTGTAGTAACATAAAGCAACAGTTTGATTCGAACCTAGTTTGCGAATCTCTCAGTCTCTCAAAAAGACTGGAAACAGCAGTGTTTCTGCTGATTCGCCTTACAACGCCAGCATTTCGAATTCGCCGACCGAACTCGCAATTGGTATAACCGTCACCGTCTGCGACCATTTTGGATTGGCCTTTCGTTTGCGACCGGAAAACCGTTGGAAGGCGGGCTCAGGCTGCTTATTGTCGATAGCTCGACGAGATTTCTCGCGGTTCGCTTCAAGCTTAAATGCTTCCAGTTCCAAATTGACATTGTCCTATCTCAACAGTGAAGGTTCGCATGTCCTCCGCGCCATCCCCAGAGTCGGTTGAACAGACCAAACAGCAGATTCGTGGGTTGATTAACGAGATTGCTGATATGTCTCGCAGCGAAGTTCCTGCCGAGGAGTATTTCCCTGCAGTCTTGAAGCGCATTGTCGACGCCCTAGCGGCTGTAGGCGGCGCGATTTGGCTATTAGACGAAGCTACTGGTCTGCGACTTAGCTACCAAATCAACATCAATGCCAATCTCGTTGAAGCCGAAAACGAAGACGCTCTCAAGCACGGGCGTTTGTTGACTCGACTGTTCCAACGCGGCAAGAGCGAGCTTGTGCCGCCGTTCTCCATGCTGGGCCAAGACCAGCAAGAGGGCAATCCAACACAATATCTTCTAGTCGTTGCGCCGCTTTCGACCGGCAAGCAAACGACTGGAATGATCGAAGTCTTCCAGCGTCCCGATTCGGCACCCAACGTACAAAAGGGCTACCAGCGTTTCCTTGAGCAGATGGCCGGACTAATCGGCGAATGGCTCAAGGGCAACAACATGCAGCGTGTTGCCGATCGACAGCACATGTGGCAACAGGCGGACCACTTCGCTCGTCTGGCTCACGACAATCTAGACGCACGCGATACAGCTTTCACAATCGCCAACGAAGGCCGACAATTGATCGGTTGCGATCGCGTCAGCGTGGCGATCAAGCGTGGCAAGCATTGCAAGGTAGAGGCGATTAGCGGTCAAGATACGATCGAAAGTCGCTCCAACATTGTTACTGCACTCAACGCTTTGGCTGGTCGCGTCATCGCCGCTGGAGAATCGTTGTGGTACGACGGATCGGTCGAAGATTTGCCACCACAACTTGAGGAAGCCGTAGAAGACTATGTGGATCTTTCGCACGGAAGATCGATCGTTGTCTTGCCAATCCGTCGCCCCGAGAAATTAGTTGCTGGCGACGTTCAATCCAAACAAAGCGTTGTACGCGAAGGCGCGAACAAGAACGAGATCATCGGTGCTCTGATCATCGAGCAGATCGAAAGTCAAGTCCCCAACGATGTCTTGAAAGCTCGTTGCGACTTGGTCTACGAACACGCAGCTCGCGCGCTGAACAACTCGCTAGCTCACAGTGACTTGTTTGGTATGCCAGTTTTGAAGGTACTCACACGAGCCACTTGGCTATTCCGCGGCTCGGCATTTCCCAAGACGATGACTGTCCTGGCGTTGACTGCGGTCGTTCTTCTGGGACTTTTCTTGGTGAAGATTGACTTCAATCTGAAATCCAACGGAACGCTTCGCCCTAAAGTTCAGCGACAAGTCTTCGCTCATGAAAATGGTGAAATCGAAGATGTCCTAGTGGATCATGGCGATGAAGTGAAAGCCGGACAACCTTTAGTGAAGCTCCGCAATCGCGAACTAGACATTGAATACGAGCGTGTCATCGGCGAACTTGATTCGATCCGAACTCAGTTTGAAACGGCCGCTCGGATGTCCAATGACAATCGCGTTCCCGTTGCTGATCGAAGCCAATTTGCTGGACAAGCTGAAGAGCTTTACATTCGCAAAGGCTCACTTGAGGCACAGAAGAAACTACTCGAAGAGCGTCGCTCACAACTGGTTCGAGTTAGTCCAATCAACGGCATCGTGATGGATTGGAAATTGGCTGAAAAGCTGCGCCAACGTCCTGTCGTCACCGGTCAAGTGCTTGTCAACATTGCAGACACAGACCAAGACTGGGAGTTGGAGCTACTGATGCCTGAAAAGCGGATGAAGCACTTGGATGACGCTGTAATAGAACAAGTCAAAAATAAGAATGGCGAGCCACTGAATGTCGCCTACGTCCTGGCTTCGGATGCGTCCAACGAACTAACAGGAAAGCTGCCGCTGAATGCGATTCATAAGCGGGCTCAATTGGATACTGAAGACGGCCCCGTCGTGAAGATGCGTGTTGAACCTGATTCAATGAAAGACTTGATGAAGGAAGTTAAACTTCGTCCGAACACCACCGTCATTGGTAAAGTGAATTGTGGTCGTGCTTCAGCAGCGTTTGTTTGGTTCCATGAAGTGGTCGAGTGGTTCCAAGCTAAAGTTCTCTTCCAGTACTTCTAAGCCAATCGTCATTTCCGATTTGTTTGAGTTTTGTTTCTTGATCTTAGGTTGTCGGAGTTTAAAAATGCGTAACAGATTTGCATTAGCGGCTGCATTCGGCTTGTGTGTCGTCATGGCAGCGGCTTCCGTTGGCTTTGGACAAGCGCCTCAACGTAATCTTGGTTCACAAGCAAGTACCGTCGGCGGTTCCAAGACGCTCGAGTTCTACAATTCGGAATTTCGCGTTGAGTGCCTTCGAAAAATCGATGTAGCCGCTCAAGCTGACGGACTGATTCAAGAGATGGTAGTTGAAGAAGGCTTCGCAGTTCCTAAAGATGGAGTTCTCTTCCGCATTGACAACCGCGTCGCTCAGGCACAAGTCGAGGTTGCCACGCGGAAGCTTGAATCAGCACAGAAGAAAGCTGAACAAGACGCAGAAGTAAGGTTCGCAGAAGCAACGTACGAAGTAGCTCAAAACGAATACGACAAAGAGCTTCAGATGTTCTCGAAGCGTGTGACAAGCGAGATTGCCGTTCGACGCAAGGGACTGGAAGCCAAAAAAGCTATGCTGCAAATTGAAGTTGCTACGGTGACTCACCAGACAGATCAGTTGGCTGTGCGGGTTGCTCAGGCAGAACAGAATGCCGCCCAAGTACAGCTTGGATTGTACGACATCGTCGCTCCTTGGGATGCCTACGTCAACGAACGCATGAAGGACCAAGGTGCCTGGATTAAAGCTGGTGAACCCGTTATGAAAATTCACCACATGGCGGAAATGAAGGTCAGCGGTTACGTGAAGATCAAGGACATTTACGATCGAGGGCTTTCGATTACAAGTTTGGAAGGCGCCAAGATTCGCGTCTCAGTAGACATAACGCCAAGTCAACAACATTCGGCTGAATCAACCATCAACTTCGTCAGCAGTGACATTGACAGTAGCGATCGCGTTCGCGTGTCAGCGAAAATCAAAAATGCGCAGATCGGCAAGTCGTGGATACTTCGTGATGGTCTTCCAACTCGAGTCATGATTACTGTCGAGTAGTCTCCTAACAACCGTTTTCGCGTAACACTCCAAGTCCAGCTCTATCGATTGGAATTCGATCTGACATGACAACAATGGCCGACAGTTTAGTCAACAGCGCAATGCGTCCACTTCGGGTGCGCTGTCGGCCGGATTTGGATGCTAAGCGACATATCTATCATGGTCGTAGTTATTGGGTCGTGAAAGAGCCGGTGGGACTGAACTACTTCCGTTTCCATGACGAAGAGTACGCAATTCTCAATATGCTGGACGGCAAGACCAGTCTCCAGCAGATCAAAGATCGCTTCCAAGCCGAGTTCGCTCCGCAGCGCATCACCCTTCAAGATCTTCAGCAGTTCATCGGGATGTTGCACCGCAGCGGCCTAGTGATCTCTGAAGCAACCGGACAAGGTCGACAACTGCGTCGACGCGGCGACGACAAGAAACGCCGCGAGCTGTTTAGTAAACTATCGAACGTTTTCGCGCTGCGATTTCGCGGCATCGACCCCGAACGAATACTCACCTTCCTCAATCCATTCACATGGTGGTACTTCACACTGCCAGCCATTTTCTTCGTGGCCATGTTTGGGTTGAGTGCCGTTGTTTTGCTTCTGGCGAACTTGCAGCAGTTCCAAAGTAAGCTGCCGACTTTCGAACAGTTCTTTGCCGCGCACAACTGGATCTATCTGGGCGTGACGATGGCTGTTGTGAAGATCTTGCACGAGTTTGGGCACGGACTGAGTTGTAAACGGTACGGTGGCGAGTGTCACGAAATGGGACTGATGTTCCTAGTTTTCACGCCGTGCCTGTATTGCAATGTTTCCGATTCTTGGATGCTTCCCAATAAATGGCATCGCGTGTTCATTGGCGCTGCGGGAATGTACGTCGAGCTAACGCTGGCATCGATTGCAACTTACCTTTGGTGGTTCAGCGAGCCGGGGATGTTCAACTTCCTGTGCTTGTCGGTGATGTTTATCTGTTCGGTAAGTACGGTTGTGTTCAATGGCAATCCATTGCTGCGTTTCGACGGTTATTACATTCTGATGGACATCATGGAGATTCCCAACCTTCGACAGAAGGCAACGGAAATTCTCAAGCGATGGTTCCAAACCAACTGTTTAGGACTTCAACTGCAAGACAATCCATTCTTGCCACACAAGCATAAGTTTTGGTTTGCACTCTATACGATCGCTTCGGTTGTTTACCGCTGGGTCGTTGTATTCTCGATCACGATGTTCTTGATTGAAGTGCTTGAACCTTACGGTTTGCAAGCGATCGGGCGAACTGTTGCGTTTGCGGGTATCGTGGGAATGATTGTTAAGCCGCTTTGGGAAATCATCAAATTCTTCAGGACTCCTGGAAGAGCAAGTAGGATGAAACGAAAAAACATTTTGACCTCAAGTGCGATTGCTGCCGTTGTCTTGGCTGCATTCATTTGGCTGCCGCTGCCGTACCATGTGGCGTGTCCGGTCGAGATTCAGCCGCAAAATACAGAGCAAGTCTTTGCAATGGTTCCCGGCCGACTGGTTGGTTGGAGCAAGCAACCCGGAGAGATGGTTCAAGTTGGCGAGACGATCGCGACATTGGACAGC
>CAUJKA010000222.1 GCA_963204965.1 Planctomycetota bacterium | reverse complement strand
TCCAATTGATGAGGTGGTTAGGCGTTGTGTAAAACGGAGATCAAAAGCCAGTCCTATGGTAGCTGGCGCCAACGTTGCACCTCCTGGTACTCTCGGCAAGCCTTATCGTCCAAACTTGGTACAAACTCCTGCTACCAGGAGTCCGCAGCCCCAAGCACCAATCAAACCAGCAACTCCACAACCAACTATTCCAACTCCAACTCCGTTACAGGATGATGATACGATGAGCGGATTACAATGGCGATACTTACCATTGCCTGAAGCCGAGCCAGATCCTCACGACGAGAGTTTCTCCCAAGAAGAAAGAACTTCTAACGGCTATCGAATAACTGCGGCTCGTGTTCGTGGAAAAAAGCACAAACACGAAGGTACTCATTGTGATGATTGGTTTGAGTTCCGTCAGACAGGAGACTGGACGATTCTTGCCGTTTCAGACGGTGGCGGTTCCTATAAGTTGTCGCGAGTTGGTGCGAAAGCAGCTTGTACAGCTGCAATAGAATCACTTGATAGAACACTCCGTGATCACCATATTGCTGACCGAGACGTGTGGGAGGCCGCTAGTTTCTCCGCTCAAGACATAGACTTTGTTAAGAAACAACTTGTCGAATCGATGCATTGCGCGTGGCGTGCAATCGAGGATGCCGTCAGCGAGAGAAATGCGGACTCCAGATACGAACAATGGCTAGGCCGTCCGCTGACAACGAAGGATCTTTACTGCACATTGCTTCTCACTGTACACACGAACGTGCGATACGGAGACGGCACGCGCAGTTTGATTTTTTCTCTAGCCGTCGGTGACGGTATGATTGGTGCTATTCGCGAAGATGGAAAGCAGATGCTCCTAATGACGCCCGATAGCGGCGAACATTCAGGAGAAGTACGATTCCTGGAACCTCGCGAGATCGATGCTAACAAGCTAATGAGCAAGATATTTCCCGCTTTGTGTAATTTGCGCTGCCTGATGCTCATGACAGATGGAGTTGCTGATGACTACTTCCCCAACGATCCTGGTATGCTTCGTTTGTACGGCGATTTGGTTTTAAATGGTGCCCTGCCACTTCCCAACGCACAGGGAAGTGGCGCTGAACAAACAGCAACATTGGATTCACAGTTGGGGATTGTCGAAGTCGAGCTGCCAACAATTGAAGGAGCTTCGAGAAAAGAGACTGTTTGCTCGCTAACCAAGCTAGCGACAACATTGGGATTGAGTCCAGAAGATGTGGTGAACAACCCAAGTCTGCTGTCTCAGGCAGTTGTACAATCCTCAAACGAACCACTAGACAACCTACTCAGATGGTTGGATACGTATCATGTGCGCGGCTCATTTGATGATCGCACATTGTTGATTTTGCATCGACAAGGTGGACAGTGCGAGTAGCTAAAGCAACTCTTAAGAACGGTCGAACGCGAGATTTCGTCGTAGTCGACGATCCACCTTCGGGCACGATGAAGGAGGTTTTCTTTACTACCGATAGAAAAGAAGTAGTCTGCTTCTACAAGGATGCAGACGCTGGGCGTGATCCAGTTCGACTTCAACGCCTGGAGGCTATTGTTGGAAAGTACAATCCAACCATTCCTAGATCTGAGGGCGGTGGCGCCCAAAACGATCAAGATGCGGCTTATTATCGCAACTTGTTCTGTTGGCCAACCGCTATCGTTACACAACCTCGGTTTGGTATCATCACACCCACATACGCTCCAAACTTTTTCTTCTCCGAGGGTCCACTCAAAGGAAATGAGAAAAACGGTTCCTGGTTTACGTTAACCAAGCCTCGCTCAATTTTGGCGAAATTCGCTCCGAGTGAATTGGGGAATTGGCGAAACTACTTGGCTCTCTGTATTCAGATGGCACGCTCGGTTGCTCGACTTCACCAAGCGGGTTTGGCACATTCTGACTTGAGTAACAACAACGTTCTAGTCGATCCATCAAAAGGATGCAGCGTTGTAATTGATATTGATTCTCTAGTTGTGCCAGGACTGTATCCACCAGATGTACTTGGGACGAAAGGTTACATAGCTCCAGAAGTGTTGGCTACAATGTCACTGCCACTTAAGGACCCAAACCGAAAACACCCAAGTGCACGAACAGATGAACACGCACTGGCAGTCTTGTGCTACGAGTATTTGTTATTGAGACACCCATTGGCTGGAAAGAGGATTCCACATGCCAACACCGCCGAGGAACAGGATTTTCTCACGTATGGCCCACAAGCATTGTATTGCGAACATCCAACCAACAATGCTAACAGGCCAATTGACCTAAACTATCTTTCCGCGACTGCTTTAGGTCCAGCCCTAAGTGAACTGTTCCGTCGTGCATTTGTGGATGGAATACAACACCCCAACCAGCGACCTACAGCAAGCGAATGGGTCAAAGGATTGGTGAGTACTTGGGATGCGCTGATTCCATGCATCAATAGTGCTTGTTCTAGTAAATGGTTTGTGCTCAGCAACCCTAAGTGCATCTCCTGTCCCGTCTGCAAAGCCAAACCTCAGATTCCAATTCCAGTGCTAAAGTTGCGATCCGAAGTAAGGCCAGGGCAATGGATGCCCGACGGTAGCCTTGTTGCTTACCACAACTGTTCTCTGTTTGAATGGCATGCATTCTCGAACAAGTTTCCGGGACCTGCTTCAAATCGTACGCCACTGGCCTATTGTGTCTGGCACGGTAACCAATGGTTACTTGTCAACCAAAATCTTCCCAGCTTGACTTCCCCAGGAGGCAACAGGGTGCCAAGTGGCCAAGCTGTAGCTTTGACGAATGGTACGATGTTCAAACTTTCACAAGAAAAAGATGGTAAAATTGTTCAAGTAGAATTGATTCAGCCCTGATGCTAAGTGACAGACATACTGGAGCGAATTGTGGACAACATAGATAGACTTACTCAGGTTCGACTCAACGAGATACTTCAGAACCCCGATCAACGTCAGCGATACGAAACTGCAATGCACTATCTTCAAGATTACGCAAAAGCTAGGCCAGAAGATGTTCAGAATTTTATAAATGGCACTGATTTTCAAAAAGACGTTGAAGTCGTTATTCTACAACCAGGAGATGTCTTAAAAAGGTACGAACTTCCGAACCAAAAAGGAGATGGAAATTTTTACACATCTCCAAATACCCCAATTGACGAAATTGCCCTACAAGACTGCGCGGTTGACGTTGAGAGCAATCGCAATCTAGAGATATTCACAGCTAATCGTGAAATATCTGTACTAAAGAGCATTGCAAGAAACGTTGGCGAACCAACCGAAAACAGCTTTAACCCGAGCGGACTTCTTTACTCAGGGGGTGGGGAACAGTTCTTTGTGGCCTATCCAGATAGGATATCTGGCGCTTTTACAAAATTAGCATCAACCCCCCTGCAGACTGATTCATTGGTTGCTACGGATAGTCAAACTCAAAAAGACTCGGCTTCCCGATGTTCGACACCAACAATTGACGATGTAATTCGAGCAGATTCTGAACGACGATTAGCAGAAAGCAACATTCAAATTTCAAATGAAGTAAAACTACGAATGTAGTTTCTAGTGACAGGAACCTCTTAGACCTTCTTCGACCTTCAAGCAACCGCTTAAACTCAATTGCTCAAGTGATGACACTTAACTCTCAAATAAAGAACGGACTAGGCCGCAGGGAGCTTGAATTCGCTGATTGGTACGTCATGGCTCGGCAGTGGAGCAGCTCTCAAAATTGGTCACTTAGTAAAATACCGTCCTTCCCACAACTCTCAGATCCAGGATATGAACTAGAGTTCGTTAGCATTCAGATTCCAGCAAATCGCCAAGGAGATAAGGAAGCATTTAAAACCTTCATTATTCAGATTCTACTACAGCGGCAAGCTGAGTTATACGGAAACTCAATTCTGGTGGGAAAACTAAGTGGCACCGCACTTTGCATTGCCAAACGAATCGCTGATGAAATCGGGTACTTCTACTTGGTTTTCACAATCGATGGTAACGTACTAAACATTGCCACTAGCTATGACGCTGCAAGAATCCGAAATCCCAACACCTTTGAGAATCGAGTATCAAACAAAGCTGTAGTCGTTGAATACGCAAATAGAGTACTGTTTAAGACATATCGTATGCGCGGAATTGCTACAACAGCTGCATGGATGCTGCTCATTATGCTGAGGAATGCTCTTACGACCTTTTTGAGCATGATTCAGGCGTTTGCGGAAGGTTTTACCCGGAGTGGATCGCGTTGTTTTGCGCCAACACTCCTATTTTCTGCAATTGAAAACAAAATGCTCCAAGCCATATTGCTAATCTTTCTTGCGATCGTTTGTATCTTCTTTTGCGCCTTATTATTTAACGAAATTGTATGGAAGTCCTTTGAGGAAACTTATCTTAATCCCCGCCGTAATGCGAGCCTACGATTCAACCACTATATGTCAAAAATTCCTTCAGCCGGTTTTTTGGAGCCGTGTATCGGTTTGGAAGAAGAACTAGGAGCATTCTTGCAGAGATCTAAAGGGCATTTAGCATATGTAGAACGATTTCTTAGCACTCTAAGGCAGGCAAAGGCTATGACCGAGATATGATTCCAATCTGCGATACACATTACTCCTTTTCCCCTTGCAGATTAACTTACGAACAAACTGGCAAAACAAATGGATGTAAATCATACTCGGGGCAACGAGCTACGCCAGAGTTCATCAAGCGAATTAATCAAGTCTCTTCAGCCCAATGCTGCTCAAGTTACCCAGCGTGGCCCAGAATTAGCCAAGTCACTTCCTAGCTTTTATGCACATCGATTTGATTCAGAGGGAACGCCCCTTATTAATTGGGGCGGCATGCCTAGGAGACTGAATCGTGCAAATCTCCATTTTATGGTTGCTGGAGTTCCAGGTTCAGGTAAGACGCTATGTTTCAAAATCTTGGCTCAATCGGTATTTGGTACGGACCAACCCAAACTGCCCGGTAATGATCGCGCAATTTTCTATGATCCTAAACAGGAATTTTTCTGCACATTAAGAGGTATTGGAGTTAATGCTTCTGACATCAGAATACTAAATCCCTTTGATGAACGTTGTCATGCATGGGATATCGCTTCAGATTATCAATCCTCCGCAGAAGCTTTTCAACTTGCCAAAACTATCATACCCTGTAAGGACAATCACTCTCAGCCGTTTTTCCCAAAAGCCGCAGCAACCGTCTTGACCGCTGTCATCGTAAAGCACATGAAGTTAAATCCTGGAGAATGGGATCTCGCAGATCTAATTCAAACATGTCTCAACTTAGAGATCCTCAAAAAATTTCTGACTAGTGACGAATGGGATCCATACTTGACAATGGCACTAGGGGTTTTGGGTGGCGGAGAAACAGGTAACAATGTGTTTGCGGAACTTACTTCACATTTGTTTCAGTATGCTGCAATCGCGGCTCGTTGGCGTGTAGCGCGCAGACGAAAACGACAAGTCTCAATTAAAGAATTCATTGATTCTAAGAACACTATCATTTTGCTTGGTGCCAATCAAACATTCTCTGAATCACTGGGAGTTATTAATCAGCTCTTGCTGAAAAGAGTCTCGGAACAGGTTTTAGATCATACAGACGACAGCCAATGGAGAGCCATGAACCGAACTTGGCTTTTCCTTGACGAACTTCGCGAGTTGGGGAAAGTGCCAGGTCTTGGAGACTTAATCAACAAAGGAAGGTCTCGTGGCGTTTGTGCCGTAATAGGATTCCAGGATTATGGTGGACTTAAGGGGGCATTTGGTGAGGATTTTGCTCACGAATTAACTGCCAGCTGTGCCCATAAGCTTTTCTTGCGGCTATCCGGAGAATCTGCGGAGTGGGCTTCCAAGTGTATCGGTAAAGCAGAAATACGAGAAACGCATTTCTCATTTTCCGCTTCGAGTGGCACATCTACTAACTTCGGAAACCAGATCCAGGAGGGCACTACGATCACGTCGGGAGTTGCGGGTAGCAGTGTCGGGCCAAACAGTTGGAGTACTAGTGATAGCTCTCAACGTAGTAAAGGATTGTCGCAGGGTCTAGGCCTCAATAGCAATCACAGCGTTTCAACATCAACTCAGACACGAGAGACTGATGTTGTTCTTGCTTCAGAGATTGCGCATCTCCCCAACTTTGACGACGGCGAGGGGCTAAGTGGATACACAGTAGAGTATTCGTCAGCTGGAAAGTCGGTTGTTCACAGGCTTAAGGTAGATAAGGCGCTCATTCTCCGAGTCAGGGATAGTAATGATCCTGGATTTGTTTCTGTGAAAAGCCTGCAGGAGCAAGACTTAGGTTTTGTTTTGAAGAATTACAGATAACTATGTTCGATTACCGCCCCCATTACGAATTTTCACAAAGAGTTGACCCAAGGCAAGCTTCAATTGCGACCGAGCCGCCCGATTACGCAAACCGACTTTTGACACGGAATAAAAAAGGGGGCGAGTGGTTGAATTGAACAATAGTAGCAACATGTATATCTCTAACCAACAAATCCGAGATCATTTGCAAGCCCAAGTGGACGCCACTCACGCGAACCACGTATTGGAGCTAATGCCAGGAGAATATCCAGGACCCATTTACATTCGCAAGCCGATAACAATTGATGGTCAGCGTGCAACGCTATGGGCGCTCCGTGGACCAGTTCTAGTTATTGAAGGCAAGGTCCAAGTTGAGATTCGCAACTTGCGCGTCGAAGTCACCGATGATACGCCTAGTAAAGACGACCTCACTGACACGGCTATTCAAATTGCTAAAGAGTCACATGTAGAATTCGACGATGTCGAAGTACGTGGCGGCATTTCAGGACTTGCTGTAGAAAATGGAACTTGGCGCTACCCCAAAACGCTTTACCTGGGGCATTTAGCGCCGATGCACGAAAACGAGTTCAGGCTAAGAATCTCCGCGGCTGCTCCTTGTAAGTTAACGTCTGAGGTTTCTGGTATTGCCATATCCCCCTCGACTTTACCGCAGGGACCATGTGAGATTACGCTGCGCGTAGAGAAAATGCGCCGAGATACTCTGCTTCTCGGACGAATTTTGATCAAGACTGCATTTTGTAAAAGATGGTTTATCTTAAACGGGCAAGTTGGTGACAGCCATGCGACTTCCAAGAACTCAAATGGCCTCTTATGGGAACCTGCCGACTGGAACACATTAAATAACAGCCCCAATCCAGGCGATGTATTGATTACAGCAGAGTTAGTGGAACCAGCTGCACAACCTAAAAGCAATGCTCCTGAATCAGCAGCTCCTACACCGAGTGTCGCTGGCCCCGTAGCCACGTCGCCATTTGTTGTTCCGCAGAAAACAGAAAGCCCACAGCCCCGTGTATTTATCCCTGTTGCAGAGAGCCACGGTTCTTCACCGATTGCAAATAGCGCTCTAAGAACTTCGTTTCCTGTTAGGCCCTCATCACCGCTGTTCAAAGTTCAGGCCGCAAACGTATTGCCAGAAGAGCAACCGCCATCAAAGGAGGACAATCAGGTTGAGGCGAAAGCTAATTCGCAAGTTGCCAGTGAATCCATTGAACAAGGCACAGCTCAAGTGCCGGTTGAAGAAGGAAGTACTGCAAAGGCAACAGATTCGTCTACCGGACCCAAGTTAAAGCCACCCAGCAAGTTCTTCAAAAAAGATTAGGAGAAACGCGACGTGATAAAAGAAACGTGCTGGGACACAGCAAAGCAATTTGGCGGCAAGGGCAAATTTACGACTCCTGACATTGATTGGGCAGCAGTTGCCTATATCCATACGGATTCTGATTTAGCTTGGTTGCTGTTACACCACTTGGCGAAGACAGACGAAGCCCTAGGTGCAATTTGGACAGGGATCTAAAACACTTTGAGAAAAGTTCCGAACTGACGATTGAATCGATCCGCAGCGAGACGCGTTGAACGATCTGTCAAGTGGTCACCTTTCGGTACTCGAATTAACGAGGCGATGGGATTTTGACAGCCCCTTGTGGCCACCCAAGCTAAACTACGTTCGAAATGGAGGCACGCAACGATTAGCCAGCACCTACCCCAGTTCAAAGCTCTGGGCATCCTGGACCTTACCAACTTGGTCCATTATTGAACGCATGAAGAACGCTGGCGTCTCTGCTGAACTCTTGGGTAAGCCTTACTTGCTAAGCTCTTGTTAGCCACCATCAACCGCAAGGAGTTGCATCAGTGCTAGTCAAGTCAACTCTCTTTTTACTCTCGTTCCTTCTTCTTGATGATCCGATTCACCATGCACCAAAATTCAGAACGAGCGAATTGGTTGTTCAGGAAATTCGTAAGCTGCTGGATGAAATCAAGACAGACTCGCCACTGATAAGCAAAAGCAATTTGGCTATTGCAGCAGGATTTGTCAATTTAGACCTGCCTGTGAGCGATAGCGCTCTCGGAGAGTTTTGTACTGGCTTGATATGGAATGGACGAAACGAAGAGCTCTTGAATGTTTTGCAACGCGATTCGCTTAACTTCGAAGATCGTAAGACTCTCACTTTTCATGTCGTACTTGCTCTGACAATGAACAAGCAGTTTGAGTTACTTGATCGCGTAGTTCAGAGATCCGAGTTTAAGGACTCAGTTTGCGTGTAACCCTACAGATAGAAGAACACATTTCCTCATAGGCATCACGGCTATTCAATACAATTGCACAACGTAGACGCATGACATAACCAAAATCTCGGGCAAAGCCCACTAAAAAACAAACCTTCAATCAAACACGACACAGTTCGTAACGGTTTCTCTCGGGGACCGAAGTAAACCCCTATGTCTAAAAAATCAAATTTTAGCTGGCGCACGCGACAGAGCGGTTAACAGAACCCGCCCAAAAACCACCCATGCAGGTGTTTTCCGGATACTTTTGCGATGTGCGAAAGCAGATGTATTCAAACTTTGCGGTCGGAACCTGTTACTGAAACTGCTGTATTGTGGCATTTCTGGGGCCGGATTTGTCGATCACAGGTAACATCAGAGAGCGGAAAAGCGGTCTTTCGTTTGTTTCGTTTATTGCTTTTGCTGCGAATGGACGATAGAGTTGGTGTGGAGGTAAAAACAAAATGAGCACTACTCTGAACGATTTCCCAGACGCAGTATCCCCAAGTCGCGACGACGAGGAGCTTGCAATAGCTTCGAGCAGAAGCATTGCCAGAATCGTTTCCAGCAAGTCAGACTCGCCACTGAGTTTGCGGGTCAGCACACAAGGCGGAGATGAGACGGTGGTGTCCGTGCCAGCAGCCGCATTTAAGCTGCTTGGGGACATACTAAACGAAATGGCGAAAGGAAACGCGGTCACGCTGATCCCCGTGCATGCGGAATTAACGACTCAGCAAGCGGCAGAATTGCTGGGAGTCTCAAGACCTTTCATTGTGGAGCAACTTGAAAAGGGAAATATCCCTTTCCGGAAAGTTGGAACACATCGCCGAGTGTTGTTCAGAGATTTGATGGAATACAAACGTTCGATGGATCGTAAGCGACTTGAGTCGCTCGATGAACTGTCCGCGGAGGCACAAAGGCTGGGCTTGGGATACTAATCGTGACGCAGTTCACCGTGGTCTACGATGCCTGCGTACTGTACCCGGCAGCGCTCCGCGACTTTCTCATGCATCTAGCGATCACGAATCTGTTTCGAGCTCGTTGGACCGACATGATTCACGACGAGTGGATTCGCAACGTGCTCAAGGATCGCCCTGACCTCGAGGCACGCCAACTCGACCGAACAAGGCAACTCATGGATGCCAATGTGCTCGACTGTTTGGTGACAGGATATGAATCGCTGATACCCTCTCTGTCGTTGCCTGACAAGGACGATCGGCATGTGTTGGCAGCGGCAATTCGTTGCGGCGCCGATTCCATAGTCACCTTCAACATAAAGGATTTTCCCAAGAGCGCCCTTGAACCGTATGGGATAGAAGCACTTCATCCTGACGAGTTCGTATTGTCACAAATGGGCCTTGCTCCGAATCTTGTTTGTGCAGCTGCCAAACGCCAAAGGGCTAACCTTCGCAATCCACCTAAGAGCGTTGATGAATATCTTAATTGCTTAACGCAACAGGGATTGGTGCTGACTTCGAACGAGCTTCGCAATTACGGAGAAGTGATCTAGGCATCTGGTATGACTCTAGTCAAGAAATTCTAACGCATCGAACTTAAGCTTGACGGTGATCGTTTCACTCACGGCATCGATTGAAATAGAATCTACGATTCGCGGAACAAGCAGCCGCTGCTGTCGAAGGTCCAACTTGTTCCAGTGCCTCGCCAACTCAGCATTGGACTCGCTAAGTAACTTGATTGCTTTCACCACGTCATCTTCAAGCAAAGTCGCCGTGAAGCGAACTCCCAGGCAAGGTGGACGTCCGCCCGAAGTGGAGCGACAGCAGTAGTCCGAAAAATGATGGTCGCGCCGCTTTTGCGCTGGCGAGATTTGCTACTAACCGATAGTCTTCGGCCACAATCGGGACAGAGGATCAGCCCCTCCTCCAGTAAGACTCGAGCGGTTAACAGTCGCTTGTTCTACCAACTGAGCTCTACCGAACGTTAAGGTTGTGTGGGGACACAGCAATTACAAGTTGAAGTTCGGATGACGGATGCAGTTCGACAGCGATGTGAACTGCTGTGGTACCAAGAGTTGCTAGGCGATTGAAGTACTCTTACTTGCTGAGCTTTTCCTCGGCGGCGCTGGCGCGGACGTAGTTGGCGACGAGGGTTTCGGGAGAGAGTGTTTGGCCGGATTGAAAAAGCTGCCAACCGATTCGTCCGACCCACTGGGCATCGGGATTGACGCCTTCAACGATTTGTACAGTCGGCCGACCTGGACTGGTGGGTAAGATGTTGGGGCGATAGACCTCCAGGCCGGGACCGCCGACGGAAATAAGAGTTGTCGCGAGCGCGTCGATCCTGTCGCTAGGAGATACCTGAAACTGCGATCCGTGAGCGTCGACCTGACTGTCTTGGGAAAGCTCGTCCTCTAATAGTCCGCTGCCCATGGGGTGATCCACCCATATGTCAGCATCGACAACATGAGCTTGGCTGAGCGGCACAATTGTCGCATCCGGTCTAGCTAGCCAGGCGGAGGTAAAAACTTGTCGCCGGAATGCGTTGATCACGGGAACGGCAATTATCTGACTAGGTGCTGCATGCCGATGGACAATCTGATAGGCCAAGACCTGTAGAGTGTCCACCGCTACAATCGGTAGACTCCACGCCAGCCCGAGCATTTTGGCCGTGGTGATGCCAACGCGAAGCCCGGTAAATGACCCCGGCCCATGGGTCACGCTGATAAAGTCGGGACTTCGACCGATTTTGTCGACAAGAGTTTTGACGTTCGCAGCCAGACTTTGAACGCTACTGCGATCGGTAGGAAGTCCAACATGCTTGACAGTCTCCGCACCATCAAGAATGGCAATACTTCCATGCATTCCCGAACATTCGATCGCAAGTTGTAGCATTTGGCGGGACTATTCGGCGAAGCGGTGAAGGGTGCGGGGCAGGGTGGCTGCGTAGGGTGATTTGGGGGCGGAAAGATGGCAATATCCACAGGATGGCCGCGGATGAGCCTTTCGACTAGCCCTAACGGCATTTACAATTGGACGTCCATTAACACCAGCATACGATTTTAGACTCGTCGGAGAGTTCCGTGCGTCAAGCACTCATCAGTGACATTCATGGCAATCACGAGGCATTAACCTCGGTGATGGCCGACATCAGTGCTCAGCGCGTCGATCGCATAATTTGCTTGGGCGATATTGTGGGCTACGGCCCCAATCCTTGCCAGTGCTTAGATGTGGTCATGAGCAAATGCGCTCTGACCATTTTGGGAAACCACGATCAAGCGGCCCTATTTGACCCTGATGGGTTCAATCCAGTCGCCCTTCGAGCCATCTATTGGACTCGGGACGAACTAGATCGAGGGCCTGGGCCGGCTACCGCCATCAATAAGCGCTGGGACTTTCTGAGCGAACTGCCTAAGTTTCACAAAGAGGGCAACATCCTCTACGTCCATGGATCCCCGCGCGATCCGACCGACGAGTATGTCTTCCCAGAATCGATCTATGATACGAATCGGATGCGAGTGCTGTTTGAACGAGTAACCGGCATGAGCTTCCAAGGGCATACTCACATGCCCGGTGTCTTCACGACTAACCAAGAGTTCATCACTCCCGAAGACTGCAACTACGTCTTCAACTTGACCGAAGAGAAGCTGATGATCAACGTCGGCTCAGTTGGTCAGCCTCGCGACGAAGACAATCGAGCGTGTTATGTGATTCACGATTCCGCAAAGATGACTGTCGAGTTTCGCAGGATACAATACGACTTCGATGCAACAGCTAAGAAGATCTATGCGATAGCTGAGCTCGACAACATGCTTGGTGATCGATTACGGACTGGTAGATAGTAGAGGTGAAGGTTGGTTCGGCGAGCCATTGTTAGTGATATCCACGGAAACCTCGAGGCACTGAAGACAGTCCTGGCCGATATACGCGCTCAGGGATGTACTCAAATCTTGTGCCTGGGCGACATCGTAGGATACGGCCCCGAGCCCAACGCTTGCATCGATATTGCTCGTACCTTTGATTCAACGATCATTGGCAATCACGACTTAGCGGCCTTGTTCGATCCAGAAGGATTTAGCAACACGGCCGAGCAAGCCATTCTTTGGACTCGAAAGCAGTTGGAATCCGGCGACACGCCCGAGAATTGCTACGCTCGTCTGGACTTCATCGCCAACCTACCACGGACACGCCGCGAAGGCACCGTCATGTTCGTACACGGTTCGGTGCGTAACCCCATCAACGAGTATGTCTTTCCAGAAGACATCTACAACAATCGCAAAATGGAAAAGCTCTTTTCCATGGTTCAGCGAATCTGCTTCCAAGGCCACACTCACGTTCCTGGCGTCTTTACCGCAGACATGAGCTTCAGGCGCCCCGAGGAAATCGGCTACAAATTCGACTTGGGACAAGAAAAAGTCATGGTCAATGTCGGCTCCGTCGGCCAGCCCAGAGACGGTGATTGGCGAAGCTGTTATGTCATTCTCGAGGACAATACCATTCACTTCCGACGCGTCGAATACGATGTGGATGTTACTATTCAGAAGATCTACGACATCCCAGACCTGGACAATTCGCTCGGCGATCGCCTGCGAGATGGGCGCTAGACTCAGCCGTTAGAGTCAAAACCGCGTTTGACGGTTGCCAAAACCTAGACCACCTGATTAGGTACATTGGTGCGGTTTTTTGAAGCTTAAAAGTTGCATCGGCTCTGATTTTGTTTCACAATAGAGCGTTCCCTTATAACGCCGCCTTGTCCAATCTTTTCTTGCACTGTCCATAATGGCCCAATCGATTACCCTTCGAGTCCTTCAAGGGGCCGACCGAGGTCGAGTGTTCCATAACTTGGCCACGCCGATCACTATCGGTCGTGAAGAGGGCAATCTTGTGCAATTGAATGACGAGCGCATCAGTCGCTTTCACGTCAAGATTCAAGAAGACGACGGTCGCTTGGTTGTTACCGATTTGGATAGCACCAACGGAACACGAGTTAACGGTCAAGTCTGCAACCTCAAGATCCTTAGAAACGGCGATACCATTTCCGTTGGTCGAACTGTTCTTCTCGTCGGGAATCGATCTGTATCAGGCGCAGCAGGTGGCGACCTTGAGTTTGAAGACGAGAATGCTTCGAGCACACGAGTTGCCGCCGATGGTTCTTCTAATCAACGCTCATTGCCATCCTTGCCGCGAGGCATGAGTCCAGGCCAAGCCGCTGAGCTTCGCGAAGTCCTGGATCACATCCACATGGGACTGCGCGGCTTAGTTGAAAATGGCATCGTCGCTGAAAAAGAACGACGCGTTGAAATTGATCAGCGAGCTTGGGGCAGATTGCTTCTCGTCCAGTCTGATATCTCCGAGTGGATCCGCGCGATCGAGGACCCGCAAGCGCAATCCAGTTCGTTGGGCGACTAGTGCTTTGCTCCCTTTCGTATTTAGGGTAGTGGACGAGGTAACGAGTCCTGTCACACGGTGATTCGCGGGGACTTGTCACCTCGTCCACTACCGGCATCTCTGTTCTATTTGAGTTGCCACTCCAGCCAGCCGATCGAACGGGCTAGCGATTCGTCCGTGACGTGATGGCCTTGCTTATGATTGTAGAAGCCCAGTTGTGATGGCTTACCCGAGACGAAGAATGCTTTTTGTGCTTCGATCAAGTACGGCAAGCTCGCACTTCCGTCGGACGCCTCGCCGCCAATCAACAAAAATGCTCGTGGAGCCACCGCAGCTAACAACTGATGATGATCCATAGCAAAGTTGTCTTTGGTGCAGTCCGCTCCTAAGTACCATGGCGCGTCCCAGTTTGATTGTGCAATCCCTAAGCCGCCTTCGCTACTAACAGTGGCCACAATACGCTCGTCAAAGGCTGCCAGATAAAGAACTTCCTTGGCGCCGAGCGAATGCCCAATCGCTCCCAGTCGTTTGTTGTCGACGCCATTCCAATTGCAAAGAACATCTACAGCCTTAACGCTGTCCAGAAGCATTCTCGCCATTCCCTTAGCCTTGGGTTGCCGCTCGTGAAATGCTGAGGCCTGTTCTTTCGCGGCAATCCCGATATTTGTGGGCCACAAGAAATTGCGCGGCGAGAGCGTAATAAAACCTCGACGGGCTAAGTGCAGAGCATAGGCCTTACGCAATTCGTCACTGCTAACTGAAGTAGAGTCATCTTTGCCACTAAGCCCCACTGGCTGAAATATCGAGTTCTCGACCGTACTATGAAAGATGACTACGCCTGGCAACGACTTGCCGGCGGGTCTCTCGGAAGGTTCGAGGACGAAGGCTTGAACTCTTTGGCCAGGCTCCGTTTCGTACTCAATCAAGCTGCGAGTCAATCCCGGCTCATGCTCAACTTTCTCAAGGACCTTCACCATCGGGGAGGACTGTTCACTCAATTCAATCTTTCCGAGATAGCTCGACCACTGCTCCAGGACCTTCGCGCGATAGGATTCTAACTGCGCTGAATTGGCAAACTCAGGAAGTGGCCCGCGAATCGCACCATCATTGGTAGTGGAAGCCGAACTCGTAGCGGGAATGGCGACTTCCGATAGCCACAGCGGATCGTCAGGCTTAACTTGACTGACAAGACAGATCAGGGCGGCCATGAATTGAAGCTTGTACATTGCTGGACCTCATCGGGGCTGAACTATCGAGCGACGTTTCCGAGAATTGGACGATACTACGATATTCGAACTAGTTGAAGCGGAGCGAGGCAACTAAACTGCCTCCTTTCCGATTCTTTTGCTCCAATTCTAATGACCATGGAAATATTTCTCGACAAACGCAACTCGCAAAACTTCTCTGGCTTTCACCCCTGGGTGCTGGACAGATCGGTGATCGAGCCAACCAGTCGCCCCAGCGCCGGTCAAATTGTTGACTTGGTACATGCCAATGGTTCTTGGATCGGTCGTGGCGTTTACAATCCTCACAGCCGCATTCGCATTCGTCTTTATCAATGGCGCAAGGAAAGTTCGCTCGATCACAACTGGCTTTGTGAGCAGCTGAGCCAAGCGGTCACGATGCGCAAGCGATGGATGGAGCGGCATGGAAAGCTGGATGCAGTCCGCTGGGTCAACAGCGAAGGAGACGGCTTGAGTGGTCTGATCGTTGATCAGTTTGGTGAGTTCATCACCATCCACCTAACTGCAATGGCCATGTTGGCTTGGGAATCATCCATCGTCCAATGGTTCGCCGAGAACTTGGCACCTCAGGGTATCTTCCTGAAAGTCGATCAGAGCACGGCGACCGCTGAGGGAATCGAAGCTAAAGAGCTGGTTGCTTTTGGCGTCCAACCATCCGAGCCGGTTGTAGTGTCCGAGGGGCCAGTCAAAATTCTGGTTGATTTGGGCGTTGGCCAAAAGACCGGCTACTACCTGGATCAACGCAACAATCGTCAACGCGCCGCGAGATGGATGGGATCGGGAAGAGTGCTAGACGTTTGCTGCTACCTTGGAGGATTTTCGCTTGCCGCTCACGCCATTGCCAAACCTTCTAGTATCACGGCTGTAGATACCAGTGCCAAGGTTCTCGAGCAGGCTCAGCGAAACGCAGAACTGAACGGAGCTGAGATCGATTTTGTTCAGGCAGATTGCTTTGAGTTTTTAGGCTCACTGACTGAGTCGAAGGAACAGTTTGAAACTGTCATCCTCGATCCTCCAAAGATGGCCAGCAATCGAAGTCAGATTCAATCCGCATTGCGGGCCTATCACCGACTCAATCTAAGCGCGGTGAATTTGTTGGAGCCCGGTGGAATTCTCATTACCTGCAGTTGCTCGGGGAGAATTAGTCGCGATGACTTCCGCGGCATGTTGGCTTCTGTGGCTCAACGCTCCAGGCGTTCGATTCAGATCGTCGAATCGCTTGGCGCCGACTTTGATCATCCGATCATGGCTCATTGCCCAGAGACTGAGTATCTCAAGTGTTTTATCTGCCGAGTCATCTAGACTCTCGCGAGATTTGATGCGGACGCTTCACTTGAGATGCAAAGTAGAGCTTTGCAAGATTGAGCTGCATGTCCAAAAAAAATGGCCATGGTATGCCGCTCCATCGTCACACCATGACCAAAATGTCGCTGGAATAGATTCATTACTGAGATCTATTCCACCCTCCCAATCCGTGGTTACAAGATGTATCGGAAAGTTGGCAGGGCGAGCCCAAGTTTTTCTACCGATTTTTCAGTTTTCCGTTTGACCGAATTTACTGTTCAGCGGAGCAAACAAGGGCTCGTGTTATTGGGGCATGTGCGAGGCCTAGTCTTTGTGCATTACATTGACTGGATTTTAGCCTATCGACGAACGTTGTTTGGATAGTTGGCAACCTTCCCGGTCTCCATCGCTGGAGCTTGTGCGGGAGCTACGGCTGCTGGTGGAGGAAGCATGCTGATTGGCATGGGACGACCATTGGGGCCTGCGTATTGCTGGGCGAACTGCGGCCCCGCAGGTTGTCGAGGTGCGGTGGATGCACAATGTGTACAACCGGAAGATCTTACCGGAGCGGCCACGTGAGCTTGTTGGCAAGCACCGTTTTGGCAGGCCCCATTTTGGCAACCGCCGTGATGGTAACCTGGCTGCACTCTGCATTGTCCGCAATGATGATGACCACCATAGATCCGCTGGGACTGGCGAGCACACTGCAAAGCCATTTCAGCCGAGTGGTTATTCCACAATCCGTCGACACACCACTCACGCATCATGTAGTCAGCGGTTGGGTTTGGCGTTTGGCGAGCTGCTGATGACCAGTCGATGGGTGCGAAATAGCCAGTTGCCTGGGCACCACTGATGATCGCGTCGGCAGGGCTTGAAGCATGGTGTCGGCGACCAACAGCCTTTGTCGCTGGTTCACTTTCTTCAATCGATACATCACTCTGCAACGACGCTGACTCGGTCTGTTGAACTGGGTTGGCTCGATCAGCTGGGAAAAAATCAAATGGGCTTGGCTTCGAAGTAGTCTCAGTCGCACGAGCTTCGCTACTCTCGCCTAGCTGTTGACTAGTGGCGTCTTCGCTCTGCACAAGATTCAACGTTGGTGCGGGAGTTGGCGCACTAATTGGTTGTGAGTATTGTGCGGAAGAAAACGAAACGAAACCGCAGCAAGCAATAGCTACGGCTGAAGCGAGAACTGAAAATCGCATGACGGGTACCCTTAAAGCGAGTTGATCTTTTCCACTGATCTAGCGAGCGTCCCAATCCATGGGAGTATCTCGTAACAATAAGGGCACCACGAACTAATCCCTGATGGTGGTAACTTAAACCACGCTTAGCTGCGAGGCTGGTGTCGCAGTGGGCATCGTTGGTGCTCTGAGTAATAATGCGCTCCAGTTAGTCAGATGCAAACCAGTAGCCAGATTTTTTCTTGTACCCTGAAAACATTCGGTCTACCTATGAGGACCCGCAAAGAGATTTGAATTGGGTAAGATATGAGGCCACAGAATCGAGACCATGATCACCGGCCACTACCGAGTGCGCGCGAAACAGCAGAGCGAAACCTATGTCGACAGACCCACTACGCCTACACAATGATCGAAATCTCATTGCTCCCGATGCTTGGATTGCAGACACCGCAACCTTGACCGCACAAGTTATCGTTGGCAACTTGGCCAGCATTTGGTTTGGAGCCGTGCTTCGAGGTGATGTTGAACTGATCACCATTGGCGAGGGATCGAATGTCCAAGATCTTTGCTGCCTTCATGCTGACCCGGGGTTTCCTTGCAAGGTTGGCAAACATGTCACCATCGGCCATCGAGCGATTATCCATGGCGCAACTCTTGAGGATGAAGTCCTTGTCGGAATGGGCGCTATCGTACTCAATGGAGCTGTTATCGGATCTCATTCAATCATTGGTGCTGGAGCCTTGATTAGTGAGGGCAAGGTCATTCCACCGCGATCGTTGGTGGTGGGCATTCCTGGCAAGATTGTGCGGGAAGTAACAGACCAGGAAGTCGACAAACTCAAACGATCAGCCCAACGATACATCGAAGCCTCGCAGCGATACAAAGCGGCCCAATCCCTAGCTAATTTATCCCAGGCTAATTCATCTTCAACCACTGATCGATCTGAGCCAACATGACGGCCGTCGCTTGTTTCAATTGGTCGTAGTGTGATTGCGCACTTTGTGTGTCACCCGCGCGAGCAGCGTTCTCAATCGCCGACGAGACCTCCACAACCTGTTTAGCCTCGAACAACGCTGCAGCACTTTTGAGAGAATGCGACGCGCGCACCAGCAGCTTGTCATCCTGAGACTCGAAGGCTCTAGATATCTCATCAGTTCGCTGTACTGTTTCGGCTCGTAGTGTTTTGACGAGCTCGCGTTGTTGCGTGGGAGTGCATTTCACTTTCGATAATGGAGCGTCAATATTCAATGACTTTGGACCGCTGGTTTCGATCTGAGTCGTCTCGGGCAACTCGGAGGAATCACTCCATTCATCAGTCCGGCCTTGGACATGCAACACTAATGTGTTCAACACACTGGCCAATTGCTTAATCTCAATTGGCTTACTCAGATAGTCATCCATACCCGCCTGTAGACAGCGTTGCTCGTCTTCGGCCATCGCTCCCGCGGTAATGGCGATGATGGGAATATGTTCACCATCGGATTCCAATTGGCGAATGCGTTGGGTTGCCTCCAATCCGTCCAAAATCGGCATTTGTACATCCATGAATATGGCGTCGAAATCAAAATCCTGCCAAGCTTCAATCGCGGCCTCGCCATCTTCGACACAGGTCACCTCATGTCCCTGTTCCGATAGCAGCCCCATAAATACCGCTCGATTCACAGCGCCATCTTCGGCAAGCAGGACGCGTAGCTTGATCGACGATGTCACGTCTCGCTCGAGCGTAATAGCAGGAACAGCAGGAGCAGTGTGAAGATTCAAACGCAAGTTGATGAACTGACAGACCTCCTGAGCTAAGGTCGGCTTTTGCAACAAACCTTCGATGTGGTAACGTTCCATCTGCTGTTCGGTAATAGGATGCGCAGCAGTCGTTAGTAGCATGGTGATTAAGCGACGATCACCTAACTGATTTTGCAAGGACGAAATGAGCTGAAAGGCATCGACCGAAGGCATGATTTGGTCGACTAAGAGAACGATTGGCCCGGGGGTTTCTTGTAAGTACAGTTCAAAGATTCTCTGAGCCTCTTCCGACGAATCGGTTTCCCGAGTCATCAGCCCACACCTTGCCAGGGACTGCGCCAGCAGTTTTCGGCTAGTCGCGTTATCGTCGACAATCAGGACGGGTAGATGCTGAAGCCGCGAAAGGTCCTCGGACTCATCGTCCGACATTCTTACTGCCGGAGCAAACTGCCCCGTGAAGTGAAAGACCGAACCGACGCCAACTTCACTCTCCAGCCAGATACGCCCGCCCATCATCTGGACAAGTTGACTTGCGATACTGAGTCCTAAACCAGTTCCGCCATACTGACGCGTCGTTGAAACATCGGCTTGCGAAAAGGCTTCGAAGATCTTCGATTGCTTTTCAGCGGGAATGCCAATGCCCGTATCGGCGACTGAAAAATGCAAGCTGTAGTTCTCCGCCGCAGGTGGTCCATCGGCCACGGAGACTCGCACTGTGATTTCGCCGCCGTGAGTGAACTTGACCGCGTTACTAATCAGATTGACCAGTATCTGACGAAGACGAATTTCATCTCCGATCATTCGATCCGGAATTTCACGACTAAGCCGCAAAACTAGCTCGGTACCATTTTGTGCCGCACGAGTCGCCAGACTTTTCGTCGCATGACTCACGCAGGCGCGAAGATCAAAGGGCACCTCTTCCAGGTCAAGCTTGCCAGCTTCAATCTTCGAAAAGTCGAGAATGTCATTGATGATACGCAGCAACGATTGTGCCGACGATTCAATCATCGATACGAAGGAACGTTGAGCATCGTTGAGTCGAGTATGCGATAGCAACTCGGTCATCCCGATGATACCATTCATTGGCGTGCGAATTTCGTGACTCATATTGGCCAAGAATTCGCTCTTGGCACGATTCGCTTGGTCTGCAGAATCGCGAGCGACCCGCAATTGATTTTCGGCCTCAACTAGCTTGGTAACATCGCGAGAGATCCCAAAAGTACCCACTACGTTTCCTTCTGGATCACGTAGTGGCAGCTTCGTAGTCGAGGACCATGTATCTTCGCGATCAGGCCACGTTTCGCGTTCAACCACACCAATCATGGCCTTTTGAGACCGCATGATTTCAACTTCGTCGCTTCTCGCTTGACTGGAGTGCTCTGAACTGAACACATCGGCATCGGTTTGTCCGACTAGCGCTTGCGAATCCGCCCAGCCAAACTTCTCAATCATGCTTCGGCTAACGCGCGTAAAGCGACTTTCAAGATCCTTAAAGTAGATTGAATCCGGAATGTTGTTTAACAACGTGTGCAACAGGTGACGCTCTTCTTGCAACGCCTGCTCTGTTTGTTTGCGTTCAGTGGCATCCCAAAACAGCACTTGGACACCCGCGATGTTTCCGTCAGCATCCAGCAGTGGCCCTTTGATGACTTCGGCCCAGTAGACTGTACCATCGGCTTTACGATTCTGTTCGAAATGGTGCAGCACGCGGCCCGATTCTAACACCAGTTGATCGTCTTGTGAGAATTTCGTCGCTAAGTCGCCCGTGAAAAGCTGCGAGTCAGTTTTTCCAAGGACGCCCTCCAGTTTCCAATTGTTAAAGTCCAAAAATCGTTGATTGGCATAAACAACACGACCATCAGTGTCTTTCAACACTAAGTTGATTGACAAACCATCGACGATGGACCGAAACCTCGCTTGAGTCTGTCGCAGGACCTCTTCTACCGTCGACTTGTCCGCATCACTCGTTGCAAACAAGAACCAATGGTCCTCACTGATCAAAAGCGAATGCAGTTTGATAGGAACGTTGGATCCAACGATACTCCGCAGCTCGATGGTGGGAACATCTTGAGGCTGTAGATTAGAGTTTATTTGCGAGATCAACTGTTCAACTGCAGGGCGACTTTTGGCTGCGACGATCGACTGAATCCAATTCGGCATTCCGCCCTGAAGATTTGCAGGGCAGCCCACTAAATCACGAGTTCGCGGATTGAGATGATCTAAGCGAGTCCAATCCTTCGAGATCACCAGCACAATATCGCTCATACAGTCCAGCACAATTCGCGCTGGAACTTCCGTCGATATCAGCTTCTTGATCCGCAGTTGATTCATGGTTTGCAGGCAAGGCTGGCTGGCAATGTTTCGTTTAACGGCGTTTAACGGCAGGCCGCAGAGGTGACTGCTCTTACTTCGCAAGCGCTGAGCGGTCGATTACTCACAACCGTCAGTTAGTCATGGCCGGATATCGCATTGGCACAATGCTTGACCATCGTTATTTCGTTCCCTGGAGGATTGAACGATACCTTATCCATGAAACGATGAATGCACGTCAGACCTCGGCCGACTTGGCCACTAAACGCCGCCGCGCCATCATGCTCCTGCTGCTTGGCCTCGACAGATCTTACATCAAAGCCATGCCCTTCGTCTTTGATCACGACCCGGACGTAATCACGCGTCAACCGAGCGTCATAATGAATCTTTCGATTGGCGTAAGGCTTTGAGCTCAGCCTCTCGCGCACGATTGCTGGCAGCGTTTCCAGGTCGATCTCACTGACCGATGCTGCGGGGAATTGATCACGAGGGAGCTCAAGGTTTCCACGAAATAGAGCGTTTGCGGCCGCATGCTGGAGCGCCTGAGATACGCGATATCGATCCAGCCCAGAAAGCAACTGCATTCCGGCAGCAAGTTGCGTTGTCAAATCAATAGCAGTGATCAGAAGCTCAGGCTTGTTCGGAAGTTCAAAAACCAATCGATTCTCGACCGTACAATCGATCAATTCCGAGTATCGTAAATCGGAACGCATCACTCCAACAACATCTTCGACCGTTCCCAGCAACAGATCATCGACCATCGCTTTGGGAACATAGGCTGTTGCACCGACCTTCAAAGCCTCAGCCGCCAACCGTTCCGATCCCTGACCGGTAATCAAAACGGCCGGGATCTGCGGAAAGTCAGCCTTCATCTTTTTGATCAACTGCAAACCATTCAGCACCGGAAGCTCAAGGTCAGTAATGACTAGTTCAAAGGTCCCTGCCGACAAGAGCTCCAGCGCGGGCATTCCATCATCACAACTCGTTACCGAATGCCCGCCAGATTCCAGTTGCAGCTTGAGCTGCATGGCCTGAGTTGGACTGTCTTCCACCAATAAAATGCTCGACACAATTGCGCTCCCAACCAACGAGAATGAACTCGAATCAATGAAATAGAATTCAGACTTTAGTCGCGCATTCTAGCAGCTTACCGATAGGATCGCCACAAGCCAGCAGGAAAGCGAATCGAACGAAAACGCTGGAAACGTTGCGTTTTGAGTTCAGTGCTTGTTTAACGGCAAGCCGAAGGCGACTGTTCTTGCCTTGCTCGGCTGCTAGATCGTTTAACGGCAAGCCGAAGGCGACTGTTTTTTGGGCGCCAACCTGCCAGCACGATGTGGTGGTTAAGGCGAATGGAGGAACAGTCGCCTTCGACTTGCCGTTAAGCGAAGTTGCAATCAAGACGAAGAATTGCCCATAGAGCGAGCGCCATTAGCTAACAGCATTGCAGCAAAGTATAATCCTCGCTGAAATACCAGCCTCAATGGCACATTTCCGGGAGCAGTATCGTGAACCGCGCCACATATCAAATAGCCTCCTCGGCTGCGATCGTCGCTGTCGGATTGTTAATTCTGACAGCGCTTTACTGGTGGCTACGTAAAGCTCCGCCTGCCACCACAACCGTTCACTCGATCTCCGCGGACGTTGGATTTGAAACTGTAATCATCGGTGGCAAGGAGGTCGTCAAAAGGAGAAGGGACCAGGTTCATCCGCCGAAGTCGTTGAGCTATAAAGCCACCAACGGGCCAGTCGATATTTATGCTATCCCAATCTCGCTTGCTTATCGCAAGGAGGCTGGCGACCATGTTAACGCGTTGAAGAAGGAATTCGCCGAAGGGGGCGTACCCAAAGAGGTAGTACGGCAATCCTCGGGTAGCAGTGGGCAATTCAATCTTGTCGGCGCTCATTCTACTAAGTCCCTTCACCAGAATTACCTGATACTAATTCGCAGTGCCACCGAGAACTCGGTCACCTTAGAAGTACAGTACCAAAAGTAGTCTCATGACCTGGTAACAATCCAAAAGAACAGTCGCCTTCGGTATTGCCGTTAAACGATATGCCGTTCAATTAAGGCCTAGATAAGTAGTGGACGAGGTTACGAGTCCCCAGGATTACCTGCAAAAAGGACTTGTGACCTCGTCCACTACGAACTTCATTGAACGGCTTGCCGTTAAGCAAAGTGCAAAACAAAACGACCCAGGTGTATCGCTCACCTGGGTTCTTTTGCTGTAAGTCAAGTCTACAAAACCTTGCCGCTCGACCGCTGTTTTTGTTTGACAAGCGAGTCGAGGGAAATGTGCTGTTGGTGCAAGTTACCTGGCTAACTGCTTCGAACAGCTCGACGGTCTCGGGCAACGATCTGGCCCACGATAAGCCAAATCCCGACGAAGAACGTACCCATAACGGCGTGAAACCACTCTAACGACATCGAACACCCATTGCGCTTGAGTAAGCATCCTTGCGCAACATGTTTGGAAGCACTCGTTATCCTGAATGCTCCAACGGTTGAGGCGATAACGCCCCAGTTTCGTTATCGACTTTAGGCCAAGCGAGCTTTGAAAATTCTTTTGAGGTCGTTACAGCTTACCCAGAACCTAGAGCCACGTCGTAGTAACCGTCGTTCCTAGGCAAAGTCCACCAGAGAGACGACAGACTACGCAAGCTTCTTTCCGGGATTGCAACACAGTCCATCGTGCAATTCAATCAACTGCATAGCTACGGGAACCGGTTCGGCTTGCCCTATAGTCTCCAAGAGTTCACAGACGGACCATTCCTTACTGGCGGCCGAGTATTCGACCGACCACTTGTTTAAGGCGTCCTCTGCGGCAGGATGTTCGAACGGATATTTCTGTGTCGGAGGAAAAATTCCGATACGCCAAGGCTTGGGGCTCAGACGAGCACGAAAGCACTTCTGCGAAATGCACAACTGGCGATAAAGCGGATCGCTGTTCAGTTGCGTCATCATTTCGATCTCATCATGATCCACTTCGCTGAACTCGCGATTCACAACGACTGCACGCAAGCCTGCGGCCGTTCGATAAACGCGGAAAGTGAAGTCCCGGTGCTGAGCCTGCCAAGTTCTCAAGTGGTTCATTCGAGTCTCGAACACCTGCTGAGCCGTGGCGGCCTTTGCGCCAAACAGCCTCGCGAAGAAACCTGGGTTATAGACATTCGATTCAATATCGATGTCAATGAACATCACCGAAGCAGCGTTCAACACGATTGCCCCATAGGCATTACGAGAGATAACGGCAATCTCGCGCCCGTCCGGACCATAAACATGATCGACGACCTGTTCGCAAATGTTATCGTCGATCACGTACTGGTAGCGATCAAGATCCTTTCCAGAGTTTTCATCACGCAACCATTGGAGAATTCGCTTCAATCGATCTTCGGCTCGCTGCTGAGCTTCGATCTGGCTGGACTCTGACCAGCCTCGCGCAGTTACATGTCCCGAGGGATTTCTGACAACGCTCCAATACTTAGGAAATTTCATGAGCGACTCGGGAGTTGAATTCAGTCACTGATCTGGAAAAGTCGCTTGAGAGCATCCAATAGCGATGCGTGATGCGTACTATCCGCGTTTTCACGTAGCGACTGCAACGGAGGATGAAGAATCTTATTGACCAAGCGATCAAAGGCGTAGCTCAACTCTTTTTCAACTTGCGGGTTGAGTTGATGCGACTGTAGTTTGTCCAGCAATCGCTTGAGCTCCTCTTGTTTGATCTGCTCGGCTTGCTCGCGCAGTTTCTTAATCGTCGGCGCGGTTCCTGCATGCCGAGACTCGCTTAAGAACTTCTGAGTCTCTTGATCCACAATCTGCATGGCTTTGGGCCATTCAGCCTTGCGAGCCTCGATGTTGCGATCGCAAACTTGTTGAAGATCATCGACCGAGTAGAGATACGTATCGGCGAATTGTCCGATGGCTGAGTCAAAGTCTCTTGGTACGGCGAGGTCAAGAATCAAAACCGATTGTTTTCGACTGGCTCGGATCTGTTTGAATGTAGCCGCGGTCATGATCGGTTCAGGCGCACTTGTCGTGGAAACGATCAAATCGGCTGTAGCGACGTGAGTATGTAGCGAATCCCATCCGTCGGCCTGTATCGAAAACTCTTTGGCAACTTCCTGAGCACGATCCAAGCTGCGATTCACAATTCGAACGCGTTTAGCTCCAGCATCCAGAAGATAGCGTAGTGTCTCGACTCCCATTTGACCGGCACCGATAAGCAAGATCTTTTTGTCATCGAATCGTTCGAAGAACTCGGTCGCGACTTCGCTAACGGCAATACTGGGGACGCTGATGCGTCTGCGCTGAATGGTAGTCTCGTTGGCCACACGTCTTGCTACTGCGGTTGCGCGTTGAAAAGCTCGATGCATCAAACTGGAAGCGGTATTGGACTCGCAAGCCAGCTCATACGCTTGCCGCACCTGCGATAAGATCTGAGCTTCGCCGATAATCATGCTGTCCAAACTGGCAGCGACTAAGAACAGGTGCCGCAAGACGGCCTGATCCTCCAGCCCTTTCGCTTGCGACTGGATGTCGGTCAGTGAGAGCTGATGAAAGCTGGCGATGTGTTGCGCGATCTGATCCACGCTGGGAGCGTCACTCTGATCGGTCGCACAGTACATTTCAACGCGATTGCACGTACTCAGCAGCACGGTTTCCGTTTCTGGAAACTGTTGCTGGAAGGACTTGAGGAACTGCTGAGCTTGATCGGTGGAGAAGGCCAGTTTCTCGCGTAGCTCTAAGGGCGTGTGGTGATGGCTCCAGCCTAACATCGACCAGTGCATCAGCGAGCGCCTTTCTGTTCAGGATCGGCAGTCTGGTTGGCTGGCGATCCGTCAGCAGTAGGCAGTGATGATGTAGACGGTGATGATGTAGATGGTGATGACGGAAGTGTCGTTGCAGAATCGGCTTCGGAGCCTGATCCGTGAATGAACTCTTCGGCTTCTTTTTGTGGCTCTGCAAGTTCCTTCGGCGATGACTGACCGTGTGTGGAGAGCATGACGAAAAGCAAGACGACAACCAGGAACGCAAAACTCGCGATGCTTAAAAACGCGCCGCGTCGACCTCCCAAAGCGTTGCTTGATCGCACCTCGAGAATCGCCGCAACCAGCGCCCAAACAAACAAGGCGAGACTAACTAAAATGCCGCTACCGAACCAAGCCACGCGACCATCGCGCGAAAGATTGAGGAGGATTCCTGAGAGCATTCCCGCGCCAAGCGTGATGGCTGACGCAAACAAAGTCATGCGATTGATCGACTGCAGAAACTCGAGCGCTGGTAGCCTGAGGAACCCTCGCTTCTTCGACTTCTTCTTTAGGCGATACGATTGGACCAAGTACATCGCGCCAAAGGCAAAGCCTTGGAAGATGAACATAGTCCCAAGCAACAAGCTGACACCGTGAACTCGAGCCCAAAATGTTACGGCCGAATCCGCAGCAAACGGCTGATCGTTCTTTACAAGAACAGCGATACCGATGAGCGCCAGCACCAGAGGAATCAAAAACAAACCGACGTTTCCAGTCGGGTTCCTAGCCATCAGATAGGTGCAGGCAATAGCTAACCCAAATGCTCCTAGTACAACCCATTGAAACCAATTGCTGAGAAAACGAGTCGACTGATCTCCAAACAGCTCGTTACCCAGGAAGATAGTGTGCGCCAGAAGACCGGCACCCATACCGACTAGAATGAGGAACTGCCGCGCGGGAAGCTTAAAGAATAGCCTCCAAACCTCTAGCAGGAATACGGCTAGATAACTGAAGAGAAAGCAGGTTAACGAAACTCCAGTTAACACTAATTTCTCTCCTTGTTGGTTCTACTTTACAACAAAAGGAGCCAGCATCTCTACGTGCCGGCTCCCCTTTGCTGTGCGGATTTGTGGTGACGCTAGGAACGACTATTCCCAGTCTTCGTCGTCATCCTCTTCTTCGTCATCATCATCCCAGTCGTCGTCTTCCTCGTCATCCCATTCGTCGTCTTCTTCTTCGTCGAGCTCTTCATCCTCGTCTTCGTCGTCGACCTCTTCCCACTCCTCTTCCTCAGGCTCTTCTTCGGCGCCTGGGACTTTTTCAGTCTCTTCCTCTTCCTCTTCGTCCTCTACCTCTTCTTCGTCCTCTTCCCAGTCGTCGAAGTCATCTTCGTCGTCATCGTCGTCGTCATCATCGTCGTCGTCGTAGAATTCATCGTCATCTTCGTCGGCGGCTTCGATAACCGGTGCGACGAATGTAAGCAAACGCTCATCCACGATTTCTTCCGCGAGTACTGCTGTGCCTGTTAATGATCTCTTCACCGTGGACTCCTTTACTTCCGATTCTGCGGCTAGACTTTCAAGTGATGTAATTTCTGAGGGTGGGATTGTATTCACCCAATCTATCCGGGGTAAGCGATCGGCAGATCGCAACCCAAACATTTGCAAAAAACGTTGAGTAGTGCCGTAAAGATAGGGACGCCCCAAATCTTCACTGCGACCACTGATCCGCACTAGATCCATTTCCATGAGTTGTTTGAGTACTTCACTACAACCCATACCACGAATTGCTTCAATGTCCGCCCGAGTTACAGGCTGACGATATGCTACAACCGCTAAAGTCTCTAGTGTCGACTGCCCCAATCGTAACTCACCAGGCACATAGGATAACTTTCTTAACCATGGCGCGAACTGTGGTCGAGTCAAAATTGCGTAGCCGCCAGCAACCTCCTCTACGCGATAGGGCTTCCCCTGGCTGTCGTAAAGTAGGTTGATTTGGCGGATTAGTGTACGCACTTCGGTCGCGTCCGCCAACCCAGCCAACTTAGATGCTTTTCGACTACTCACTCCATGAGGGGACAGAAATAGTACCGCTTCCAGATTTCGCAGTTTGTCGTCGTTGGAAAGCCGACTGGGCTTGGGCTGAATTTCAGCTCCCACCGCAGCGGTCCACAAATGGATAAAACGCCAACATTTTTGAGCAGTTGCTGCGTTTTTGGCCGTTCCAGGGTTGATCCTGCCAAGTTTCCTGCCTTGCGAGCCCATGGGAGAACTTCCGTGTCACATGCGTTGAGATTTCAACCTACCGAGAATTACCTTTGGTATAATTCTCGCTGATTTTAGCCGACTCAGTTTAGCAGTTGTGGCTAAGTGACGCATTACTAATCAGGACTCGGTTAACGCCAGAATCGTGAATCAATCAGCCACCGCCAAATCGAAAAAATCCGGACTCTTTTGGGTCTATGTTCTTGTGGCCTTGGTAGTCGCAGTCTTTGGATTCATCTATTACTGCTTTAAGACCAGGGTCGTCGGATACGAATTTAACCCGAATACTTGGCAAGTTCGCCACTTTGAATTCTTCGCTGATCCGTTAACGAACTTTCAGCTTACTGGTGTTGACCATATGGGTGGAACAACGATTTCCATCGATCCAGCAGTCCTTGGTCACATCAAGTTCAGCTCACTACCATCGGCAGACCGCTGGGACCTAGTCGAACTGGAGGATTTCCATAAGTCGGTGAGCCACGGCCCCGCGGCGATTGTCGTCGATCTACTAACCACCCACCAGAGCGGATCTTTTTCCGGCGCAAACGAGCATTGGGGCAGTTGGACCACTTCCAACCCAAAGCTGGCACCCGCTTTTTGGGCAGCAGCACAACTACTTACGATTCACGGCGCTTATTCGGCCATACCCAGTTTATTTGAAATCACCGACCTCAAGAGCGAAGATTTTGACACTGCACTGAACAGCGTTATGGAGAAGGCACTTCAGGACAGATCTGAACAGTTGGCCGCATCTGGTGATTCCAAAGCGGCTCGAGTTGCAGCTGCCGACGGTCTGAAGTTCGCTCCCGAAAATCAGAAACTCCAAAAGCTAGCCGGCGATTCAATTGGCGAAACTCCCCAATGAACTTCCTGGACAAACAATAACTACGGGACAAACAATAATTATCTGTCCAAGTTCTCTGTACGCGCGCGTGGACGCACTTTCATGTTGGCTGCAGCGTGAATGGTTGGAATCGAAAGAGTAGGGGAGTCCAATCGTTCGTCGCTTGAGACCTCTCGTGAATGAGTGTCGCCAATCATCTCTTGTGCACTCGGATTCATGTGCAAATGCAACTGAGGGAATGGAATTGCAATTTGGTGACGATTCAAACTCAACTTGATCTGGCTTGTAAGCTGCTCTTTGCCGGAGTGAACATTGTCTCTCGACACCCAAATGCGAACGGTCCAGTCCACTGAACTTGGCCCAAGTGTGCCAAGAATAATCTGAAAGCCACGATTCTCGCCAGGGATAATCATCTCAGTCATCGCTTGAACGGCTTCGGTCAAAGCCTGCCGAGTGCTTTCGATATTAGCCCCGTATTCCACACCTACCATGACTTCGATGCGCCGATGAGCGTGGTAGCTGATGTTCTCGATAGTACCACTGGCGATTGTCGAATTTGGAATGATCAGCCGTCGATTGTCAGGTGTATCCAGCGTGGTTGTAAAGATGTCAATCTCGTTGACCTTACCGATGACCGCAGCAATATTGACTGTGTCGCCGACTTTGAACGGTCGAAATACGAGTAACAGAATCCCAGCCGAGAAGTTGCTAAGCGTTCCTTGAAAGGCCAAGCCGATCGCAAATCCCGCAGTCGCGAGTATAGCCATGAACCCTGATACTTCGAAGCCGACTCGAGCGAGGATCATCACGCAGGCCACAATCATGACTGAATAGAACATGATCTTGCCAATGAACTTCCCAAGAGTCTCATCGACTCGCTTGCAGATTGCTGCTGAAACGCGTCCGGCGATCAACTTGGCAACGAAGTAAACTGCGATCAGCCCCAACAAGCCAACAGCACCGGGAATCACTACTTCTTGAACGAGCATGCTGGTGCCTTTGGTGACATCGCCGCTCACAAAACTGTTGTACGATTCCGACAAAGTTTGAATCAAACTTGGTCGAGCTGATCCAACGGTTGTATTGGCAGTGGCGGTCGAAACGTTGGCTGCAGTGTCTTCCATGACAAGGTCTTCCAAGAACGTAAGCACATGAGTTCCCAAGGCCAGCAAAATACACTTTCTAGCCGCTTCAGCGAAACATCAGTTTTGCTGAGATGCTAGCGAAAGTCGCCAGGATCGGTTTCAAACTAGCCGAAAGCCGCTAGCTAGTACTCGCCAACCACTTCCCCAGCGGCCCGCGTATTGAGGGCTCGCCAATTGAGCAAATCGATGTTGTTTGAGATGCTCCGCACAGATCCGTCCATCGAAACGGCGTTAACCACACCGGTGTGATAGCTACGAGCAGTGATAACACCATAAGTTGGGTCCACTTGATTGCGACCCTCTCGAGAACTGACTACGTCGATATCGTAGACAACACCATCCTGCGTGTGAAGGACTCTGGTATTAGGCGTGAAAGTACTTGTGAAGCCAGTATGGATCGCTCGACCGCAAACCCACTCGGTATGTCCATTTGCGGCAGACCAACTGCCTCCCGTGTAGCTTGCCGATACACTTGCTGGACTTGCTGGCGGCACGTTCGGCATGCTCACAAAATCATGGAAGCGAGGCGTGAAGGCCTTTACTTCGGACAGACCAATCGTATTGCTCAGCCCATCTGTAAAGCCTGCGAATCCATTCTTGCGATTGGGGCCAAATGCTGCGCCACCGTCGGCTCGCGTAACTGGGTTATAGATTAGATACTGCCCAACTGACATCGCGTAGGTCAGCGGGTAGTGCACGGCCACTCCCGAGTCTTCTCGCATTCTGTCGTTGGGATCACTTGGACAGAAGTAAACTGGCACGCGAATTGTTGCCACGCCACTGGGCGGAAACATCGACTTGTTGGTGCCGTCATGATAGCCCAAGCCGTAATTGATCAAGGCAGAAATGTTCGAGCCTTCCAAGTAAGGAATGATGAAGGCGTGCGCACTCCAAGGTTGATTTGCTGAACCACCCAAAGAAATCGTCGACGGCGGAAGAACTTTATTGGCGCTTTCGTAGTTGTGCAGCGCGAGTCCTATCTGCTTAAGATTATTGGAGCAACTCATGCGTCGAGCGGCTTCGCGGGCGGCTTGGACGGCCGGCAAAAGCAAGCCGACAAGGATGCCAATAATGGCGATGACTACTAAAAGTTCAACCAGAGTGAAGCCAGAGTGGCTAGCCTGGAAACGATTGCGATACACGCGGAAGCTACAAGTCATAATGCCAGCCCTTAAAAAGTAAGTCCACGAATTCGCTCAAATGGCGAACACGCAGAGATTTTTCTTGTTGGCTGGCTAGCGAGGACGAATCGCCTCGATTGGCTTGCTACTTCATTTTTTACATCACTAGGCTCGAAAACAACGGCCGCTAGTGAGACTAAGTCTCATCTTCGCCGCGGCATCCAAAAAGTCAAGCTGTTTTGGGCAATCCCAAGCGGTTTTAGGGGCGAAGCCCTGTCCGTTTACCTAGCCCAGCCTGGAGGGCTGGGTACGCTATTCGCGAGAATAACAAAGGGCCAACGGCCCTTAACCTACTCAAGCTTCACAACCCAGCCGGTTGGGCTGGGCTATGTAAATCGCTGGGCCTTTTGGCCCGAAATCCCAGAAATAGCCCAACTTCAAAACTAACGCAGCGGGTTGGAAGTATCCCTCGCTAACGCTTCGGGTTGTGAAGGTCAGTCCCTCGCTAACGCAGCGGGTTGCGATTAACTTCATCTTTATGCAACGGACCGCAAAAGTGGTAGCTGGACGGCATCCAGATTGAGCACCGAATAACAGTTCTCGCCTAAATTCGGCCCCAGGTCTTTCAATACTTGCAGACGCCCCAGGAACAAACAGTCATGACCGACAGCTCATCATCTGAAGCCAACAACCCAAGTTCACCAAGCTCACTCCGCTCGATTCCGCTTTGGCTCAAGCTGGCTTATTCAGGTTTCCTGGCCGTGCTTGTGCCGTACTATTGGCATGCCTACGGCCCGTCCAACTTTCTGTTTTTCTGCGATATTGCTTTATTCCTTACGCTAGTTGCCTTGTGGAAAGAAAGCTCGCTGTTGGCGTCGATGGCCGGAGTTGGCATTCTCGCGCCGCAGATTCTGTGGATGGCCGACTTTCTGTCGAGCGCAGTCGGCTTTCCGCTGACAGGAATGACCGGCTACATGTTCGACCCGAACTTCACGCTATTTGTCCGCGGCCTTTCCTTCTTCCATTTTTGGCTGCCGATTCTTCTGGTGTGGATGATCTGGCGCATGGGCTACGACTCTCGAGCCTTGTTTTGTTGGACAATCGTCGCCTGGATAGTTCTGTGCATCTGCTACTTCCTAATGCCAGCACCACCTGCGCCAGAAGACAATCCCAGCTTGATCGTCAACATCAACTATGTGTATGGGTTCAGCGACAAAGAGCCGCAAACCTGGTTGCCGCCCTTGGTCTGGTTTGGTGCGTTACTGGTGGTCCTTCCAGTAGCAATTTATCTGCCCACTCACCTCGCATTGAAGAAACTCTTTCGTAGCTCACTGCCGATTGCTCAATAGCTGTGGGCGTGGCGACGCAGCCGCTCTAGGCTCAAACTGAAACTGAATTAGTTGTACAAAGCTGTGGACCAGCGAGGAGTGAAGTACAATAGCCGCAATCGGGAAGCTACCGATGCGAATTCAGTCTAGCCTAGCAGCCTTCGATGTTCCGATCTTATTTCATTTGCACAGCTTTCTTCGTTGTCATTACGATAAGCTCGCCGTGCGCCGCTCAGTCGCCTAGGATCAATTTTCAACGCGACATCCGACCGCTATTGTCGGATCGCTGTTTCCATTGTCATGGCCCCGACGAAAAGACGCGACAAGCCGACCTTCGATTGGATCAATGGGAATCAGCCAGTTCGGTCATCGATTCGACAGAGGTTGATCAAAGCAAGCTTCTTGAGAGAATCGAGAGCCATAACGCTACCCAAATCATGCCGCCGCCCGAGGTCAATAAACCGCTCAGCCAAACAGAGCGTGATCTTTTGCGACAGTGGATTGTTCAGGGAGCCAAGTGGCAACAACATTGGGCCTATGAACAGCCTCAACGATCCGCTCAGCCGAATCTGCCAAACGATGCCCGGCTCGAAAACGACAATTGGTCGGCCAATTGGATCGACACATTCATCCTCCAAGGTCTGCGAACCCAGGGCCTAGCGCCAGCCGTAGAAGCTGACTCGACGATACTCTTACGTCGTGTCTGCTTCGACCTAAGCGGATTGCCTCCCAGCGACGAATTGTTGCTACGCTGGAACTCGCGACAAATTACCTATGCTCAGGTCGTCGACGAACTTCTCGCGTCACCCGAGTTCGGTGAGCGAATGGCCATGTACTGGTTGGACCTGGTGCGATACGCCGACACGGTTGGTTATCACGGAGATCAAGACCACAATATCTCGGCCTATAGAGACTGGGTTATCAACGCCTTCATTGCTGGTAAGCCGTTTGATGAAATGACCGTAGAGCAACTGGCGGGCGATCTTTTGCCAAACCCAACAAACGAGCAAAGAATCGCCACAGGCTATAACCGACTTCTGCAAACAACCCATGAAGGCGGACTACAACCTAAAGAATACCGTGCGATCTATGCGGCAGATCGAGTCCGCAATGTGACCGCCGTTTGGTTGGCGGGCACGCTTGGGTGCGCACAATGCCATGACCACAAATTTGATCCGTTCACCATGAAGGACTTCTACTCGCTGGCAGCATTTTTCGCTGACATTGACGACGAAAGTCATTTCAAGACCGGCTCCAATGATCTGCCGACGCGTCGCGATCCTGAACTAGAGTTACCGACGCCTGCGCAGAGCGAACAAATTTCGAAATGCCAAGCTGAAGTTCAAGAGCTGAAGTCCCGAGTGCAGAAGCTTGAAAAACTGCCCGATGGCGAACGAACCGACGAGCAGAAAGCTGAGCTTGCATCCGCTCAAGAGAGCTTGAAGAAGTCGCAGGCAAAGCTCGCCGAACTCAAGAAGAGCGTCCGACGAACGATGATCACCGTGGCTCTAAAGGAACCACGCCAGACGCGAATTCACCCTCGCGGCAACTGGCTGGACGAAAGCGGCCAGCCAGTTGAACCCAGCTTCCCACAATTCATGATCTCGTCGAAGCCTTTGAACCCCGATAGCCTTCCGTCTCAGGTATCAGCTCCATCCCCGGAATCCGAAAAGGGGAAGAGACTCACGCGACTCGATCTAGCTCGCTGGTTGGTCGATGATCAGAAGGGTGCCGGACTGATGACCGCGCGTGTTATGGTCAACCGACTGTGGTATCTCATGTTTGGCAGCGGGATCGCGCGGAACTTAGACGAATTTGGAAGTCAGGGCGAGGCGCCCA
>CAUJKA010000221.1 GCA_963204965.1 Planctomycetota bacterium | reverse complement strand
GCTTGACCTGTTAGCCGATAGTGAATTGGAAACACTCGAGAGTTTGACTCATCGCCGCAAGCGATAGTCGTGAAACTGTTTTAGGCATTGCTTCGCACAAACCCCACAGTGAACCAAATCGCTGTGGGGTTTCTTGCTTAACAGCCCAGAGGGCGAAACATCTATGCCGGTGTGCGTCAGCCACCGGAATCCAATGCCTAGAATGCCAAGCCCGGCGGGCGACACAAATTGTATAAAATTAGACGTCGAGACGAGGAGAAGAATTGGGTACCACAAATTTTCACTGATTGGCACTAATGATCAGTGACAAATAGTGAGGATTAGTGGTTGAATGAGTTGATGTCGTACTATCGCCCTCACCGCTTATGGCTCGCACCACTCGCCACGCGACTCTCCCGCGAATTAGCTGAATCGTTAAACGGTTGAGTTCTGCGCGCGGGAGAGTTCATCGCTCGTGCTTCAAAGACAAACGAGCTACTGAAGATTTAGTGGCCGAGAGAATGAGCCATTTGAATCCTGCTGGCTTGCCCAGCTGTTCGTTAGGCTTCTTGCTATTTGGCGGAGAAGAAAACCCACTTCTTTTTAGCGAGCTGCGATCTGTAGCGAGAAGCCTAAGGGACCGACCGGGCAAGCCGGTGGGATTAAGAACCTACTCGGATGTCAGCCTTGTTGAGAAAGTTGCGTCGGCGATGCTGAATGGCTTCGGCGGTGTAGAGTTTTCCTGCTAGCCAGCGCATGCCCTCGCGGAGCTGTTGGACGGACATTTGAGCAGGTTGGAAATTGACGTCGAAGAGTGTACAGAGATCCCAACGCGATGGCTGCAAGATGCGTTCTTCGCTTAGCAACCGATCGTATAGCGGCGTGCCTGGGAAGGGTGTGAGCACAGTGATCTGAACCTCCCACAATTCAGCACGCATGGCAAACTCGTAGACTTGATTGAAAATCTCGGGTGTGTGTGAATCCAATCCCAGAACAAAACAACCGTTGACTGTAATGCCGTGTCCCTGGATCGTTTCAATGGCCTGGCAATAGTCCAGCTTCTGACGACACTTGAAATTTGATTTTTGCTCAATGCCATCCAGGCTAGATTGATTCGGACTCTCCAGTCCAATCAGCACTTGCTTACAACGCGACTCACGCATCAGACTTAGCAATTCGTTGTCACTGGCAACTGAAATATCCGTCTCTGTAAACCACTTGATCCTTTCGGGGATTAACTGTCGACAAAGCTCCTTGCCCCAGGCGTGATCAACAAAAGTATTGTCATCAGCAAGCTCGATAAAGGGGCGTCGCTCCAATTGCTTGATGGCTCGAATATCGCGGATGATGTTCTCGATCGGTCGCTTTCGATAGGGATTGTTGAGCATCACATTGGATGCGCAAAAATCGCAACGCCATGGACAGCCTCGCGTTGTCTGAACTGGATATCGCGTATAGGTGCGATGACTTAGCAGGTCGTATCGCGGCACTGGTAGTTCGGCAACGTTGATCGCTGGAAGACTTCGCGCATCCCAAATCTGTTGTGTGCTTCTTTGTTCCAAAGCACGAATTGCTTCAGGCCAAAGACGTTCTCCCTCGCCCAAGAACACCAGGTCCGCGTGCTGACAAGCTTCTTCGGGCATTACAGAAACATGAAGGCCACCCATGGCAACCTTCACGCCTCGCTTGCGCAGTCGATCAGCAATCGCGTAAGCTTCGAAGACCTGAGCTGAGAAAGTGCTGATAGCAACAAGGTCACAGTCGTAAACTTCTGACGGTTCCTTTCCGTCCGACTCGGCTTCGTAGTACTTCAATTCATGCCCGTCGGGAGTGCAGGCAGCCAAGTAAAGCAGTCCAAGACTAGGCAATGCACTCAGCACGGCTCCGCGATCAAGCACGCCAGGCAAGGTTAGTCCTAGAGCGAGTAGTTCAGGATCATGCGCTCGCAAGCCGCTCATCGCCAACAAACCAATCTTCATGGTGCACCGTTTTGTAGAGTCTGGCAGATACCAACGATCAACGCTGTAACAGGAATAAAGAACAAGTGGCGGAATTCTCGCTTCCAGGCCGTCAAGAAACACACGATAGGCATGCTGATTCCGCCAAGAATCAATCCCCAAGGAGCAAGCAATTGCGGCCAAGTCGAAACGACTGGCGTAGAAACCGCGAAGAGAACATTCAGCATGCCAAGAGCAGCTAAGGAAATGTGTCCAAGTCGCGCTAATCGCCGACGAAACGAGTCGTAGCCTCCCATGAACTTTTCATCATGGAAGAACAAACCCAGAATTGCTCCCGTGACAAAGGCCATCAGGATCAACCACCAACCCACAGACCAATTCGTCATAACAGCGTTCCGATTTCAAGTTTGATTAGAAAGTCTCAATTCGCCGCAACGTGCGATTTCAATGCAGAACTCGATAGATGCCAAATGCCACAAATCAATGCGCCACATTCGCGGAAAAATAGAAATCAAGCGGGAATTGAGCCCAATAGACACACGGGTCCACCTTTGCACTTATGTGAGATTGTGGGCAGGAAAGCTTTGAATTGAAGGGATTTTCATAACCCGATGCGTTAGCGAGTGACGTCTCGTATTTGGACCGGAACGTCGCCCAAAGCCAGTCCCTCGCTAACGCTTTTTGAAGTTGCGCTATTTCTGGGATTTCGGGCCGAAGGCCCAGCGATTTACATAGCCCAGCCCAACGGGCTGGGTGATCAAGCTTAAGTAGGTTAAGGGCCAACGGCCCGCCGGTTTGCACGCAAACCGGTGGGCCGTTGGCCCTTTGTTTTTCTTGCGAATTGCGTACCCAGCCCTGCAGGCTGGGCTAGGTAAACGACCGGGGCTTCGCCCCTAAAACCAAAAAAAAGTAGGTTGCACAGCTACTTCGGCTTTGTAGGCTTCTGAATGACAGGCAAGTTATCCGAAGGTTGATCGCCAAAACGAAACGGGTCATCAAGTCGTCGCATTTCGGACAAAAGCAGTGACTTCATGTGCTCGACGATCTTGGCGTGTTGAGGATCAGAGGCAAGATTGCGTTGACCGGCAGTTGGAAGATTGCTGACTAGCTTTGAAACATCGTCTGACAGATGCTGTTCGAGTAACTCGTCCGGATTTTCGGCGAGATTGAACAACTGTGTTTGCTTGACCTTTCCATCCGCCGACTCGTACTGAATCAGTTTCCAATCGCCTTCGCGAACGCAGCGCATTCCAGGCTTCGCTCCGCCACAGTAGGCTCCATAAAGTCGGTCACGAACCGTAGTTTGTTTACCCTCAAGAACAGCTTTAAAGCTTGTCCCTTCGTTAGTTTCTGGAACGGGTACGCCGGTCAAGTCGCACATTGTGGCTAGCAAGTCCAGCAGGTAAACATTTCCAGGAGCTCGACCAGTCTGGACTCCCGGACCGGAAACAATCAGTGGCACGCGCCAGGTGTGTTCGTACAAGTTCTGCTTGCCCATCAGACCATGTCGACCGATCGACATACCGTGGTCGGCCGTGTAGACGATGATTGTGTTCTCCAGCTCGCCCATCGCTTGCAACTTATCGAGCACTAGACCAATCTGCACATCGATGAACTCGCTACAGGCAAACTGACGACCGATCTCATTGCGAACGGTCGTTTGATCGCGCCGCTTCCACACTCCACTCACCGCAACTTCATCACGAACGTTGGAATCGGTATTTTCAAATGGATGTTCAGGCAAATAGTTCAGTGGTAGTTTCGGCTGCGAAGCATGAGCAGGCGGAAAAGAGTTCTCGTCGGAATGGTTCGTCGCGCCGTATTTGCTTAACAATTCCTTAGTACCATCGCGAGTGTCGTGAGGATGGGAGAATCCGAAAAAGACAAAAAACGGTCTTTCATCTTTTCCTTCACTACGGCCATCCAAGAACTCCATGACTTGATCGCCATGCCAACCGCTGCCTGACTCGTGTGTTCCACCTCGCTTGGTAGCATCTTTACGCACTTCAAACTGTTTGTTGGCCGCTTCATAGCTGTTGCCGAGTTTACAAGTTCGCATGGTTGCGTAACCCGCGCGACGAAAAACTGCGCCGAGGGTGTTCTCTTCGAGCTTGGCAGGGCTGTATTTGGCGGCTTGA
>CAUJKA010000220.1 GCA_963204965.1 Planctomycetota bacterium | reverse complement strand
TTGATACCGAAGCAATGGGAGGGAAGTTAAGGGGCAGATGGTGAGCAATCCACTTCGGCAAGCCCATTTTGACCCTCTCCGCTTTGGCTCGCGGGGCTCACCAAGCGACTCTCCCGCGAATGAGTTGAATCGCTAAACGGTCAGGTACAGCGCGCGGGAGAGTTCAACAATCGTGAGCTCCCAGTTTATCGCGCTGCTAAATGCGGTCAGATACTCGGCGCGGAAGAGTCCAACAACCGTACTCTCCCAGGCTACTCAAAAAACAGAGTCGTACCAATCCATCAAATCCAATTCATCACAGCTTCGCGATTTCGGCAAAAACGCCCTTGAGGTTGCCGTAGAGGCTTTGGTAGATCGGGAACAGCTTGTCGTATTGTTTGACGGCCGGTTTCTTGGGCTGAGTCTTATTGACGACCTGAATCGTAGCTTTACAAGCTTCTTCGATATTGCTGTACTGACCGATGCCGACCGAAGCGAGAAGTGCGACTCCAAAGGCTGGCCCCTGCTCTGCGTTGATTGTACAAGCCGCTTGATCCATCACGTCAGCAAAGATCTGACGCCAAAGAGCGCTCTTGGCACCTCCACCACTCACGCGCATCTCGCGAATTGGCACGCCCAAGTCTTTGATGATCTCCATGCTTTCGCGTAGACTCATCGCAACACCTTCCATCACAGCGCGGGCCATGTGACCTCGTTCGTGCTTAGTTGTCAGTCCTACGAAACAGCCTCGAGCGTTCGGATCTGCGTGCGGCGTTCGCTCACCGGCCAAGTAAGGCGCGAATAGCAGGCCTTCGCTGCCGACAGGAACAGCCAAGGCCTCGGAACCCACCGTTTGATAAGCATCGGTGCCTCGGCGAGTCGATAACTCTTTGCAGACGTTCTCTACAAACCACTGTAGCGATCCAGCCGCAGAGAGCGTTACGCCCATCATGTGCCACTTTCCGTTAACGGCATGGCAGAACGTATGCAGCCTTCCCTGCGAGTCAATTTGAGGCTGATCGGAATGAACGAACATCACGCCGGAAGTGCCCAACGATGCGGTCATGATGCCTTTTTGAACGATACCGTTTCCAATAGCACCTGCGGCGCAGTCCCCTGCTCCGCCGACGACTTTGCAATCAGTTGTCAGTCCGAGCTTTTCAGCAGCTTCGGTAGTCAGTGTTCCCGTTACTTCTTCCGATTCGTAGACCGTCCCAAGCAAACTCGGGTCCAACTGCAGCTTGCCCAGTAGCTCGGTGGACCAGCAACGATTTCTCACGTCGAGCAAGAGCATGCCGCTGGCATCGCTAACGTCGGTAGCGTACTCGCCAGTCAAGCGACGGCGTACATCGTCTTTGGGTAGCAGGACGCGGCGTAGCTTTTCGTACTTCTTCGGTTCGTTGTTTCGCAGCCAAAGGATCTTTGGCGCAGTGAAACCCGTCAGAGCTGGATTTGCGACCATGCGGATCAGTTCGGATCGCCCGCCGGCCAACGTTGTGATCTCTTCACATTCTTTTGCGGTTCTTTGATCGTTCCAAAGTAGCGCGGGACGCAAGACTTTGTCGTTCTTGTCGAGAAAGACCGATCCATGCATCTGGCCGGACAGACCAATGCATTTTACGTCCGCTTTGGAGACTTTGGATTGCTTGACTACGGCCCTGACCGTTTTGACGACTGCATTCCACCAATCTTCCGGATCTTGCTCGGTCCACATTGGCTTGGGCATCGAAACCCCGTAAGAAGCCGATGCTTCGGCCAAGATGTTACCGTCAGGATCGATCAAAAGGCTTTTCGTACCTGAGGTACCAATATCAACGCCGATGGTAAACGCCACGACAAGTGCTCCCCGAAAATTCAATGTAGGTCAGTCAAGTGCGATAAGGACCTTGCAATATCGTTAAACGACTGGGTAAAAGTCGACCGACAGTGCGAAAGCTGCTTCAAGATTATTGCAGGTTTGCTAACATGCCACTACGGGGCAAGCCTCCGCCACTGACCGAATTTATGGCACCTTTCCGTAGACTTATCGATCTGGGAGCTGGAGACTACTATACTGTGTGCTCATGAATACTGAGGGCTCGGCGGTCTACCGGCGACTCGCTTTCGATCTAAGGAATGGGTCGATCGTGAATGAATTTCTGAAAACAATGAGAACCAATGGCAATCACACGCAATCCCACACGGTCAGTTCGCATCGGGTCCATCCAAATCGGTTCAGCGCATCCAATCGCTGTGCAGAGCATGACGGCGACCAAAACGCAAGACGTGGCGGCGACCGTTCAACAAGTCAACGCACTCCGTGCTGCGGGTGCTGACGTGGTCCGTATTGCTGTGGATAGCGACAAAGACGCCGAGGCGCTCGCTGAAATCCGTAAACAGACCGAGGCCAACTTAAGTGTCGACCTGCAAGAGAACTATCGCCTGGCAGAGAAAGTCGCACCGCATGTGGACAAGGTTCGCTACAATCCTGGCCATCTTTACCACCACGAGAAGTCCAAGACTTGGCAGGAAAAGGTCAAGTTTTTGGTCGACGTCGCCGCAAAAAATGACTGTGCATTGCGCATTGGAGTCAACTGCGGAAGCGTGGACCCCGCCATCAAAGCAAAGTTTCCTGCTCACGACGAAGTTGGACCTATTCTGGCCAGCGGCTTGGAGCATGTCGAAGAGCTCGAGCGACTGGGCTTCACTCGTTTCGTTGTCTCGCTAAAGGACAGCGATCCTGCAACGGTCGTTCGCATCAACCAAGCCTTTGCGGAAGCTCGTCCCGATGTGCCTCTACACTTGGGTGTTACCGAAGCAGGCCTGCCTCCCGACGGGATCATCAAGACCCGCATCGCCTTCGAACAATTAATCGGTCGTGGAATCGGCGATACGCTGCGAGTCTCGCTAACGGTACCGAACTCGCGAAAGCCAGAGGAGATCCAGGCTGGACGACAGATCATCGAGGACATTTACGCGGGACGGCTGCGCAGCGTCGTTGCCTTAGATCCAACTAAACTCAACATCATCTCCTGCCCCAGTTGCTCACGCGTTGAAAACGAAGCGTTTGTTGAACTGGCCGAGCAAGTTAAGCAGATGACCGAATACGCCAAAGACTATGCCATTACGATCGCCGTGATGGGTTGTCGAGTGAACGGCCCCGGAGAAACCGACGAAGCCGATTTGGGACTATGGTGTGGTCCAACGCGTGTTAACTTAAAGAAGGGCGAAGAATCACTTGGAGCCTTCACGTACGATGAAATCCTCGGAAAACTTCGCACCGAACTGGATCTACTGATTTCGCAGCGTCAGTCGATCAACTCCTAATCGAACCTCCCACCTAAGGATCAATCCAATGTCACGTCAATTCAGCGTCATTCCAACCAATGATCAATTGGAAGCTCTCGAACGGGACCTTTCATTTCACGCGGTGACCAACGCGAATCCTAAACATCTTAGCCAACAACAGATCGCCGACTACAACAAGCTTGGCTATCTCGCGCCGCTTCAAGCTTACTCCAGCGACGAAATCACCGAAGTCCGTGGCTACTTCGATGATTTACTCCAGCGCGTGATCGCTACGGGCGGCAATAGCTACTCAATCAGTTCTGCGCATCTGAAGTATGGCCCGGTCTACGATATCCTGACCAATCCGCGAATTATCGACTACGTTTCTGACATCCTTGGCGAGAACGTCATTGCTTGGGGGTCACACTTCTTCTGCAAGATGCCGCACGATGGAATGGCTGTCGCTTGGCACCAAGACGCCAGTTATTGGCCGCTGTCGCCATCCAAGGCGTTGACTGTTTGGCTTGCGATCGACGATGCAGACGTTGAAAACGCTTGCATGAACTTTATTGCTGGCTCGCATCACCACGGCCACATGACATTCCGTCCTAGCGATCCATCCGAGCACAATGTCCTGAATCAAACGATTGATAATCCGGAACAGTATGGGTACTTTGTCCCTGATATTCTTAAGGCCGGTCAGTTTTCAATTCACAGCGATCTGCTGCTTCATGGTTCGGAAGGCAACACGTCACCACGCCGTCGCTGTGGACTGACATTGCGATATTGCAGTGCTGACGTTCGAGCGGCTTTAGGATGGAATGAGAAGGGCGTTCACGCTCGCGGAACAGATTCCAGTGGCCATTGGACCAATAACGCTCGCCCTGACGCGGCTTAGGCCGAACACCTTCAAGCAACATCAGCATCGCTAACCAATATAAACGCTTCGCGGACCTGCTCAGGTACGCGACATGGTTGATGCCGCTCGAGATTGACGAAGACCCATAAAGTCTCAGCAAGAGCCAGGGCACTCTCATCGCTTTTCCGCAGAATCCGAAACTTGCGAAGCGATCGAATTTTGTCGAAGCTCGCTACCCAAGTTCGAACGATGACTTCATCACCGGGTAAGGCAGGCGAGAGATATTCGATCTTGTGCGACCTTGCTACCCAGCCCGCTCCAAGTTCGTAGTACCGCTTGCTGGGCCAACCCTGAGCGGCTGAATGGGCTACAGCGGCATCCTGCATCCAGCGAATGTACTCGACATTATTGACGTGACCCAGCCCATCGATTTCCCGTTCCTGCACTGTCCAGTGATAGTCAAAGATTGCAGGCATGGATTACGATCAAGCTGTATGAATTGCACGTTTATCGACCGCCAATGCGGCTTCGTGCAGGAGTTCTGATAGAGTTGGGTGAGCATGGCAAGTACGAGCCAAGTCTTCGCTGCTAGCTCCAAATTCAATCGCAGCAACCGCTTCGGCAATCAGATCACCTGCATGAGCGCCGATGATATGCACGCCCAAGAGACGGTCTGTTTTGGCATCGGCCAGCATCTTGACGCGACCTGAGGTGTCGCCCAGAGCGAGTGCTCGACCACTGGCTCCGTATGGGCAGATACCTTTGTTGTATTCAATCCCAGCCTCTTTAAGTTGTTCTTCGGTCTTGCCGACGGACGCAATCTCAGGATTGGTGTAGACCACGGCTGGAATCGCATCGTAGTTCACGTGGCTCTTGACGCCAGCGATATTCTCAACGCAAACAATTCCTTCTTCGCTGGCCTTGTGAGCCAACATCGCACCGCCAATTAAATCGCCAATTGCATAGACACCTTGCACAGCAGTTTGAAAATGTGCATCGACGGGAACAAAGCCCCGCGCATTGGTGATCAAACCGACGTTTTCAAGTCCGAGATTGTCCGAGCATGGCACGCGACCAGCAGAAAGCAAAACGCGGTCGCATTCAATCGGTTCGGCACCCTTGCACTTTACGACACACTTATCACCGACTCGCTTGGCGCTTTCGACCCAAGCTCCGGTGCGGAACTGAATGCCTTGTTTTTCAAAGGTGCGATGAGCGATCTGGCCAATCTCAAGATCCAGTCCAGGGAGGATTCTCTCCATGGCTTCGAGCACAGTGACTTGACTACCGAGACGAGCCCACACGCTGCCGAGCTCGAGACCAATGTAGCCTCCACCAATCACGACTAAGTGCTTGGGAACTTCGCTAAAGCCAAGAGCCATCGTGCTATCGCCGATGAACTGTCCGTCCGATTCGACTCCGCGCATCGTGGCTGGACGACTGCCCGTTGCCAGGATGATGTGCTTGGCTTTGATCTTCTGTGTTCCACCGGCAGATGTAACTTCGACGGTGTCCGTTCCAATCAAGCGCCCTCGACCGTTATAGCCTTGAACCTTTTTCTTCTTGAACAGCATGGCAATTCCAGAGGTCAATTGCCCAACAATCTTGTCCTTGCGAGCCAACATCGCCGCCAAGTCAAGTTCGACTCCGGTTGCTTTGATTCCGTGCGCAGCTAGTTCATGTTTCGCAACGTGGAACTGATGACTGGATTCGAGCAGAGCCTTGCTGGGGATACATCCAACGCGAAGGCAAGTGCCGCCGAAGACTGGATTTTCATCAACACAGGCAACATTCATGCCCAGTTGAGCGGCGCGAATCGCGGCTACGTATCCACCAGGTCCACCACCAACGACCAAGACATCGTGTTCAACTTGAGTCACAGTAAACAATCCAATTTCTAAGACTTAATCGAGAACATCCAAATCGTCGTCGCCTAACTCTGCGTCATCGTCGGCTTCTGGGAACATCTCGCTATCGTCGGGTTCGATTTCGTAGTCGTCCTCAAGCTCTTCCTCAAAGTCGTCGTCAAATTCATCGTCGAAATCGTTTTCGTCGAAGTCTTGAAACGGATCCTGCTCTTCCTCTTCTTCGACAACAGGTACTGCACCACCTTCGGCATCTGGTTCAGCACCAGGCACTTCCTCGTCTTCATCTTCCAAATCGTCGTCGTCATCTTCATCATCCCACGCATGGACGATGGGCAGCGAAGGCTGCACAAAACTTGGCGTAACCACCGGATTCCACTGTGAAGCGACGAATCCGAATGGTTGGAAGGTGTAAGTCATCTGATTTCCTGTAAATTCTTTAGCCGCATGGGCAGTGCAAAAGCAAATCTGGCCACGCGTTCTTGCCGGCTTGTCTAGTCGGGTTAACGCTGAAGGCGGCGAAAAACTTGCTGAAGGCAACCGAGCGACGCTAAATCATACTCGGGTTACGCATATCCGCGAGCTGCCTCATATTGACTAATTTTGTCTTCGTGAGCCAATGTCAGCCCGATGTCGTCCAGCCCGTTCAGCAGACAATGTCGCCGGAATTCTTGCACTTCAAAGCTCAACGTCAAGCCGAAATCATCGCTGACGCTCAAGTTATTCAAGTCAATCTTCAGTCGGTAAGGCGCGTGCTGTTGGGAACGCTGGAATAGATCTTCGATTTGTGCTTCCGACAACTTAATTGGCAAAACGCCGTTCTTGAAGCAGTTGTTGAAGAAGATGTCTGCGAACGAGGGAGCTAAAACAGCTCGAAATCCGTAGTCATCCAAGGCCCAGACCGCATGTTCGCGGCTGGAACCACTGCCAAAGTTGCGTCGCGCCAGCAATATGGACGCCCCGCGAACTACGGGCTGATTCAGTTCGAATTCAGGATTGTCTTGTCCGTTGTCCAAAAATCGCCAGTCAAAAAACAAGTACTGGCCAAACCCCGTTCGCTCGATTCTCTTCAGAAACTGCTTGGGAATGATCTGGTCGGTATCGACGTTGGCGCGATCCAGCGATGCAACTACGCCTTCATGAACTGTAAATGGTCGCATGATTTTGTCCTCTTAGCCTTTTTAGCCCTTATAGTCCCAATCGCGGATGTCATGAAAATGCCCCTTGATCGCAGCCGCCGCAGCCATTGCGGGCGAAACCAAGTGAGTCCGACCGCCCTTGCCTTGGCGTCCTTCAAAGTTTCGATTGCTGGTCGATGCACAACGCTCGCCTGGCTCCAAGCGATCAGGATTCATCGCTAAGCACATGCTGCAACCTGCCTCGCGCCATTCAAAGCCGGCTTCTCGGAAAATGGCATCTAGGCCTTCTTGTTCAGCTTGTCGTTTTACTTGGCCACTGCCGGGAACCACCATCGCATTCACTTGCGTGCTAACGCGATAACCCTTCACCACTTTGGCCGCAGCGCGCAAGTCTTCAATCCGCGCGTTGGTGCAGGA
>CAUJKA010000219.1 GCA_963204965.1 Planctomycetota bacterium | reverse complement strand
ATCGTGGGGCTGAGGCCTTCGAGTGCTTAACCTATCAAACGGTTGCAAGCGAAAGCATTTCTGACGAGCTGAGCCGCACGTTACATTCAAGCGGCATCGACTGGGTAGTGATCACGAGTTCACACATTGCCGAACTGGCTTTTCAGCAAGTGGCAGACCTAGAAACTCGACCCGCGGTAGTTGCGTTGGGCTCTAAAGTAGCTCAGCGGCTGATCGAGCTTGGCTGGCCGCCGATCGCCGTCAGCGAACAGAACACGGCAAAATCGCTGTTGACTTCGCTGGAGCAGATTGCCGGGAGCCAATCCATCTAACCCAAGCCGCCTAGAACCACCTGCCTGCCGCTCAAACCCAGCCAGCGAGGCGTCTGCGACCATTTGTCACGGCGAATGCATTGGATGCTGGTATTAACAAAGTGTGTCGCTATCGGGATATTACTTGCCGTCTCTCTGCCCGAGTTCGCCCTTCAGAAGGGTCAAGAGTGTCACAGGTCTAGTCCGATATCAACTGCTCTGTGCAACTTTTCACTAACAGTAGCGAATTTTGAATCGCTAAAATAATGACTCGATTCTTATTTCCACGTTGGATAAACAAGTTTCTACCTGTACTGGGCTTATGCCTTTTAGCCGGAGGGGGTTACGCTGGAACATTGTTCCTAGCAGCCACTGACGATAAAACGCTGAACCCTGGCTACCAGCCGACTCAACCAGTACCGTTCAGTCACAAGATTCACGCTGGCGAGCTGAAGATGGACTGTCGTTATTGCCATATTGGAGTCGATAAGGCAGCCTTCGCTTCGATTCCACCGACTGCGACATGCATCAACTGCCACAGTCCCGATGTCGATGGCAAGGGTCCGCAGTACTCGGCGGTGCGTCACGACAGCCCAAAGCTAGCCGCTGTGCATCGAAGCTGGAAATCGGGTGAAGAGTCGGTGCCTTGGATTCGCATCCACCGACTGCCTGACTTCGTCTTTTTCAATCACGCAGCTCACGTTAATCGCGGGGTGAGTTGCGTTGAGTGCCACGGGCGCATCGATACCATGGAAAAGGTTTTCCAAGCCAAAGAACTGTCGATGGCATGGTGCCTTGAGTGCCATAACAACCCGACAGAGCGACTACGACCGCTGGATCAGGTCACCAACTTGAGCTGGGAGCCTGAGGAAGGCAAGACCCGCCTTGAGGTTGGCCAAGAGATCATTGCCAAGTTCGAGGCAGAGGGTAATGCGCTTCACCCACGCAACAACTGTGCCGTTTGCCATCGCTAAGTCTACATCCGCCATTTGCGTGTAGGCTCTTTTTTCAACGAAACAAAACGTCAAGCTGACGATAATTCAAACACGAGCAATCGATACGATGTCCAAGCTTCCAATCACCACAGCTCCACATCCCGAACCGGAACAAGCTTCGTCGCCAGTAATGGATCGATCCGAACGTTCACGTGGATACTGGCGGAGTTTGAATGATCTGGATCAGACTCCAGAGTTCCGTCAGTTTATTGATCGTGAATTTCCAATGGCCGCTTCCGAGTTTCCCTCGGGCGTATCGCGGCGGCGTTGGCTGCAACTGATGAGCGCTTCGATCGCGTTGAGCGGTGCAGCGGGTTGCCATTACGGCACCGAGCTGATTGCGCCATCGGTCACGCGACCTGAAAACACGATCTACGGCATTCCGAAGAAGTACGCGACCAATTTTGAGTTGGCTGGCCGCGCGATCAACCTGCTGGTCACCAACTTGGACGGTCGTCCTCTGAAGATCGAAGGCAACCCTGATCACCCATTGATGATTGGTACTGAACCTAACGATCTCAAGGGTAAGGCTCGCTTCAAGAGCGCCGGTACCGATGTCTACGCTCAAGGCTGCATCTTGGGAATGTATGATCCGGATCGCGCCAGTCGAGTCGCCAAGCGAGAAGGCGGCGAACTAACGACTTCCAGTTGGGATGACTTTGCCACGTATTGCAAAGCTCAACAAGAAAAGCTTAAGACCAATCAAGGCGCGTCGTTGGCAATTCTGATGTCACCATCGCTATCACCAAGCGTGAATCGATTGGTCGGAGAGATTGTCAAAGCACTACCTCAGACCACGGTTGCACAGTACAAGTCGATCGATGATTCGGCGCGACGTGCCGCTGCATCGCAAGCTGCTGGAAAGCCTGCCGAGTTGGTATTTGATCTCAGCGGCGCGAAGGTCATCTGCTGCTTGGATAGCGACTTGCTGGGCAATGATCCCAACATGTTGACATACTCGCGCCAATACGCGGCCGGACGAACTCCAGTTGCTGGCTCGATGAATCGACTTTACAGCGTTGAAGCTCGCTTCAGCGTGACTGGCTCAAGTGCTGACTCGCGACTTGCGGTTCGCAGTTCGCAAATCGGAGCTTTCTTGGTTCTGCTCGACAAGACAGTCGACAAGTTGTTGGCCGGCGAGAAGATTGCCGCTCCTGCCGAGGAAAAGCCAATCGATGACGAAAGCGTTACGACTGAACAGCGTTTGAATCGCTTTGTTGAATCTCTGGCTGAGGATCTAGTAGCGAACAAGGGCACGAGTGTTGTTAGCGTCGGCTACCATCAGCCATTGGATGTGCAACTGTTGGCTCTACGTCTGAATAAGAAGCTGGACAATATCGGCAAGACGGTTCACTTCACGCCGGACCGAACTGTGATCGAAGGCGTCAAGCCAGTTGGGTTGGCCGAGTTGGCTGGCAAGCTGAGTGCCGGTATCGATACAGTTTGGATTTTGGGCGACAACCCAGTTTATACAGCTCCAGCCAATGTGAAGCTCGGCGAGAAACTTGCGAAACTTGCGAAGCTTGAAAACGTGGTTTACTTGGCTGAGTTCGAAGACGAAACAGCAAAGGCCTCAAGTTGGTCTGTTCCAGTTTGCCACCAACTTGAAAGTTGGGGAGACGTTGTTAGCCAAGACGGAACCTATGGCGTCTGCCAACCACAAATTCTGCCAGTGTTGGGCGGAAAGAGTACTGTCGAAATTCTGGCACTGCTTAATGGCCAAACAGCAGAAGCCAGTGCACTTGTTCGCACAACAGCCGGTGCAGTTACGGGCAGCCCGCTGAATGCAACCGCATGGCACTCGTTGCTGCATGACGGTTTTGCGAAGCGAGTTGTCAACGCACTAGAAGGCACGAACTTTGAAGGTCCGGTTCCAACTGGAATGTTGGATCTCGAAAGCGTCGAGATCGGCAAGATTGAATTGCTGCTTGTCGAAAGCGACACAATTTACGACGGACGATTCGCCAAGAACGTTTGGTTGCAAGAGTTGCCGCAAGCGATTACGAAGCTTTGCTGGGACAACGCCGCACTGATGAGCCCTGCCACGGCGAAGAAGCTTGGTCTTAGCCAAGGCATCCGCCATGAAACAAGCGTGGTTCAAATCACGGCCAACGGTGAGAAGATCGATTTGCCAGTGTTCCTGATGCCTGGTCAGGCTGATGGCACAATCGTAACCATGCTTGGTTATGGACGAAGCTGTCGCGACGAAGCTGCCGATAGCGACAACGAGGCGATTGTAGGTCATGACGTTTCCAAGATTCGCACCTTGGATCGCATGCACCTGATTACTGGCGTTGAAACGCGACCATCAGGCAAAGCGTACAAGCTGGCAACTACTCAAGATCACTTTGCTATCGATGAAATCGGTAAGGGCGGAGTTGAAGAGCGTGTAGGCCGATTGATTCGCGAAGGCACACTCGAACAGATTGGCGACAAAGAATTCGTCAAGCACGAAGGCTTGCACTCGGAAGAGTTTTCCTTGTGGCGCGAGCCAATGGAAGACTTCGAAGAAGACAAGTCGGTGATGTACCAGTGGGGTATGTCGATCGACTTGAACAAGTGCACGGGCTGCAACACTTGCGTGATTGCTTGCCAAGCCGAAAACAACATTCCGGTAGTGGGCAAAGAGCAGGTCATTCGCGGTCGGGAAATGCACTGGATCCGCATCGACCGTTACTTCCGCGGTAGCGAAGCGGCTCCACAGGTTGTTCAACAGCCTGTTGCTTGTGCTCACTGCGAAACGGCTCCTTGCGAACAGGTCTGCCCTGTGGCCGCAACGGTTCACACCGAAGAGGGCATCAACACGATGGCTTACAATCGTTGCGTGGGAACGCGATATTGTGCCAACAACTGTCCTTACAAAGTGCGTCGCTTTAACTACCTGAACTATCAAACCGAGTATGGATATTTCTACGGTTGGGAGCAGAAGGGCAAGCTTGAAGAGGCTCAACGCAAGCTTCAAGCGTTGGTTTTGAACCCAGAAGTCAGCGTTCGTGGTCGAGGTGTAATGGAGAAGTGCACCTACTGCTTGCAGCGCGTTCAAAATGCCAAGATTCAGACTCGCAGCGAAGGTCGACGCATCGAAGACGGTGAACTACAGACAGCTTGCCAAGCCGCTTGCCCAACTCAAGCGATCGTCTTTGGTGACGTTAACGACCCAAACAGCATTGTTTCCAAGAACCATGCTGATTCGCGAACTTACGACATGCTTAACGAATTGAACATCAAGCCTCGTACTAAATACATGGCTCGCGTTCGCAACGTGCATGCTCGATTGAAGACAGCCGACCAGCTAAAGACTCACGAGCATCATGGGCATGCTCATGCAGACGAAGCTCATTGATAAAGTCCATTAGCTGACCCGCGTTAACGGTGATGTAATCGGTAACGCGTTCAAGCGTTTGTGACAACCAGTTTAGAATCAACTAATCAACATCCTAGGAATCAATGGCATTGCCATGTCAAGCGTTTTAACTTCCGGAATTGATAACACCTACGATACCCCCGGGCGTCGTACCCCGTTGGTGACTGGCGGTCACAACTACTCGGCCGTTACGCGAATGGTTTCTCGCATCAGCGAAGAAGCTCAGCCAACGGTTTGGTGGATCGCCATGGGCATCGCGGTGCCTTTGTTGATCATGTTTGTCAGCTTGATCGGCCACCTGTTCCTAACCGGGGTTGGTGTTTGGGGTAACATGTCTCCAGTTTTCTGGGCATGGCCAATTGTTAACTTCGTATTCTGGGTCGGTATCGGTCACGCTGGTACGCTGATCTCTGCGATTCTATTTCTGTTTCGCCAGAACTGGCGAACTAGTATCAACCGCGCTGCGGAAGCGATGACGATCTTCGCGGTTGTTTGCGCTGGTACGTTCCCTGGTATTCACGTCGGTCGAGCTTGGTTGGCGTTTTGGTTGACTCCTTATCCAAGCTTGAACCTTTGGATGTGGCCTCAGTTCCGCAGTCCTTTGCTTTGGGACGTGTTTGCGGTAGGAACGTATGCGTCGGTATCGCTGGTCTTCTGGTACATGGGAATGATCCCTGACTTGGCGACCTTCCGTGATCGTTCCAAGACCAAGTGGCGACGGATGATCTACGGCATTCTGTGCTTGGGTTGGAGCGGATCTTCGCGACACTGGATGCGCTACGAAAAGGCTTATGCGATTCTAGCAGCTTTGGCTACGCCGCTGGTACTTTCGGTACACACGGTCGTTAGCTTTGACTTCGCTGTTTCGCAGCTTCCTGGTTGGCACACCACAATCTTCCCACCGTACTTCGTTGCTGGGGCGATCTTTAGTGGATTCGGAATGGTGTTGACACTGTTGATTCCGGTCCGCGCGATTTACAACTTGAAGGACTTGATCACGCCTCGCCACTTGGAAAACATGTGCAAGATCATTCTTGCTACAGGTTCGATGGTGGGTCTGGCGTACATCACCGAGTTCTATATGGCTTGGTATAGCCAAAACCCCAACGAGTACTTCACGTTCGTTAACCGAGCGTTTGGACCTTACTGGTGGGCATACTGGATCATGTTCACCTGCAACGTGATTTCGCCGCAAGTCTTTTGGTTCCGGATTTTCCGGCAGAACGTCATCCTCATGTGGATCGTTACGATCTTCGTTAACATCGGCATGTGGTTCGAACGGTTTGTGATCACGGTCACTTCGCTTAGTCGAGACTTCCTACCATCCAGTTGGGGCTACTTCCAGCCTACCTGGGTCGACATTGGCATGTTGGTGGGAAGCTTTGGACTGTTTACGACGTTGTTCTGCTTGTTCTGCAAATACTTGCCGATCGTTGCAATCAGCGAAGTGAAGGGTGTGATGAGTCAACATGCTCATGACGAACACCGCCACGAGCACGGACACTCGCACTGATCCCCAATACGCAAAAATGACTTAGCGAATGGTTGCAAAGCCTCGCTAACCTTAAATTCAATTCACGTTTAGTTTCCGCTGGGTTGCCAAAATATGAGCGATCATAAGCCTGAGAAGAAAGTCAAACCACCACAAGCCTTCGGCTGGATGGCTGAGTATGACGACGAAAACAAGTTCCTTGATGCGGCGCGCAAGGTGAGAGATTCGGGATACACCCGGACCGACGCATTTGCACCGTTTCCAGTGCACGGAATCGACGAAGCGCTGGGCATCAAGCCAACCGTTTTGCCCTGGTTCACTTTGATCGCTGGTGCCTGCGGAACGACGACTGCTTTGGTGATGGAATGCTGGATGAACGGATACTCCTATCCGTATATCATCTCGGGCAAACCTTTCATTAGCTTGCCAGCTTTCATTCCGGTCGCATTTGAATTGACGGTGCTCTTTGCGGCGTTCACAACAGTGTTTGCCATGTTGGGCTTGAACGGACTGCCGAAGTTTTCCAATCCAGTCTTTTCCAATCCAAAGTTTGACCGCGCTACTGACGACCGATTTTTCATTTGGGTCGACTCGCGTGACAAGTACTTTAACAGTGACAAGGTTAAGGCTTTGCTGGAAGGCACAAGCCCGCTAGCAGTCGACGAAGTACGTGAAGACGATACCTCCACCGATGTGCCCAAGGCATTGTACTTTGGCATTCTCACACTGATTCTTGCTTCGTTGATTCCAGCGGTTCTAGTATGGAACATGCGTTCGGTGCGAAGCGACAAGTCACGCTGGCACGTCTTCTTCGATATGGACTTCATGCCCTATCGCAAGGCTCAGAAGCAAACGACGATTTTCGCGGATGGACGAACACAACGGCCGCCAGTGCCAGGTACTGTGCCTCGAGGCGGTTATGCGATCGATGATCCGATGTATCTGGGCTACACGCCTGATGCGAACACCGCGATGATCACTCCTGATTCAAGCTCGGTAGTCAAGTTGGTTAGTGCTCAAGAGGGTGCGGCTCAAGAGCCCAAGCCTCAGGAACCTGCGCCGACAACTCAAGAGCCAACGCCACCGGCACAAGAACCCGAAAAGCCGGCAGAGAAACCTGCTCAGGAGCCAACTGCAGAACCTGCAAAGCAAGAACCTGCAACAACAGAGCCAGCCAAGCAAGAAGAGCCTAAACCGGAACCTGCTAAGACTGAGCCGGCGAAGACTGAAGTCGCTCAAGAACCAGCAAAGCCAGAACCGCCGAAGTCTGTACCGGCTACGCCAATTACTCCAGCCCCGGCCGCTCAAGTTCCTGCGGCTCAGGCCCCTGCTGCTGCCGCACAACAACCACCTGTCGCGGCCGCAACACCGGCTGTTCCTGATCGCAAGTACTTAGAAAAATTGCCTGAGCAGTTCCAAGCAAACGATGAGATGTTCGCGTTGGGTCGCAAAAAGTTCGAACAGGTTTGCTCGGCATGCCACGGCTTTGCAGGATACGGCAATGGACTGGTATCCAAGCGAGCTGAAGCTCTGCAGTCCAGTTACTGGCTACAACCGACTAGCGTTCACGACGAGAGATTGCAAAAGCAACCCATTGGCCAGGTCTATTACACGATCACCAATGGCAAGGGAAAGATGGCTGGCTATGGTTCGACGCTAAATGTCAAGGAGCGTTGGGCTGTTGCCTTGTATGTTAAGTCCCTTCAACGCAGCCAGAACGCTCAAGCTACAGACTTGAGTAACTAGTTCACACTACACCAGAAATTTGGAATTCCGCTTCTAGGTTTTCGCGATGGCATCAGAAAAATTCACCAGCGACAACATTACTCTCCCAGCTGAATGGCGTTCGAAACGAATGCCTCTTGCGGCTGTAGGAGCTGTACTGATTGTCGTCAGCATCTTTGTGTTTGCCGGGATAGGCAATGGATTGAAGCCGTTCTTCCATTCTTACCTCGCTAACTTTATGTACTGCCTGACATTCTGTCTCGGAGCGTTGTTCTTCGTGATGGTGCAGCACTTGGTGCGAGCTAGCTGGAGCTCAGCAGTTCGGCGAGTTGCTGAGCTTTATGCATCGACGATTCCCTTCTGGGCTTTGCTATTTCTGCCAATCATCATCACCTTGTTTGGTGGTAGCGACGCACTGTATAGCTGGAATAAGCCTGAAGGTATCGAGCTGGAAGCGGTACTCAACAAGCTAACTTACTTGAACGCCAAGTTCTTCACGCTTAGAACCGCGCTCTACTTCGGCGTGTTCATCGTTGCTGCGAGATTGTACTTTGGTATGAGCCGCAAGCAGGACGAGACTGGTGATCGAGAAATCACTTTGAAGCTTCAGCGTTGGGCCGGTCCGATGATCATGCTTTTCGCTGTTGCCTTGAACTTTGCAGCCTTCGATTGGATGATGTCGACCGACCCAGCTTGGTTTAGCACGATCTACGGCGTGTACATTTTCGCCGCCAGCATGCTGAGCTTTTTCGCAGTGATGATTTTGACCTGCTACATGCTGCAGTCCAAAGGTCGTTTGCAAAAGATTGTGACTGTCGAGCACTTCCACGACATGTCGAAGTTCCAATTCGGCTTCATCGTCTTCTGGTCTTACATTGCTTTTTCGCAATTTTTGCTGTACTGGTACGGCAATATTCCTGAAGAGACGATTTGGTACCGCGATCGTATGGATCATGGCTGGGGTACATGGGGATTGTTGTTAATTGCAACGCATTTTGCGGTTCCTTTCTTGGGGACAGTTTCGCGACACGTGCGTCGACGTCCCGGACTGATGGCTTTTTGGGCGTGTTTCATTCTGGTTGTTCACTGGTTGGATATGACCTTTTTGATCATGCCAAATGTTGGTGGCGTTTCCTTGATGTTGATTTTGGGCCACGCTCTGTGCTGGATCGGTATGGTACTGGTATTCATTTCGCTGTTCTTGTGGCGAGTTGGAGAGACCCCCGTTGTGGCAATTAAAGATCCTTGGCTGCCCGATTCGCTGGCGTATCAAAACCTTCCCTAGTACGGACTAGAAAAGAGATAATCATGGCTCGCTACGACGATCTAGACACAAAGTCCATCGCTTTGACGACAGTGATCAGTTCCATTGTTTTGGTTGTATTGATCCTTGCCGGTCGAGCGTTTGCATACACGCTACAAAACATAGCGGAAGAGAAGCAGACCAGTACAGCAAAGTACGCCGTCTCCGATCAGGAAATCGCTGATCAGAAGGCCGTACTTACGAAGGCTGGTGCTGTTCAGGACCCACCGGCGAATGAAGGTGACAAGCCTGTCGATAGGACCGTGCTTCCGATTGAGAAAGCTCAACAACTTATTGGCAAGGAACTTAGCACTCAGCCTAAGACTTAATCTCCCATGACCACTTCACGTAAAAATTCATTCGTTCTATTAAGCGTGCTATTGATGCACTGCTTGTTGTGCTCTGCGCCTGCAGTTGCACAGAGCGAAGAGATTACGGGTTTGGGGTCGAAGGTAAGAGTTGAGGATAAGGTCGGCGAGTTCATCCCTAAAGAGTTGTTGTTCAAAGATGACGCGGGCAAGGTAGTGAAGCTGGAGAAATATCTTAAGCCAGGTAAGACTGTAGTTATGACACTGAACTACAGCGACTGCCCAGGCCTCTGTATTGCACAGCTTGAAAACCTAGTTGAGACGCTTCGTAAGATGGATGGCCAGGGCTTAGGTGAAAACTACGAGATCGTAACGGTTAGCATTGACCCACGCGAGGATACTGACAAAGCGTCTAGAACCAAGACTAAGTACACAACCTTGCTTCGCGACACAGATGCTGAAGCAAGTTGGCATTTCCTTGTTGGCAAACAACCTGAGATCACCGCTTTGGCAAAGTCGTTGGGTTACTACTATACCTACGATAAAGAGAACAATCGATTTAACCATCCAGCAGTGCTTTACTTCATTAGCTCCGAAGGGCGAGTATGCCGCTATTTGGCGGACTTGGGTGTTGAACCCGACCAATTCAAGTTGGCGGTCTCCGAGGCCGGTGAAGGCAAGTTGAGCAAAAGCTTGGCCGAGACCTTTATCCAGTTTTGCTATTCGTACGATGCAGAGAAGAACCGTTATTCGGCAGACGCAAAGAAAATCATGGCGATAGGCTTTGCTTCCTTTGCCGTAGTCATGTCCGGATTTTTGGCTCCCTTTTGGTTCGGCAAGAGTAAACCCGTAGATGCGGCAAAGTTGCCTACCGAGCCAATTGCTGACGACAATTCAAATTCAAACTCCTAGAATATAACCATCCGGCAGTTTTGGCCGGTCTAATGCTTTCGAGTAATTGCAGATGAACACTTCCATGTTTCCGCTACTACTAGCCGAGCACAAAGGCAGCTTCTGGTTTGCCGAAGCTGGGTCGACATTCGCAGAAGAGACTGACTTTCTGTTCATGGCGATCCTTTGGATCTCGACCTTTTTCTTTGTTGTTGTCGTTGGTGCTATGGTGGTCTTCGCCATCAAGTATCGGAGACGACCGGGATATCAAGGTGATTCAACAGCTTTGCACAACAACGCTTTGGAGATCACCTGGACCGTCATACCAACATTGATTGTCTGTTGGATCTTTGCACGTGGCGTGCAGGGCTACATGGACATGGTAACTCCTCCTTCCGAAACCATTGATATCAACGTCACTGCCAGAAAGTGGAGTTGGTCGTTCCAGTATCCGAACGGTGCTGAGAGCAACGAACTACACCTACCGGTCAACAAGCCTGTTCGTCTTTTGATGCGATCGGATGATGTGCTTCACTGCTTCTTCGTTCCGGCATTCCGAACCAAAGCGGACGTTGTGCCAGGTCGGGTTACAACTCTTTGGTTCCAACCCATTCTGGAAGGCGAGTTTCCACTGTATTGCGCGGAGTACTGCGGGGATGACCACAGTATCATGCGAGCGAAGGTAGTCGTCCACAATCAGAAGAGCTACGAAGATGAGCTTGTTAAGCTGAACAAGGCTCCGGATGCTCCTGTAGCTCACGGTCAACAGTTGTACCTGCGACGTGGTTGCAAGGGTTGCCATTCGATTGAAGATGGCAAGGTCCTGATCGGTCCAAGCTTTGCAGGTTCGTGGGGCAAGGATGTGAAGGATTCGATTTCGGGTGCAACTGTCAAGTTCGACGAACAGTATGTGCAAGAATCGATCGAGAACCCGCAAGCGAAGATGCGAGCCGAGTTTGCTAAAGCGGCCCAAATGCCTAGCTACAAGGGTCGATTTAAGCCCAAGGAAATGGCTGCTATCACAGCCTTTCTAAAGGCACTGGAAGATGGCAAGATTACGCCTGAAGAAGAGAGTGCGTTGCCACCACCAGAAACACCAGCACCAACTGGTGACGGCGCAGCCAAGACTAACTAAGAACTTTGAATGACTTGGCTGACGGAGTAGATTTCGTCGGCCCTCAATGATACACGTAGATTTTACAAAACATCAAAAGGTGAAGCGATGAGCGGCAGTGCGACAGTACAAGCGCAAAACGCAAGCGACAATTACCTGTTCAACACCAAGGGTTTCCTCAGTTGGGCTCTGACGTTGGACCATAAGCGAATCGGCATGATGTACCTTGTGGGCGTCATGGGAGCGTTTTTGCTAGGTGGAATTCTTGCATTGATTTTGCGAGCCGAACTGGCGGACCCAGAAAATTGGTTCCTTACAAACAAACAGTACAACCAGGTCTTCACGCTACACGGCGCGGTGATGGTGTTCCTGTTCATCATCCCTAGTGTTCCAGCAGCTTTGGGCAACTTCCTAGTGCCAGTTATGCTGGGTGCCAAAGACGTCGCTTTCCCGCGACTGAACTTAGGTAGCTTTTACCTATGGGTCATCGGAGCAATCTTCTTCTTGGTAGCGCTACTTTCCACTGGGTTGGACACGGGGTGGACGTTTTACACGCCGTATAGTACGCAGACTTCTGGTCCGGTTGTCGCCGCTACGCTGGGTGTGTTTATCCTGGGCTTTAGTTCGATTTTTACCGGACTGAATTTCATCGTTACGATCAATACCATGCGTCCACCCGGGATGACTTGGTTCCGCATGCCTTTGTTCCTATGGGCGACTTACTCGACTTCGATCATCCAAGTTTTGGCGACGCCAGTTCTGGGTATTACAGTCTTGTTGTTGGCGGCCGAGCGAGTTATCGGTATCGGAATTTTTGATCCGAAGTTCAATGGTGACCCGGTCACGTTCCAGCACTTCTTCTGGTTCTACTCGCACCCCGCTGTTTACATCATGATTCTGCCAGGGATGGGTATCATCTCTGAACTGATGAGCGTTCACAGCCACAAGGGAATTTTCGGCTATCGCTTCATCGCCTACAGCTCGGTAGCGATCGCTCTGTTCGGCTTCCTGGTTTGGGGCCACCACATGTTCACTTCCGGCATGGCCAATGTGACTGTGATTGTGTTCTCCGCCTTGACGTTCTCTGTGTCTATTCCTTCAGCGATCAAAGTGTTTAACTGGCTGGCAACGATGTACAAGGGTACGGTTCAGTTGAACACGCCTATGTGCTACGCGCTGAACTTTATCTTCTTGTTCACCATCGGTGGTTTGACAGGGCTTTGGCTGGGAACACTTTCAACCGATCGACCTTTGCACGATACCTACTTCGTGGTTGCTCACTTCCATTATGTGATGATGGGTGGAACGATGGTTGCGTTCCTAGGTGGTGTGTTCCACTGGTGGCCGAAGATGACTGGTAAGATGTTCAACGACTTCTGGGGCAACATTTCCTGTTTGGTAGTCTTTATCGGCTTCAACATGACCTTCTTGCCACAGTTCGTTATGGGCAGCCGCGGGATGCCTCGACGATACGCGACTTACGATCCTCAGTTCACTGTTTTCCATGAATGGTCCACTTATGGTGCGTTCACTCTGGGACTGGGGCTTTTTATCGCTCTGGGTGTCTTGATCCACTCGTTGCTCCGAGGCAAGCAGGCTCCTGACAATCCTTGGGGCGGTGCAACACTGGAGTGGCAATGTTCATCTCCACCGCCATACTACAACTTCCACACGGCACCTGAAGTCAACGATCCATATAACTACAAGCCGCTGACCTACCGTGGCGAAAAGGGTTGGGAGTATGTTCGTCCCAAGCCTTCGACCGTTCCGCAACAACCTGACCAAGTTCAAGTATAGAAAAACCAGCCATGTCTCACGATCACGCAGCCGATCACGGACACGATCACCCATCGTTCCTGGCTCACCATTTTGATGACCCTGAACAACAGTTTGATGCGGGCAAGCTTGGAATTTGGATATTCCTGGTGACCGAAGTGTTGTTCTTCAGCGGTATGTTCTGCGCCTACGCCTTGTACCGCAGTCGTAACCCGGAAGTCTTCACGTTCGCAAGTACGTTTTTGAACACGAAGCTGGGCGCATTCAACACCGGCGTTCTACTGTTCAGCAGCCTAACGATGGCGTGGGGAGTGCGTTGTGCACAACTCAGACAACGTGGCGGGTTGGTACTGTGCTTAGCTTTGACCTTGATTTGCGCGTCGATCTTCTTGGGCGTCAAGGCTGTCGAGTACACGCACAAGTGGGACATGGGTCTGCTACCCGCTCACTTCTACTTGTCTCAATATGCTCAGACGATTGAACATCACGACTGGGCACCTTTCAAAGAACTCGTAGGTCAAGCCCATATGACATGGCTGACCAAGCTCTGCATCCTTCCTGGTCTAATAACCATCGGTTTTGCTGCGTGGCTGTTCAGTACATTGAAGAGCAAGGAACGTAGGAAGATTGAAGTTGCTGGGTCTATGTTGTTAACGGCCTTGGCGTTCTTCGGCGGGATTGGCATTGGTCGCGTATTCCAAGCAGCGGAGGAAGCCGCTGCCGCTCACTCGACCGATCATGGTGACAAACACGCCGCCACCGACGCGGACCACAAGCATGACGCGGCTTCGGCTGATCACGCAACTGCTGCGTCAGCCGACAAAACCATGTTGGTTTCGACCGACAGTCAAACCAAGATCGGTGCGCCAAGCATCGAACAAATCGATCAGAAGGGCGGAGCGGGTCTGTTCTTTAGTATCTACTACTGCATGACGGGTGTTCACGCCGTCCACATTCTTGGTGGAATGGTAGTTCTTACGTGGCTTTTGGTTCGAGCCTCGAAGGATGTTTTCCACGAACAGTACTTTGGTCCCGTGGACTATGTCGGGTTGTACTGGCACTTGGTGGATTTGATTTGGATCTACTTGTTCCCACTGCTCTACCTGATTCGTTAGAGAAACATCCGCTAAGAGAAACTCCTCTAAGTAAAAACACGAGTTTGCGTCTGACGCATTATTGAAGATAGAACTATGGCACACTCTGCAACATCACACAATGAAACTTCACACGGTGCCCCATCACACAATGCTAAGGGGCATCACGGTTTCTCCCACCCAACGCCGGTCTGGCAGTTAATCGCTGTCTTTTTGGCGCTGATCGTGCTCACCATCGCTACCGTAGCTCAGGCGTCGATGGATTTGGGGAACGTGGAGCTAATTGCTTCGCTGGTCATTGCTACGATCAAAGCGACTTTGGTGATATTGTTCTTCATGCACATGATTCACGACAAGCCTTTGAACGCAATCATCTTTTTGTCTTCATTCATCTTCGTCGCCTTGTTCTTAGGCTTTACATTGATGGATGCTGACGCCTACCGAGACATCATTGAGCTAAAGACAATTCTTCCAGATCCTCCTGCCAACCCAATGCAGTAGAGTTTCCTCGCAAAATCACTCAAACAGCCAGCCTTACCAGGCTGGCTGTTTTTGTTTGCGAGCTTTCAAGGATATCGAACCTCAGCCTGCCAATTTCGCTTCGATTGAATTAGTTGGGCAAGTCCGCCCCCACAGTTCAGGGGCGTTTGTATGGTTATTGCCGCTAACATGCCCTTGTGACTTGTTGAGTCCCGTTTCTTCGGTATATACTCATCCCACGCCGCTTCCCGTACCTCTTTTGTTCGAAGTAGTCACGACTACCTCACCCCAGGGAAACGTTGATATGAGTTCTAACAGAACACCGCTGACCGATGAACTGAAGGAGATCCTGAGCAAGTGTATATTGCCGCAGGAATCCAAGGTTCGCATCGACACGATTTGCTTCCGTCTGGGCGAACTGGAATTCTCCTCCAGCACCTCTGAGAACGAACTTACTTCGTCATTGCCCTCCGAAAGGTTGTGGCGTCGCGAGTCTTTGATATCGGACCATCGAGTCCGACAGGTGCTTCAGTGGCTGTGTAATCGCGGCCCCGAGTCGGTTACTTCGATCGCTTTTGGTACGCAAGTTAGCAACGAAGTTGCAGGGGACTGCTTAGAGAAGCTTCGCTCAATCAACTTTGTCGAGCTGACGGTGGAACAAACCAAGCCCGACAAGTGGACCATCACCGACGCAGGACAAAACTATCTATCGCAACAACACAGCGAAGCCAATTCATAACCATCGACGTCTGATTCAAAATCGTGGCTATGAAGGCTTCGCTGATCTGAACGTTCAACCTGGAATGATGTTGCTCAAAGTAGAGCTACTTCTTTTCCTTCGATCCTTCTTCGATTTCGCCACCGTTACGGCTGATCATTTTACGGAGCGTTTCGTCGGATGGGCGATCGCCCAAAGAATGAACCTCTCCATCGGCTGTCAAATAGGTGAAGGGATGGTTGGTGAAGAAAAGAGCTGGATCTAGTTCGCCTTCAATATCGACTGGTTTCGTCCAAGGTAGAGCTTGGGTTGTCTCAACCACAAGTAAGGTATTGGATAATCCATCGGTGAATGCCTTCGACTCGAGACCACCTCCAGTTCCCAGAGCACTATTCTCGCTCGCGAAACCGACAATGTTCGACATGCCTAGTGATCCAGCATCACCGCCTGACTTCGTGCCTGAGCCTGCATCTGCGAACGGACTACGATAGTACGAAGGCATCTTATCCAGCAGCTTTAAGTTGTGTTCGCTATCCCAGGGTTGATTGAAACGATACTGGTTGTAGAGCTCTGGATAACCGAGGTACGGCAGGATTGCCACGCGCCAACTGAATGGATAGACCTTCTCACCAGCTTCTGCCCAACCACTGTGATCGTCAGTATTCGATGTGCCTGGGAATTTTCCAAACGCTGATCCATAGTTTTGAAATGCGAGTCCTATTTCTTTCAGATCCAACCGCAATTGACCGAGCTTCACTGCTTCAACTTGCGGATTTTTCATACCCACTCGCAACCACCTGCTCACTACTTGTGGATTGAACACCCCGGTAATGGAAACCTTCTCGCCGATGGCGGTATTGATGATTGGAGCTGAGTTAACAATGCTGCCTACGATAATGGCCAGTTGATTGCGTATGTTCTGTTTGGATAGCTTGGTAACCGCGCTGCCTAACTCTTTGTCAAAGGTCAAATTGAGAGCTCCACCATCCATTTCGATTTCGAGTATGCGACCTTGGATCTTAGTCCAAGGTAACGATTGTTCGTCGCTTACTAGTACGAAAGACTTACCCGCATTCATTTCTTTAATGGGTGCTCCGATGTCGTTATTAGCAACGATGTGCCATGTGCCCACAGGTGTTGGAACTGGCTTGCTACCATCGCTGGCTCGCAATAGGCGAGTTGCTTCTAGGATTTGAGCCTCCGTAGCACTTGGAGAGTGGCCCGTGGATTCGCGATTGACCAGAATGCCAAAGCTGAGTGGAGTGATCAGATCCGTCCAAAGTTGATTGTCGATTGCGTCTTGACCTGATTCGCTGCTCGCACTGTTACTGAGAGGTTTGTCACCATCCTCACGCACTTCGATCTTGCTACCTTCCGCTAGCTGAAGAATCGTCTTTGTCCCGTCGGGATTGGTAATGACAATGATGATCGAGAGACAGACACCCAGCAGCACTCCCAGAAAGCCCGTCGCGATCGCTACATAGCTTGGAACAGTGCGTTTCATCCAAGGCATAGTCTTCGGCTTAGCAATCGTGCTTGTCTTGGACAAAGAATCTTTGCGAGGCTCCAACAACTGCGCATCGTTGATCAGTCGCTTAAGGTCATAGCCTTTGCAGTGCGGCGACAATGCAGCTGTGATTTCCTCTGGAGTCGAAGGGCGATTTGAAGGCTTCTTGGCGAGCATGGAATCTACAAGCTGCACCAAACTGCTGGGAGCTGTCAGTAGACAGACAGATAGACTCGGCGGCACCTCGGAAACATGTGCCGTCATCTTCGCAAAAGTCGTCAGGTGTTGTTCGTCGGCAAACGGCGCTCGACCGGTCAGTAGCTTGAACAGCGTACAACCCAAAGAGTAAATGTCGGCGCGAATATCCACCGACTTGGAATCAGTCACTTGCTCGGGAGCGACATAATCGGCAGTTCCCATGGCTTGGCCGGTGTAGGTGAGTTCAGCCGTTTCGCTTTCGCCAGATTGCAGTCGAGCTAATCCAAGGTCTAAGAGCTTGATTTCGCCTTCGTCACTGAGAATGATGTTCGAAGGCTTGATGTCGCGATGTACAAAGCCTTGTGAGCTCGTATAGGCTAAGGCCACTGCAGTTCGCCGAGCTATCTCACATGCTTCGGCGATCTTCAACGCTCCCGTGCGTTGCAACAGTTGTCCAAGATCAAGCCCAGCAACGAACTCGGTAATCAACACCGCAGTCCCATCCACTTCGCGTGCGTCATGGGCTGTCACAATGTTCGGATGGCTCAAACGTCCGATGGCCCGCATTTCAGCTTCGAATCGCTCGACTCTATGTGCGTCGGCTAAGCGATGATTGGCAAGGACTTTGAGTGCCACTTGGCGGCCAAGTTTCGTATGACGAGCTAAAAATACATTGCCCATGCCACCACTGCCAATCGGCCGGACAATCTCATACTCGCCGATTATCTTCGGTAGATTTTTCACAGGGATAGAACCACTGGTGCTTTCCGAGATTGCCAGAGCCCCCAGAGCTTTGGCGACCGCCATTCGGCAATCGGGTTCACCGCTAAAGTCCACGAAATCTGCGGGATCTCGCAGGCTTTCAACCAGCGAGTCACCGCCATCCTCGACAGTTTCTAGCTCGCTGCGACATTGGTCGCATTCCGAGATGTGCTGAAAGATTGAGTCGCTGTCTTCGTTGGATAGTTGCCCCAACGTAAGGGCTTTGATCTGCTGGCTGGTTGGACATTCGATTGCGGTCTTCATCGGGGGACTCCAATTAACATCATAGAGGACGATTCGCGTCGCGTGGACGTCGTACACTAGGATGAACGAGCGAGTCTGACATCATTTTTGAAGAATTTTTGGATAAGCAAATTCCAGCACATGAGCCGCAGGCGCTAGCCGCAGTCAGAAACGATCGAACTACGGACTGCGACTCACGACTTTTGATAATGCGAGTTTGGCTCTTTCGCAACCCGAAGCGTTAGAGCGTTAGCGAGGGACTGCTTTTTGCGAGGCTTCGGGCGGACTCCGAGACGTCCATCGCTAACGCATCGGGTTGTGAAGCTGGCCAGTCCATTCCCCAAAATCAATTGAATTGGATTAGAATTGGCAGTATCCTCCCACAGATCCTAAGTCGATCATGCAAAATCAACCCAAGCATCCATCGCCAGAGCATCCAACGCTGTCTTCGCAGTTCTTGCTGAGCGTCCAGCGTATGGACCCGACTGGGTGGAGCCGCATGGTTACAACGTTTGGCCCGATCGTTTATCGCTGGTGCCGCACTTCTGGCGTCCACAATGCCGACGCTCCCGATTTGGTGCAAGAAGTCTTCGCCGCAGTGGCTCGTGGCATCACGAGCTTTGAGCGCGAGAAGTCGCAGGGTAGTTTTCGAAGCTGGTTAGCAACGATTACTCGCAACAAAGTGCGAGACTACTTCCGCATGCAAAACAACCGGCAAGTCGGCCAAGGAGGCACAGAAGCGTTGGTCCAACTGCACCGTGTTGCTGAGGACCTATGTGTGCCCGAGAATCTTGACTCGACTATCTGCGCTGAAACAGCAATGACGCCACTGATTCGTGAAATGCTTCAGCAGGTTGAGTCCGAGTTCGAAAGCAGCACATGGAAGGCGTTTTGGATGACAACCATCGATGAAGTCAAAGCCGTCGACGTCGCCAATCAGCTTGGCATCTCAGTCGCTAGCGTTTATCAGTCCAAATCCCGCGTCCTCCGCCGCTTGCGACAACGCCTAGCCGAGCTTCCGGTATAGCTGTAAGCCATTGATCGTGCTCAGTTGTTGCAGTCCGTAATAATCGCACCGCCGTTACGGCATTTCACTGCATCTCGCGGCATTTCATTACGAGGTTTCTGAACATCCGCTACACAAATTCGACTATAATCCTGCTCAGCCGTCCTACCTCGACAATCGTAGCCTCTCAGAACTCGCTATCGAAAAGTCAATCGCGGCGAAGCAGAATGACACACCGGGGATACAACCTACCTCTCACGGACCAAGAACATGACCCCAAACATGTCGATCGACCGGCGCGGCTTTCTGAAGCTTGGCACAACTGGAGTTTGCTGTTGGGGATTGCCCGCTTCGCTCGCCACTGCAAACAGTAGCGATACAGGGTTCGGCAAAGCGAAGTCGGTCTTGCTGGTGATGCTCAGCGGTGGACCTAGCCAGCTCGACACGCTTGACCCTAAGCCTGATGCGCCCACAGAAGTTCGCGGCGAGTTCGGTACTATTTCAACAGCGATCCCCGGCGTTGCTGTTTGTGAGCACCTACCCAAGTTGGCTCAGCAACTGGGTCGCTGGTCCATTCTTCGCACAATGGCTCACCGCGAACACAATCACCTGTTAGCGACTCATATCGCGCTGACAGGTCGACCAACACCGCTGCCGCGCGGTGGCTCTGATTTGGATCGCGTGGAATCTCGTAGCGACTTTCCAAACTTAGCAGCAGCGCTCGACCATGTTCGACCGCGCAGCGATGGAATTCCCACAGGCGTTTCGCTTCCGAATTATCTGATTGAAGGTCCGCTGACATGGCCCGGCCAACACGCAGGCTTTCTTGGAGCCAAACATGATCCTTGGCAGATTCATGGCGATCCCAGTCAGCCCGATTTCAAGATGCACGCGTTGAACATGCGCGATGGCGTGACGATGGATCGCTTCCATCAGCGTCGCGAACTACTTGCGTCGGTTGGTGTCGGCGAAAGTGCCGCAACCTCCGTTAACGACTTTCGACAACAGCAGCAGATGGCTTACAACATTCTGACCTCAGGCAAGGTCGTTAAGGCTTTCGACATTCACAGTGAGACAGACGCCACGCGCGATCGCTACGGTCGTAATAAGTTTGGCCAATCGCTGCTTATGTCGCGACGATTAATCGAAGCTGGCGTACCGATCATCCAAGCTACGATGGGCATCGTTCAAACTTGGGACACTCACACTGACAATTGGGGCCGACTCAAAAACACGCTCCTGCCACAACTGGACCAAGGGCTAGCATCTCTGATGGATGATCTGGAAGCGTCTAGAAAGCTCAACGAGACCCTGGTCATCGTCATGGGCGAGTTCGGACGCACGCCCAAAATATCGACTCTTCCCGGCGAGAAGATTCCAGGCCGCGATCATTGGGCTCATGCCTATTCGGGGCTGTTTGCCGGAGCTGGAATTCGCGGCGGGCAAGTGATTGGACAAACCGATGCGCAAGCCGCGTATCCACTCACGCGAAGTTGGTCACCGGCCGATGTATGCTCAACAGTGTTTCATGCGTTAGGTGTCTCCGATGAGACAACCGTAACCGACCCGCTGCAGCGAAACCATTTCTTGATCAACGGCACAGTCATCAAGCCGTTGTACTCGGGAGCTGAAGACTCGGGAGCTGAAGGATGAGCCTACGACGCGACAACCACGCTCGAACGGCAAATCATCTTTGGTCACACACAGCGTGTGCCCGACGGACCGCTCTACAAGTCGGCGCTATTAGTATTTTAGGACTAGGAGGCAATCATCTCACCGGATTGCGACAAGCCAGCGCGGCTCCGTCGGCGAACGCTGCAACCGGCTTTGGTCGAGCTAAGTCGTGCATCTTTATCTTCCTATCCGGCGGACTATCGCAACACGAGAGCTTTGACCCCAAACCTAACGCCCCGGAAAATGTGCGCGGCGAGTTTAAGCCGATTTCCACACAGACACCCGGCCTACAAATCTGCGAGTACCTGCCGATGCTCGCGCAGCGCAGTCAAAGCTGGGCACTCTGTCGATCGCTAACGCACGGTTCGAACGATCACTCAGCCGGTCATCACATCATGCTTACCGGACGAAGCGATTTGCCTCGCGGCTTCCAAGTCACTTCGCCCAGCCGTACTGACTATCCTTCGATACCAGCCATGGTCAGTCGCGTTGGTCCACAGCGAAACAACTTGCCGCCCGCAGCGATCATTCCTGAACGCTTGATCCACAGCACCGGTCGCATCATCCCAGGACAAGACGGCGGCGAGATGGGCTCGCAGTTCGATCCCTGGACGATCGAAGCAGCATCGTTCCATAACATGTCGTACGGCGCGTTTCCAGAGTACAGCTTTGACCATCAACAGCGAGGCAAACCCGACCCACGCAAGTTCCAAGCGCCGCAGCTTTCATTGCCTCACGGTTTGGGCATGACCAGCGTAGCCGATCGTTTGCGACTTCTGGAATCACTTCGCAGCCAGCGTGAGTCACTTCATATGGCAGCCGAGAGTCAGAAGTTTGACCAACTGCGAGAACGAGCTGTTTCGATGTTGACCGACGCCAAGATTCATCAAGCCTTAGATGTTACCGTCGCGAATGAAAAGACGCTGGACAATTACGGTCGCAACGCTTTCGGCTGGTCGTTGCTAATGGCTCGACGATTGGTCGATAGCGGTGTTCAGTTAATTCAAGTCAACTTAGGGAACAACGAAACGTGGGACACTCACGGCAACGCTTTTCCGCATTTGAAAGACAGTTTACTTCCGCCGTTTGATCGATCTCTGTCCGCACTGTTGGATGACCTGCAAGCCAGTGGGCAATTGGACGAGACATTGGTCGTTGTCGCAAGTGAGTTCGGTAGAACACCGATGATCAGCCATCTACGCGAGCACTACAAACTGCCTGGCCGAGATCATTGGGGAGCCGTGCAATCCGTTCTTTTTGCTGGCGGCGGTGTACGAGGCGGCAATGTCATCGGAGCCTCCGACGCACAAGGCGGCAATCCCATCGATCAACCCGTCAAGCCCGAGAACTTTGCCGCCACTATCTATCATGCGTTGGGAATCGCACCGTCGACCACATGGGTCGACGCTCAGAGTCGACCTCACGCGGTTTACCACGGCCAGCCGATCGACGGCCTGATGTAGTAGTAGGATGGGTTGAGGTCCGAAACCCATCAATTTCTTCAAAACTCGTTGGCCAGTTGCTAAGCGAGACAGGAATACCCAATAAATACTTCGATCAACGAGGTTCCCAAAATACAAGTTGTGTTGAGGTGGGTTTCGTTCCTCAACCACACCCTACGCGTTACCATTCAATACTAACTCGGCGTGTTGCGAGGTCAGACAACAAGTGTTCAAACTCGTGTGCTTCGATCAACGACACTCGTAAACGTACGACGATGTGCTTCAGACCTCTGCACACGCCCTACAAACTACCAATCAAAATATCGCTGGCTCGCTTCCGGGGGAACGACCGACAAGGAAATCGAAATCGCAACCTTCGTGAGCTTGAGTGACGTGATTGGCGAACATGGCCAAATAGCCTCGACTGGCAATCTTCTCGGGCGGAGTCCAGTCTGCTCGTCGACGCTCAAGCTCTGGCTCGCTGACCAACAGTTCTATCTTTCGAGCTTCAACGTCCAGCAATATTTCGTCACCAGTTTGCACTAGAGACAAAGTTCCACCAACGTGCGATTCAGGCGATACGTGTAGCACGCATGTTCCATAGCTCGTACCGCTCATTCTCGCATCGGAGATACGAACCATATCGCGGACGCCAGCCTTCAAGAGCTTTTCGGGAATGGGCAACATGCCCCACTCGGGAAAACCTGGAGCTCCCAACGGTCCTGCCGATTTCAGGACGATCACCGAATCCGCAGTGACAGGCAATTCGGGCGTATTGATCTTGGCCTTGAGCTCGGCATAGTTCTCAAACACTTGCGCGATGCCGCGATGCTTGAGCAATCGTGGCTCGGCGGCAACAGGCTTGATCACACAACCTTGCGGTGCTAAGTTGCCGCGAAGCACATAGGTCCCTCCCGATTCCGAAAGCGGATTATCGCGAGGGCGAATCACTTCGTTGTCGATCACTTCAGCCGAGGCAATCTGTTGGCCGAGAGCTGTCCCTGAAACAGTCATACAACTGGTGTCAATCAAATCGACAAGCCGATTCAGTAACGCACCCAGTCCACCGGCGTTGTAAAAGTCTTCCATCAGAAAGCGGCCCGCCGGACGCAAGTCAGCCAGTACCGGAACTCGCGATGACCAATGATCAAAGTCATCCAAGGTGACTTTGCAACCAGCCCGACCAGCCATGGCTATGATGTGCACAATAGCATTAGTCGAACCACCGATAGTCAACTGAGTAATGATTGCGTTGATCATCGAAGCCTGCGTGATAATCCGGCTTGGCGCAAGTTTCTCCCAAGCCATCTCCACGGCGCGACGTCCCGTTTGGACAGCCAAGCGACTGTGCTCCGAAACCACGGATGGAATAGAACTGGCCATTGGCAACGTCATCCCCATCGCTTCTGCGATGCAAGCCATCGTCGATGCGGTCCCCATCGTCATGCAAGTACCGGCCGATCGGGCGATGCAATTCTCGATCGTGCGCCAATCGCAATCGGGTAACTCGCCGGCTCGGCGCAAGTCCCAATACTTCCAAGCATCGGAACCACTGCCGAGAGTTTTATCTTTCCAGCGAGCCTTCAACATGGGCCCAGCCGGTAAAAAGATCGATGGAATATCCGCAGAAAAGGCTCCCATCAACAGGGCTGGCACCGTCTTATCGCACCCACCCATCAACACTGCGCCATCCAGCGGATGACAGCGAAGAACCTCTTCCGTTTCCATCGCCAACAAGTTGCGATAGAGCATCGTCGTGGGCTTCATCAGCATTTCGCCAAGACTCACCACTGGAATCTCCACAGGATAGCCACCAGCCTGTAGAACACCTCGCTTAACCTCTTCCACGCGTTGCGGAAAGTGCGAGTGACACGTGTTGAGGTCACTCCATGTGTTCAGAATGCCGATGATGGGCTTGTCGCGGTAGTCCGCGTCGTCGACGCCCATGCCCTTTAGCCGCGATCGATGGCCAAAGCTCCGTAAATCATCTGGCTGAAACCATCGAGCAGAACGAAGCTGACTGGGATCTCGAGAATCGGTGTGGCTCATGTTGCGTCTGCGTTCTTCAAAGCGTTATTCGTAGTCCCACTTGATGATCCACGGGTCATCCATCGATCGCTGAAACTCTTTCAGCTTCTTTTGGTACTCAGCCAACACCGGTTGAAACTCGGGCTTGCCAGCCAAGTTGTTGCTTTCGTGAGGATCATTCTGAATGTCGAACAATTCAAACTGAGGCCGATGAATGTACTCGTGAACCGTCTTTGTACCATACTTGGCTTCGGGGCCTTGCTTGAACTGAGCTTGCCAACTGGACGCGGTCCAAAGATCCGAAGCGAAAGGGTAGGGCAGGGGATGCGCGATATTCCAAATCAGCTTGTACTTCGCATCGCGAACCACGCGCATCGGATAGTACATTTGAATCTCATGAAAAGTATGAGACGCAAAGATGGTCTCCCAATGCGGCTTATTAGGCTCAGCCAATAGAGACAACCATGATCGACCGTGATAGACATCGAATGACTTGCCGCCGTTGACGTTCTCTTGAGGAGCATTGGGGGTAACGTCACGAGGCGAACTAGGTTCAGATAGAACACCATACTTCTTCGGTTTATTTCCGGATGCATCGAGCCCACCAGCGTAGTCCAACAAAGTCGGCGTGATATCGATATGACTCACCAACGAAGTGCACTCAACGCCGCGTCGCGACTGATAGGGATCGCGCACCACCATGGGAACGCGAAGGCCTGGTTCGTAAACCGTGGTCTTGCTTCCTGAAAAGGCCATGCCATGATCCGACGTAAAGACGATCAATGTCTTTTCGTAGAGATTGGCTTTCTTAAGAATCTCGACTAACTTAGCCACCCCTGCATCGACGCGTGAACAAGACTGGTAATACTGCGCCAACTCTTCACGAGTCTCGGGGCTATCCGGAAGAAATGCAGGAACGGAAACGTCGCTTGGCTTGAAGAATTGCTCGGTAATGCCGGGGAAGCTTGCTCGCTTAGGCTTGTTGCCGAACAGATCCGGCTTGAGTTCGAGCTTACTGGTTTGATCTTCACCTCCGCCACGATGCGGATCAGCGGTTGCAAAGTAGAGCAAGAAGGGTCGAGGATCGTCGGCGGTAATGAACTCTTGACAGTTCTTTGCCATATCGACCGGATTGCGCTGATTGCCTTTCATGTAGGTATCAAAGTGGTAGACGCTTTCGGGGCCTACGTGATACTTGCCGATATGACCCGTGCGATATCCAGCCTCGCGCAGCACGCTGGGCATGCTCAGTCGAGCCACATCCTTATAAGTCGTGAACTTATGATAGTGGTGTTCATGGCCAAACTGTCCGTTGCGATGGTTGTGTAGTCCACTAAGCACAACACTTCGGCTGGCGCTGCAAGAAGCGGTCGTCGCGAATGCGTTTCGAAACAGCACTCCATCGGCAGCGATGGCATCGATCGACGGCGTTCGAGCCACCGTGTCACCGTAACAACCAAGCGTCGGACTTTCATCATCGGTGATGATGAAGATGATGTTCCGCTCGGCGGAAAACGCCGGATTGAACAAAGAGAGAAGAGCTAGTCCAACACACGACACAAAAAACCATCGTGAGAGGTAGTTCATCGGCTCAGCGAACCCATAAAGAGATTGAGATAAGCATCAAAGTCAACGGCAAGTGGAAGAGACTGACATGCAGCATCTTCCGCGCGGTAGGACGGTCCAGGGTCTTTGCAAATCGAATCGCCGCGTACAATTGCCAAGCGGCCAAAGCTACGTTCAAGGCGCACAAAATTGTCATGGCAATCGTCGTTGGCGGTATCGCCATTACAGCCAAAACAATAAGTGCGATTGATCCCAAAATCGCGTGCCATGTGGCCCCCCGCCCCGATCGATCCGTTACCGAGATCATCTTGTAGCCCGCCGATTCATATTGCTCTTGGTACATCCAAGCAATCGCCATAAAGTGCGGCAACTGCCACGCGATTAAGACACCGAGCAAAATCCACGCGTAGGGGTCCATCAAGCTTCGATCTGCCGCGGCCCAACCCATCCAAACAGGTAAAGCTCCGGGTATTGTACCTACCAGCGTGTTTGTCCAACTGATCATCTTCAGCGGTGTGTAGACCCAAACATAAAGCCCCCAGGTGGCTAAACCAACCAGCATCGTAGGAACGTTTACCAGTAGAGCCAAATAGACCGAGCCCGCAGATACCAAAACCCATCCCATCCATGCCGCTTGGCTCGAAGCAACTCGGCCCATCGGCAACGGACGCTTGCATGTCCGCATCATGACAGCGTCTCGTTCACGTTCCATCCATTGATTCATCACGCTGGCGCTTGCGGCGACCAAGGATGTGCCGAGGCACGCGTGAAGCAACTGAACCAGTCCGACTTGTGATCCGGCCGCAACGAACGCCAGCGCAACCGTGATGAGTATCATCAACAGAATGCGCGGCTTGGTCAGCTCGATGTAATACGAGAGACGCTGAGCGAAGGTGGGTGCTACGATAGTTGTGGCGGTTTGTTCCAAGTTTTTACTCTACAGTTTCATCCAACGATGATGATTCAAACTTCAATGACTAGCGACCGCTCGACTACGCCATGATCTTAAACATAGCACCGTTGCCATGCTGACGATAAGAGCGCCTGTGGCAACGTGAGCCGTCACAATGACGCTCTCCCAATATCCCTTGGCTTGGATGGTGTACCTCGCCAGCTCCGGCATTAATTCCTGCCATGGTACCGCGTAATTGACAATCCAAGTAGCTAGACCCAAACAGATCTGCAAAAAGACGAACGCAAGTATAAATAATCCCGGCGACCTGACACCCCCTAACAGGCGTCCAGGACGAACAACCAAGGCGGCAACAAGCAGGCTTGCGATTAAAACCACGGCAGCAAGCGTTAAATGGATATGTACCAAAGCCATAAACGACCCGGGTTCTGTCCCTCCGGTTACGTGTCGCAGTTGAGCCCCTGCGACAACTTGGCAGTATGCGAATAACAATAACGCTGTCGCAGCTCGGGCAAGCGTGCGTGTCGCGGGAGTTCTAGCCAGAGTCGCCACTTCCGATGTCTTTGAGTTTTTGGAGTTCTCCAAAGCTTGGCGAGCCCGTATCCACCACCGGGAACTCATCACAGCAGTGGCTGTTGCAATCGCCAGAAAAAGCTGTCCAGTGCAACCATGGATCATCGCAAAGGTGCGAGCATCCAATCGCACGCGAACTCCGCCAAGCACGCCTTGCGCGATCACGGCCAACAGAACAAACAAACACCACCACTTAAACCATCGTCGTTTCTCAAACAGCAGCGCGGCGATCAACAGCCCGATTGCCAAAACTCCAGACAGCGAACCCAGCAAGCGATGTCCGTGCTCGACCATCAAGTCAAAGCCACCGTACAACCAAGTGGACGGTGGATAGAGAAACATGTTCCAGCCGTAAGTCCCAGGCCAGTCTGGCACGGCCATTCCAGCGCCGTAGGTTGTGACTAAGCCTCCAACCCAAATCAACGGAAAGACCGAAATGGTCAGGACCATCGCAAACAGATGCACTGCCTTGCTGTAAGCGTTCGAGTCGTCCACGCTTGTCTTAGCGGAATCATAGCGACTCATTGCGGAGCTCCTTGATCAGATTCCGCATTGGCTGTGACCAGCTTTCCTTCAGACGCCACGCTCGGCATGTTCAGCACAAAATTCACGAGATCCCAAACCTGATCCGTCGTCAGTCCCTCAGAAACATTTGGCTGTAGCGCTGCAGCAGGCATCGAGGTTCCTTCAATGCCATTAACAATCCGTAGGTAGATATCTTCTGGACTGCCTCCACCACGACAAACGCCTTCACGCAGATCTCTAGGTCGCATCGGGACGGGCTTTAAGGCACCGGCTTTCAACATAGGTTTAATTGCCGCTTTGTCTTCAGGATTGATGTTCGCAGCAACGGTCCAGTCTTTGGTCCAAAGGTCATAGTCCTTCGGCGCAGTAGACCCCGAACCATCCTCGCCGTGACACTTCGAACAGCTAGCAAGGTTGCCTATAAAGAGCTGGCGACCTCGCGCGACCGATTTCTGCAGTTGGTCAATGCTCGCTGAATCTTCGACATCCGCGACAACTCCGACAGGGAACGCAGTTGGCAATTTGGGACTTGGCGGCGAAGCGACTTGCCACTTTGCATAGTTGCTCTTGGCGACACTCTCAAGCTTGTCAAACTGAGCGTCGAAGTCGGCAGGCTTCTTAGTCTTCAAATCAAAGTCGATTAAGCGATCACCGCGGCTGTAGTCCAAAGTATGCGAGACTTGATTGAGCAGTTCGCGTTCGGTCTCTCCGCGGGCACTTAGGTAGATCACGTATTCGGCAAGAGCTTCAATCTCTGAGTCTCGCAGTAAGGAAAAACTCGGCATGCTCGTCCCGGGAATTCCCATGCGAAGAGTGCGAGCCAAATCGTCGGCCGTGGGCTTGCTGCCTTGAGGGGTCGACTTGAACTTGAACTTACCCAGACGAAAATCGCGGGGATAGGGACTTAGTAGACGAGCCGCGGGGCCTCGTCCATCGCCAGCAGTTCCGTGGCAGCGAATACAGTGCTTACGATAAAGGCCAAAGTGCACATCTTGCTCGTCGCTGTAAACTCGGCCCGCTGCTTGACGCAACCTATCTAGCGAAACTGCTTCGACCCCCTCGATCAACTTAGGCACTTCAGCTGAGCCGAACATTTCTTCCACAGCCTGCTGAACGTCGCCAAGCTCCGTTGCCGTCAAATCCTGCCCAATCTCAGTTTCGATGACCTTGATGCGAAGTTTGTTGGGTGCAAACTCAGGATCGCGTCCGCAGCCAAACATCATCGCGCAAAGCAACCCTGTGACGGCCAAAGGCCGAATGTAGGTCGAATTGAATCGCTTGAGGAATTGGCTCATCGTAAATCCAGGAAAGCGCAGGATCGCCAGTGTGAGGTTTCTGCCTTGGAATGGGTACATATTGTGACTGAACTCCAGCATTTCAGCGTGTCGAAATCCTCCCGAGCCAGTTGGGGCAAACGGTCGCACTGCTCGGGATTGAGCCTTTCACAACCCGACGCGTTAGGAAGGGACGGCCTCTTTGGGATTTTCGGGCCAAAATCGAGACGTCCCTCGCTAACGCAGCGGGTTGGGATTTAATCAACAAGCCGTAACGCGTCGGGTTCTGAAAACCCACTCAAGTCGAGAGTTTTCATGGGAGGTTCAACACGTTCCCTTAAACCGGGTTTAAAGATGACGCACAACAACGGAGCTTGGGCGTCTCGTCCAAATTCGGTGTCCGGAAAGAGCGGGCGGGACGGCCGCGCACCGGCTACCGGAGTGCCGATTCTATGCGCTGTAGCGTCTCGGGAGCCTTCATCGACAACTTGCCAAAACCGCGTAGAGCGCCGATGGAAATCGCCTGCTCTTGATGCTCCTCGTAATTGGTAATGAGCATCACAGGGATAGTCGCTAGAGCTGAGTCAGCTTTAATAGCCTTGATGATCTCAATGCCGTCCGAGTAATCCTCGTCGAGTTTGCGATTGACTAGCACCAGATCAATTGACCTGGACCGCAGCATTTGAAAGGTGTCCTGAGCATTGTGAGCTTGCAGGACTTCCGCTTGAAAGCTGCCTTCGAACAATCGGCGAATCGCGGAATGGTCCGGTCCACAATTGCCAACATCTAAGATCGTTTTGGTCATCGAAGCTAATTGCTTAAGAGTCTAACTGTGGAAAACCGCAGAACTAGCAGCCCCAAGCTACCTTAGATTTGTTGTCAACTATCGAGCTATGTTACTAGCCGCAGTTGCCTTCTGAGCATTGGTCGAGTTGCAACCGCTGGTGGCTGCAGTCAGGACCACGCCACAACTGAGGGCCAAAAAGATCATTACCAGCGCAAAACCTTCGCGTTTCATTCGGATACCCTATTCCTGGTCAAACCATTCATCGCTGCTGTCGAATTTTGGTGTGGCAATTATAACCACTTTCATCTTACCTACAGCTCTATGGCGTGTTCCCGGGAAGATTGTTACAGCATTTTGAGGCTTCACAGGAATTTGTTTCCCATCCAGCTCCAAGTAGGCCGCATCGTCACACTCGAGGATAAAGTAGGTCTCGGTGATCTGCTTGTGGTAATGAGCCTTCGCGTTCAGGCTAATTTCAGTGATGTGCAAAGAATAGGGCACTCGCGGCTCGTCCATCAGCGATCGTCGAGCGATTCCGCAGGGACAAGCGACCCCCGGAAGGTCGTCAAAGTTGGTTAGTTGGTAGCTTGCCATAGCATTTTCCGCATTTATCCCCACCTGCAGGCCAAGTGGTTTGGGGGAGTTTAACGCCAATTCCGTATAGTCCGAACGCTTAAGCTGCAACACAAATGCCTACGGTAACCCCAAGCCTGCCACGCGAGTAGTGTACACACGAACACTAAAACCGCTTGAGTTTGCGGCCTGGGAAAAGGCTGCGGCAGGACTTACTTTACCCACCCCAAAAACCTTGCCAAGGCGACAATCTTGGATTGTCTCATTCGACGCAAACTGGCGACTGAAAATGACTTATGCACCCTCAACCTTTTCTTTTGCATACGCCGATACCTTCCCTTAACGAAAGTCAGCGAGGCTTAGCTTCGACGACAATAGTTAGGGTTGAGATACCCGAATCTAGGAAAGATTCGTCTCAATCTTGGGCGCGTTAGACCCAGGCAGAACTTGGGTGTGTCAGCAACTCCCGAGCACTTGGGTGTTGCTTCGTACGGCACACGAAGTTGAACAACCGGCAACGTCAAAACGAAGCTGTTTGTTCTTTGCCACGTTGGTTTGAGAGCGATTTCGGCGGCGACTTCGTATGTCGAAACCGGTCTCGGCCACACCCCCAAATTTCGGCCAACCGCGCCAAATAGATAAGTTCATCGTTTAGGGAGTTGAGACTCGATGAAGTGGAACATGTTAATCGGATCCCTGATGCTAGGCGCTAGCCTGTGTACGCCATCCTTTGGCGGGGGACTATTGGACCGCATGCTCGGTCTGAAGGGAAGCGGCTGTGACAGCTCGTGTTGCGACACTGGTTGTGCAGCTGACCCAAGCTGTGGTTGCGAAGTAAACGCTTGCGACCCATGCGCCAAGAAGGGCTGTGGCTTGCTGAGCAAGCTGAAGGGCCCATCTTGCGGATGTGAAGTTAACGCTTGTGATCCTTGCAATGCAGCTCCAAGCTGCGGTTGCGAAATGAACAGCTGTGGACCTGCAACATGCGATACATGCTGCAAGCCACGTCGCAAGCCACTTTTGGAACTGTTGGGTCGTGTTGAAAAGGCCAAGATGGACATGCTTCGCAATGTTGCATGCAAGGTCCGTAACGTTGGCAAGGGATGCGACACTTGCTGCGACACAGGTTGTGGTTGCGGTGCAGCTCCAACTTGCGGTTGCGAAGTAAATGCTTGCGATCCATGCAAAGCAGCTCCTACTTGCGGATGTGAAATCAGCGCTTGCGATCCTTGCGGATGCGACAGTGGCTGTGGCAAGAAGAAGGGACTTTTGTCGAAGCTTTTCGCCAAGAAGTCTTGCTGTGACACCGGTTGCGACACTGGCTGCAGCTCATGCAGCAGCTGTGGAACATCGACCAGCGCTCCAGCACCAGCTCCTGCTGCTGCTTCCGCTGCTCCAATGCCACCAGCACCAGTTGTTGACCCAAGTGCATACCTGAATAGCAATCGACGCGTCATCCAAGCTACCAGCTACGTTCGTTAAGCTTCGGCCTAACAACTGCTGATACGCCTTAAGATGTGTCATGTAGACGGCCCGCCGGTGAAAACTGGCGGGCCGTTTTTTTTCGTTTACACTGTTGCACTTTCCTAAGGCACGCTTCGCAAATCAGCTCTAGTCCAACTCGCTCATGACCAATCGCAACCCAAAGACTCAGCCCACCTCGATCCAGTGGCTGCCGGTTCTTGGTCAGGACTACTTAGGTTTGGACTCAGTCGAACAACAACAATTGAGTGACTCTCTCTTTTGCCACTCTCCTCGCAGTGTTCGCTTGAGCTCGCGACGCGACCCACTAGAACTGCCGTTCGCTACGGAGAGAATTCCTTGGAACTCCCGAGGTTATTGGCTGGCTGATCCCCAGGTTCGACCTGGAGCCTTCCTTCAATTCGCCGCCGGCGACTATTACATCCAAGACGCCTCTTCCATGCTGGCGTTAACGCTTTGCAATCTTTCCCCTGGCGACATTGTCTGCGATCTCTGTGCTGCACCGGGCGGAAAAGCAACTGGACTCTTGGATCAACTTCAAGGCAACGGTTTTCTACTGGCGAACGAAGTCATTCAAAGTCGCTTGGCCTTGCTGCAAAGTGCACTCTGTCGATCCGGATGGAGCAATCATGCCACCAGCAATTTGGACGCCGAACAACTTGCCGAGCGATTCCCTTCGTCGTTCGATTGCGTACTTGTGGACGCTCCGTGCAGTGGTCAATCGATGGTTGGGCGTGAAAAACAAAGCTCGTCGGCCTTTACCGAGTCGCAGATTCAACATAGCGCGGCAAGACAACGCCGCATCATTCGTTCAGCCGCAAAGCTTGTTCGTCCAGGCGGACGCTTGATCTATTCGACTTGCACCTTTGCGATCGCTGAAAACGAGGAGATCATTGAGGACCTTCTCATGGAAGACTCCGACTGGTCTATGGCCCCCGCTCCCGAACTGGATAGGTGGTCTAGCCCAAGGCTTCCTGGCAGCTACCGACTCTGGCCTCACCGCGATCGTTGCGACGGTGGATTCGCTGCGGCAATTCAAAAGAACTCGCACGCAGAGGTAGCTACTTTGCCGGCACCGCAAAGATCATCGCGCCAGCAAACACGATCGCGCCAAAACAGTGTTTCGCTGAAAGATCTTGAGTTTCTTTCAACCGACGAGAGTGTCGCATCGCAATTCGAAACCATTCAAATAGGCAGTGAACTTCACTTGCTCCACCAGTGCACGCTACCCAACATTACACAACACATTCACGCAGGCATTCCAGTCGCTCACCTACATTCCTCGCGCATTGAGCCGCTTTACGGAAGCTCTGTAGTCGATTTTGGATCAATTCGACCTGCCGTTAGAGTGTCACTCAACCAAGCGCAAGCGATAGCCTTTGTTCGCGGCGAAAGCGTCCACCTTTCAGAAAACGTTAACGAATCGGGGTGGTGCCAAGTTTGTTGGAATGATCGCCCCTTGGCTTGGGGTAAGATAACGGGAAGCACTCTTAAGAATCATCTTCCAAAAATGTTACGCAATCCATCGATCGCACTCACCTAAACGATGCCACACCCGCTTGTCTCAAATCTGCTGCAATCATGGCCGCTTGAACTATGGCAAGACCAGTCCATTGTTTTGGCAGTCAGTGGTGGAGCCGACAGCGTGGCCCTGTTGCGAGCTGTCTGCGAAATCCATAGTCCCCATAGCCATGTGGATCGATTGCACGTGGCACATCTCAACCACGGTTGGCGTGGAACTGAAAGCGACATGGATGAACAATTCGTCGTACAGTTGTCACACGCCTTGGGCATTTCCTGCACAGTGCATCGCTTGCCGCCTCAGCCTGAGTCGTCCAAGAGCGAACAAGCGGCTCGCAAGGCGCGCCATACATTCTTCAAACAAGTAGCACACCATCGCAACGCTCACTTTGTAGCCACGGCCCACACTGCATCGGACCGCGTCGAGACCATGCTTCACAACTTGTGTCGCGGAACTGGACTAAGTGGCGTCTGCTCGCCTACACTTTCACGGCCTCTGGACGCTAATGTGACCTTGGTTCGCCCGCTGATCGCCAGCTTCCGCGAAGAAGTGATCGACTACCTAGCCAGCCTTTCTCAAACGTATCGAGTCGACACATCCAATCTTGACCAATCGTATCGACGTAACTTTTTGCGGCACTCGATATTGCCGTCGTTGCGAGAAGTCTATGGACCGGGCTTGGACAGCCGACTGATCTCGTTCTCGCAACTTGCTGAAGAGACACTGCTACATCAACAAGTCGAAGCGGATCAGTATTGGAGCCAAGCTGTGCTCGTCGAACAAGAAGCCTTAGCGGAGAACCGCTTGCCCGTAAGAATTTCGAATGAACTGCGGTTACCCTGCGAAAAACTCTTGCCAACGGCATGGCCCATTGTGCTTTTGTCGCTGCAAAAAGCCTGGCACGAACTCCATTGGAAACAACAAGCCATGTCGCGAGCTCACTGGGAGAAGCTGCGGACTGCGTGGCAAAAAATCGTACCACCCGTTCGCAATAGAGTTCGCAAACCCAAGTCGTTGTTTCACCTACCGGGCGGTCTAAAAGTGACGGCGTGCCACGGTTGGTTGACAATTTCTGCTCATGAAAACGTTGAAGAAACCCAAACGCAAGTGGATTGAAAACTCCTGCCACTACTTTGCACGACTTAAAGCGGGTACAATGCTGACCAATGCGACTGCCGAGTTGCAACTATCAATTCCTCAACCGCTACCATGGTCCTTACATACCTTCTTATTGCTTTACTTCTGCTCGCTCTCAATGGATTCTTTGTTCTAGCCGAATTCGCAGCAGTCAAGATGCGTCCGTCGCGAGTCGAAGAGATGGTCGACGATGGAGTCCAAGGCGCTTTGGCGGTCAAGCATGTGCAAACCTTCTTGGACGAGTACCTATCGGTTTGCCAGTTAGGTATTACCTTCGCTTCGATCGGCTTGGGATTTGTAGCCGAGCCAGCAGTTGTTCGGTTGATCGAGCCAATCATCGCTTGGATGGGTTTGTTTCCTTTGAAGTCGACAACGGCCTGGGTAACCACACACGGCGTCGCGTTCACGATCAGCTACTTAATCGTCAGCTTCCTTCACATACTTGTCGGCGAACTCGTTCCTAAATCGGCGGCGATTCGATTGACCGACAAAGCATCCTTGTGGACTGCTCGACCCCTGCAACTGTTTCGCTTTCTGTTTTACATTCCGCTGAAGTTCTTGAATGCATCGGCCAACTTGGTGCTGCGATGGATCGGGCTGGGCAATGCTCACGGCGGAGAAGTTCACAGCGAAGACGAACTGCGAATCTTGCTCAGCCAATCACAAACCGGCGGCATCATGTCGTTCCGCAGATTGCTTTTCGTCGAGAATGTTTTTGACCTCGGCGAACTGCGAGTCAAAGATGCCATGCGACCCCGAACGCAAGTTCGTGTTCTCCAGGCTCATGTTCCTTGGGATACAAACCTGGAAATTCTCCAACGCTATCGCTTTAGTCGCTATCCGTTGATCGATGACAATTCGTCGGAACCCGTGGGAATCATTCACATCAAGGACTTGCTGCTCGCCGACAAGGACGAGCCCAACTTGATGCAGTTGCGACGAACGTTCATCTCTGTGCAAGAGAATTCACAATTGGAATCACTGCTATCGGAAATGCAACGCCGAAGAATTCACGTCGCGTTGGTTCACGATTCGTCGGGAACTTGGACCGGTTTCTTGACATTGGAAGATGTCATCGAAGAGATCATCGGAACGATTCGGGACGAATTCGAAGACGAAGAACAGATATCTCTTTCCGACGCTTTGGCTGAAGAGCAAGTTTGTTTGAACATCGAAGCTGGCGACACTGTCGAAGCGGTTCGGTTGGCCTTTGGTCGCATGCCCAACTGGCGATTGCCCGTTAGCAAGGAGTCGATCGTCAAAGCCATCGACGAACGCGAGCGCGTTGTGGAGACTTACCTCGGCAAAGGCTTGGGTATGCCCCACGCGCGGGTCCCTGGCCTGTATAAACCAGTGGTCTTCTTCATTCGTTCAGAAAAAGGCATTCCGTATCGCGGCAATCCCGAGCGTTCCAACATTCTGTTCGTATTGCTTAGCCCCGCCGGTCAACCTCGGGTACACCAACGTCTGCAAGCCGTGATTGCAACAATTATGGATGAAAGTGAATTCATTCCCGATCGCTTACGAACTGCTGATACACCTGCCGAGATTTTAGAGATACTCAAGACGGGCGAACAAGCCACGCTCGACTAAAGTCAGTCCAGTATCTTCACTCTACATCGCGAACGTGGATGATCCGTCCTTCGATTTGCACTTGATCGAGCGCAATGGCTTTGATGCACTCGGGGAGCAATTGGCACTCAAGTTCGAATACGCGTGCCGCTAGCGTAGCAGCGGTGTCATCCTCTTTCACAGCACAACAGCGCTGCGCGATAATCGGTCCGTGGTCGAATTGATTGTCCACGAAATGAACTGTGCAACCGCTTATCTTGGCACCATAGTCTATGGCCGCTTGATGGACATGTGCTCCGTAGAAGCCCTTGCCACAAAAGGACGGAATGAGCGATGGGTGAATGTTGACGACTCGATTTTCAAAGTCCGGCGCAATCAACAGGTGCTCAAGGTATCCGCCCATAACTACCAACCTGGCGCCC
>CAUJKA010000218.1 GCA_963204965.1 Planctomycetota bacterium | reverse complement strand
AGGCTACGAAGGTCGATTACGATCAAACTATCTAAGTGATGGGGTGAATTCGTATCTGACATTTGGTGGAAGTCCAGCGCGCGGATTTCCAGGCACAAACCGCGCGACCAATCCCGTCGAATCGAAATTGACGCTCGACTACGGATTCAAGGTTCGCTTGTTTTGGATCGCTGCTCGTGTGAACAACTGTCAATACTGCTTGGGACATCAAGAATCCAAGCTCCTTGCAGTTGGAATGACTGAAGATCAGATTGCCGCTTTAGATAGTGATTGGGAACAGTTCCCCGAAAACGAGCGAGTTGCGTTTACATTGGCAAAGATGCTCACGAACCAACCTTATTTGGTTTCCAACAAAGAGATCGATGCATGTCGCCCGTTCTATTCCGATTTGCAACTGATCGAGATGATTGGATCGATTGCGGGTAACAACGCCATCAATCGATGGAAGGAAGGCACCGGCATCCCTCAATCGAACAACGGAGGGAACTTTGGCGGTCCAGCTCGCGACGCGAACCAGACCGCGCATAGCGAAACGCACTCGTACCTGACCGCAACGTCCGATCAATACGCATCGAAACTTTCCAAAGTCGCAGTATTGGACAGCAAGACCTCGACCAATGCTCATGCTTCTGCGACTCGCTATCAACGACCACCTTTGGAAACCGGTGACGCTCTGACCAAGAAGCTCCGCGAAGTTGAAAGTCGCAAGCCAAGGCTGTCTCTTGCCGATGAATCCACCACGCGAGAAGTGATGGGAGAATTGGTTGGTTCAGAAAAGCCGGCTCAATGGCTGCGTCTTCTGGCACACTATCCAGTAGCGGGCCGTCGACTTGCAGATGCCGTCGTTGCCTCGCAGAAGTCAGATCAACTTGACGCTAAGCTTCAGGCGAAGATCGATTGGCTGGTCGCTCGACAGGATAGCGCTTGGTACTTGGCTGCGATGGCGAAGAGCGATTTGGAAAAGCTAGGGTGCAGTCCAGCCTTGTTGACAACACTCGATGGCGATCTTGCAACTCCCAGCCAAGAACTGTCCGAACGTGACATTGCCTTGCTAACAGTCGCAAAGAACTTGGCTGCATCGCCGATTGTGTTGACCGATAAGCAGGTAACAAACGCGGTTTCTATCGCTGGTGCTCGAGCCGTAACGCAGGTCATCAACTACACCTGCTACCGCGCATCGCTCGATCGAATTACCGAGGCGGCCGGGCTTTCTACAAGAAACGATTAGTTGGATTAACTCCGAAAAAATCCAGTCGCTCTGACGGTCTTCGGACCGGCTACCCCAGGGCGGCTGTGATTTTTTTCTTTTGCTCTGCAAGTTGATAAGAATCCCTCGCTAACGCAGCGGGTTGGGATTGAATCAACAATCTCCTACGTTGTTCGTCGACTGCGACGGTCCGAGTCCTGATGTTCAAACGCTGCTGCGGCAAGCATTTGAACGAGTGCCGTGTCGTGAGCGTTCGGCTCTACAACGCCCATCGAAGAAGCTTCGCCTTCACCACCACCCGCACGATTCAACTGATTGATAACTTGCAAGGCATCGCTTGGCGACACGATTCCATCGGCTTTCACATCTAGAAAACCGAAGATGTTGGTAGAGCCTGCCACAGGTAATAGTTTTACAGCACCGCTATTGAGATAGTTGATGATCAGCAGTGCATCGGAAGGCGTGACGAGTCCATCTGAGCTGACATCGGTCACTACACCTGGATTCTGCCAAGGATGCTGGCGAGTGAAGTCAAGCACAAAAACGTCGATGTTGGCTGCGCTGGACCTTAGTCCATCGGGGTCGGTGTTCAAATAGGTCGCTCGAAGTACTCCGGTAAAGCGTTCTGGCGAACGGACTGTCACTGTCTTATCTGTATTCAACGTAAACGCGGATGGAGGCGTTGACGTGAACGAGGGCGTTAAGCCGCTCAAGCTTCCATCTGGATCCGAATCGTTCGCCAGGACGTTGAGCGTTGCCGATGATGAGTCGCTGGTTACAACCGCTTGATCTCTCACCGCTGTAGGTGCTTGAAGTTGCGGTCCTGTGATGCTGAGCGAATAGTTACGATTCGGCCCGCCGAACACTCGTACGAAATAGGTCGCATCGCGCTGGACGTTGCGAGTAATCGATTCTCCGTTGCCGGTCGTTGTGGACGATGCAATGATATTGCCCGTTCCGTCGAGCAATTGAAGATCGATGTTGCCAAGTGAGTTGTCAAAGGCCACCGCAAAACTTGCTGAACCGTTGGCCAAAGCGACATACTTGAATACGTCGACATCCTTGTTGGTATGCAGATTCAAGCCATTGAGCGATGGACTAACTCCGGAAAGAGCCGTAGCCGTCGAAGTCGAGTCGTTGGGTTCCTTCGAATCTGGCGCTAAGGCTTCGGGGCCATTGACCTTTAGCGAGTAGGAAGAGTTCGCAGCGCCAAAGACCTTCAAGAAATAAACGTTGCCAGCATCCGCTTGAAACTGTATCGACTCGCCGTTGCCCGAAGTCGCGGAACTCGCCAACACTTGCCCCGAGGCATTCAACAACTGCAAATCGATATTGCCAGCGGAGTTCGTGAACTGAAGCTCGTAACTAGCGACTCCAGTACCGACTGGAACGTACTTAAACCAATCGACATCGCTTGAGCTATGAAGGGACAGGCTGTTTTGATTTGCGGTTGGTGCCGTCAACGTGGTCGCAGTTGCGGTCGCATCGTTGGGTTCGTTAACGTCAGGTGCAGGATCGCTTGCTTTATAGATAAAGTTCTGCCACTGGCTTTTGTCACCAACAGTGATCGTTCGAACGACGGCATGTTGCATGCTTCCGCCGGTAACACGAATCTTGTACGTTCCCGCGGGGAGTTCTATCTGGTATCCGCCCGCAGAAAAGGCGGTCGTATTGAACTTACGACCATCGGTGTGTTCAAACAAAAGTGAGACGCTGCCTAAGCCTTCGCCAGCTTCATACCATCCTGAGCTATTGCGATCTTCGAAAACCGCACCACTAACTCTTACTGCGGCGTTTTGAATATTGGCTAAAACAAAGGTATTTGTTTTTGGTTTGAGATTGGAAGCGCTTGTGTCGGTGATCTTTCCGCCAATTTCCTCAAACACAGAGTTCACCAATGCGACTCGGTGACTTCGTGTAGCTTCCATGCCGCCTGAGCCCACTCCCCAGTCGACCGAATAAGAAGCGTAGTTATGCAATGGGCTCTTGATCTGCCCAAAGACAATCTCGGAGGTAATTCGCTGGCCAGAAATTACGTCAAGATTTACACCTGCAGCCAACAACGCAGTCCGCCGCGCAAGTGAGTCGGAATGGAACAACTGATTCTGAGCGATCATATTGTTGTTATGACCTGCCGAGAAGTTCGTAATGGCCTCGTTCCAAGTCACTGGTTGCGTTGGAACAATCGCAGACCATTCACTTTGTAACAGAGCTCCGTTGACTTTGAAGAAATCAAGATCGACTTGAAGCGTGCTGTCACGAGCAACTAATGGCGAAGCTGAGGAAAAAAGTCGACTAAACTCGCCGGCAGGATCAACTCGAAAGCGATTGATGTACTGCAGAACCTCTTGTTCTTCAGCCGTTGGATTGATGGTCAACAAACGGCGGCACTCGAGCTGCTCGATGCTCATTCGGCGAGTCGATTGCTGAGTGACTTTTGTCATGACCTGACCTTTTGTTCGGAGTGTCCCAATATTGTAGGGGCACCCTGCGAAAAAAGTTAGTTCAATAGTTTCCGGCCCAGAATTCAAGGCGAATTCCGGACGTCTAGCAGGCTACGGATCTACTCTTAACCCGCTGCGTTAGCGAGAGATTCTGGTCCTCTCCCACAAGCTAATGCGTCTGCTCGAACCGTTGTGTCCTGAAAAGCAACTAAACCAACTACCTGCTAGCCAGGAATTATTGTGCTTACCAAACTAACGAATCAAGCCCGTTGGTTGAGACGCCGAAAGAGCCGCAGAGTTTGATCTCTGCATGTAAAATTCGGCCCAAATTGGCATGTGATCGGAGATCTTGAGCGCTTGCTCCTCTCCGATTCCAAACACGGTTTGAAGATCGATCGTCCCGGCTCGGCCTGTAAACTCGCTGGTCAACCCGCGGTCCAGAATGATGTTGTCGTACACCTTATCGCGGCGAGTGTTTGTTGGAATGTTGATGACCGAAACGGTCCCCTGAATTCGCTCTAATCCAAGCAGTTTACCGGGTGCGGCATTGAGGTCACCTAACAGCATCACATCGTCAATTTGGGCCTGCTGATACTCAAAAGCACGTACATTAGTTAGTACTGTGGCCAGCACATCCAATTCGGTCTTGATTTCGTCGGGGTCGGTGTGAATGTTGACCAAGCTGAAAGTAAAGGGGTTTGATGTACGAGTCTGAAAGCGTCCGACATATGGCTCTCGGTGCAATTGATCGGTGGGGTCGGTGACAAGATAACAATGCCGTTGTCCGCCTTCGATTCTGCTAGTGTCGTAGATATAAGCGTATTGCTCCAGGTACGCTGCACTTCGGCCAACAGGCTCGCTGATTGCTAAGGCATAACGCCCGCCGTTCTGATTGACGTACTGCATCAATTGGTTAATCGCAGCACCGGACTTATCATTGATCTCTTGTATAGCGATCACATCATATTGCTGAATGATCTGCGCTAACGCACTCATGATTGATGGTTGCTCCATCTTGCTCTTCCCCAAACGTTGCATATTGAAGCTGCCAACAATTATCGTATCGGCTGAGCGCTTGGGAACGGAGGCGGATTGTTGTATCTGAGAACTAGCTGTGTTGCCAGCCGGATTCAGCGGTGGTGTGATCGAACTAGGATCACAACCCAAGTATCCGCCAAGGCCAACAAGTATGGCTACCAGCAATGGGTAAAATGGTACGTTTCGCATCCCTTAGCCTCCGTGCGTTGGGATCCATCAATATTAAATTCACTTAGCCGTCGGTCGCAGCAAGCCTGTTCCTCAAGCCCTGTGCTGTGGCGACGTTGCTAAATGAGCGTTATCCAATCTTCTCAAGCGACTCTTTGGCCAGTCGTTGCAAGCGAGGGTCAGAGTTTTGAGCCGCAACTTCAAGGCCTTGCTTGGTTTCCGTTGAAGCCTTCTGAACACATCCCAAAGCCATGGCTGCGGTTTGCCGCGCCGTGATGCAGGAATGATTCAAAAGCACTTGAGTCAGTTGTTTTTGAAATGCGTCGACATTTTCCGCTTTCCCTAACATCCGACAGGTCCAATTCACCACAGCATCGCTGTTGTGCTCGCACAATCCAGCAATCGAATCAGCTTTGCTTTGTGGCAAACTCTCGATCGACTGAATGCAATCCACGGCCCAAGCACGAGTCTCTTCGTCATCGCTGGTTAGCGACATCAATACGGCGACTAGATCGTCGATAATGCGTTCAGGTTGTGAAGCGATTAGCTTCAATTGATCTAGTTTGAAACCGGATTCGGTCATGGCTGACATGCCCATATCGGCCCTTCCTTGAGCAATTTTGGACGTGTAAATGGTGGGATAGCATTCTGTGGATGCAATAGCAGATCAAGTTGGTTGATCGCTACCCCAAGATTGTGGATTCCTGGTCCAAGATCCATGTTTTTCGTTGGTTCCCAACACTTGATATGGAGTCTGAGTGCGGAAACTGCTATAGCACCCCCAATCGCATTGGATGTGTGATTTTCCAAACCTTACAAGGCTCAAAGCTAAATGTTAGACATGGTGTTCCAAGCCATGAACCGTAGGCGGCACAACTCACGGAACCCTTACCAAGATTGCCTTTGCCAATGTTGCCTTGGCCCGGGTTGCCTTGGATGTGCCGACTGCTGCGCGGAAGAAACACGTTTGCCAGACCATATCCGAACAGACAATCGCCGCTTGGTGGCTCAGCTAGTGTTGTTGATTGCTTGCTGGATTGTGAACAGTAGTGATTCAAAGGGGCAATTTGGCACACAATCGCCGTTGACTTCTGATCGAGTCGTGTCAATACCCAACGAAGCTCTTTCACGAGCACTGCGACCAGATGCGACCCTACGTTCAATTTCGGCAGTATCTCAAGATCGTTTAATTGCCGTTGGTGATCATGGAACAATACTTGGAACATCCGACGCTGGTCGAAGCTGGAAATTGATTGCGTGTCCAACTCCCGCCAATTTGCATGCTGTTAAGTTTCAAGGCGATCAAGGCTTTGCAGTAGGCGGATGGATTGGTACCGAAAGTGGGCAAAGTTATGGAATCCTACTCGCCTCAAACGATTCAGGCCAAACTTGGCAGTCCATCGCTAATGACTTGCCGCGATTGATCGGCCTGCAAATTATTGGCAACAATTTGGTGTGCTGGGGCGACTATTCCAGCGGCCTAGGTAGCTCTGTCTTTCAAAGCACCGATGGCGGAAAGTCTTGGTCAGCAGCAATTCAAGGCGTGAGTCATGCTAGCGCTGCGGCCGCAGACCTGCAGGGTAGGGTAGCAGTGATCGACCAAATGGGTCGAGCAAAGTTATCAACGCATCCGGCCACGCACACTATTTCCTATCCACACTCCAGTCTTCACGTATTGACTTCGATCGCCGGGGCTTGGTTTGCTGCTGGGGAGAACGGCGAACTGATCACGAGCAACGACATGGTGAATTGGCAAAACGCCGCGCTGCCGTTGCCCTCCGAATCCAAACGGCTTTGCGATTGGAAATGTATCGAACAGCAAGGAACAACGATTTGGTTAGCTGGTTCGCCAGGGTCCGTCGTCTTGCGGTCGAACAATTCTGGTAAGAGCTGGGAAGTGCTTGCCACAGGGCAAAATCTGCCCGTTCACAAGATGTGCTTCATCGATCAAAGTCGCGGATGGGCCGTTGGATCGTTAGGTACCATTCTGGCAACTCGCGATGGCGGGAATACTTGGTACGCTCAGCGAAAACAGCCAGAACGAGCTAGCTCGTTATCCATCGCGGCCAGCATTGAGAACATTCCATGGCTTGCAGCAGCAAGCACAATTTGCGATCAAAAGCGAACGGCAGCGATAACGGTGCTTCAACACACCGAACCCATTTTTCGCGCGGACACAACGCCCAGTCCGGAAACTCAAGCTGTTGATACCGCTAGTCAACTTGGCGCTGCTGGTTTGAATGTGTTGGATGTTTCGACAGACGACGAATCCACGGCGCTCGCTCGTATAGCCGTCGAGATTGCGATCTGGCGGCCCGACATTGTGCTAACTGCAATCGATGAAAAACCTTCGTTGTTGGAGAATGTGCCGATCCGCTCAATAGCCAAAGCAGTACGAATCGCGGCTAGCCCCGAATTCGACGCCATCGCTAAACCGCTGAAGCTTGAGCGATGGCAAGCCGGCAAGTTGGTTTCCACCACCAACCCTGGCCAAGGAGAATACAGCGAAGACAGCCAGCGGATCATTCAGGATTTGGGATTGGCGATTCGCGATGTTCTGAGCTGTCTGCCTGCTCGAACTCGGGCGGCTTCGTCGAAGCTTTACATGCAAACTACTTGGGCTCGCAGTCAATCCCGAGCGGCTCAGGCGGAGTTGTTCGGTGGTCTAGCGTTGCAATCTGATACAAAACTAACCAGTTCGCTGCCTTCGCTTGGCAACTACCAATTGGTGATGGGAAGAGTCCATCGCGACCGCGCGCTCCAGCAACTAATCGCCGCAGACCCAAAGGCGAGCACTGATGAGGTTTGGCTGAATCAGCTTCGTTTCTATCTTCAATCTGTACCCGAACAAGAATTGCCAGACGTCTTTGTGCGACTAACCGAAGGCCTGCTGGAAAGGCAACTTTGGCGACGAAGCGACATCGTACTTGCTCAATTGACGCAGAATACTGGCGACGTCGGCATTTGGGCAAGCAAACGATATCTCTCGCTTAGCAGCAGTCATGAGACTCGCGATTGGATTGGTCTGCGAACAAAAGATGCCGACAGCCAGGCAACCGAAACGCCAGTTGTGCAAACCGCCAGCTATCAAGACACATGGTCGAACTCGCCATTCTCCTCACCAGAAACCACTTCCAAAGTTAGTACAGCGGGAGCCGTAACGAAGAATGTTGATCGAATTGCGCCCACTGTGTCGAGAGATGAATTCAATTCCAATTATCCATTTGCCACCAAGATTGATCCCATTCTCTCAACGCCAGAGGCCAACACCTACGGCTTGAAGACGATGCTTCAGTCGAAGCGGCCAGCCACGAATGTAGAACTCTTGAGCTTGGTCGAATCCACGATCAAGCTACATCCGCAATTGCGGTCGCAACCAGCCATTCAGATGATTGTTGCCACCAATCTTCGTGAAATCAACAATTTGTCCGCGGCTAGAGTCGTACTGAATGAGGTTGCCAATCAGACACAATTGGTAGGTTGGTCGCAAGCAGCCAAGCAAGAATTGGCCGTCTTAGATGGAGTCGACCGAGACTTGAAATGGACAGTTAAAGCACTGCCCGCGACATCGATTCCTAAACTGGATGGTTTGCTGGATGAGTTGATCTGGCAAGAAGCCGTGCCGATGAAATTAACGTCGCTCAATTCCAATGCAACTCTTCAAACTCAACAATCCGCAACTCAACAAACAACTACGCAGCAAGCGATCGCGCGGCCTACAGAAGTGAAGTGGTCCTTTGACGATCAATACCTTTACGTCGCTATCCGCGCACCGCGTATTCCTGGACAGATCTCACCGCCGATTGCTAAGAACCGTAACTACGATGCAGACCTTAAGGGCCTGGATCAGGTCGAGTTAATGATCGACATTGATCGAGACTACGGATCAACCATCGACCTGATTGTTGCGGAAAACGGACTCACCCAAGATCGTTGCTGCGGTAACTCAGCGTTCAATCCGAAATGGCATGTCGTCATTTTGCCTCAAGAAGATGCGTGGCAAGCTGAGATCGCCATTCGATTCGACAGCCTAACGACGGACACTCCCGCCAGCGGATCGCGTTGGGCTGTATCAACTCGACGCATTCGCCCCATTGGACCACCACAAAGCTGGTCTCAGTTACGCACTCACCAACGCTTGCCCGAAGCCAGTGGTCTCTTGCTTTTCGAATAAGCTCGGAGCCCGGTAGTGGGATTCGCCAGAATTCCTTCTGCATGTAGTGGGACTCGCCAGAGTTCCTTCTGCATGTAAGGGGATTCGCCAGAATTCCGCTACGGGGAATTCCTGCAACACGGGGAGTTCAGGCGAATTCCACTACGTGTTGTCCTAATAAAGCTGCACACTTTCTTCGCGCAGCCATCCACGGCCCAGGCCTTCGACTTCTATTTGCAACCAATCTCGCTTGCGATCCACTACGGTAAACTCGCTGCCCTCGGGAAGTTCGCCGGAAAAGGCTGGGTCAAATCCATCGCCATTGCCCTTCCTAGCAACGACCGCTTGGCTAACGACAACACCATGTTGTGTAGCGTACTGATCGCGGTAGTCTAAAACGCAGGTGATACCAAACAGCAATGATCCGACGACAAAGGCAGCGGTGAGTGCACGGAATTTACTACCTCGCCAGCCCAGAACGCTGCAAAGCAATGTCAATCCGATCAAGACGGTTTCGATGGTCAACTTTTCACGCAGGCTCAACCAGTCTCGCCAAAAGTAGATGTACTCGAATACAGTTTTTCCCTTGTCTCTTGGTAGATTCGGAATCGTCGATTGTGCATGAGCCAAATTCGTTTGAACAAGCGGATCTCGCGGGCGGTATCGCAAAGCCTTGCGGTAACAGGCGATCGCTCGACCCGTTTCGCCGGCCCTCAGCCAAGCATTTCCCTGATTGAAGAGAATTGGTCCGCAAACATATCCTCCTTCAAGGATCTGTTGATAGCGGAGAGCGACTTTGAAGAACTCTTTCTCGGTCTGAGCAGCTTCAAACTGTTGAGTCGTTTCTAGGAAAGCCTTCGAAGCCTGTTCGCTCACGCCCGCGCCGCACCCGCTGAGCAGCATACAACTGACTAACAACAATAATGCCTTGGGCACTTTATCGGCCAACACTTGACCGATTCGCGACACGAGAGATTCAGCTTGATTAGACATAGACGTAGCGTCTTTGCTTCCCGAACTGAATCGAGCTGCGTCGCATGAATCCAAGAAGCTGCGGACTTGCGATCTTAGCTCTTCCGTCGCGCCGAATTGAGCCAGCTTTTCATCAACATCACCGATCGAAAGCCCTTCTGCGGAAACATTGGCATAGTCCGCGACAAGTCCCACGAGCGCCCGTCTCAAGAGATCGATGGTTTGAGTTGAATTCTGAGTCGCCGAGCTGTCCATTCTCAGTTTCTCCGCGTCTGCTAGGAGTGCCCGTGCTCGTGTTAGCGCCGTTCGCTGTCGATTCGCTTGCGGATTCGCATTGCGTTTTTTGGCCAAGCCAATCCAAGCATGCGCAAACAGTGCCAATCCAAACATGGCAATCCAAGCGACAACGAAGAATGATGGCGAGTATCGATCGTCGCTCAAGCTGGCCAAATCGGTGTAGCTACCCACCATCCCACCTGCAATCTGAGTTAAGGTGGAATCAGCAGATGCTCCCGATGAATTGGAAACCACGCTGGATGCATTCAAGCGTTCGGCCTCGGCAACAGTGATGTCGATCGGTGCAGTCTTGAGCGTAACATACTTCTCTTGTTGAACGTCAAAGTACGTCACCGGGATCTCGGGCAACTGCTTCACAGAGCTACTCAAGGGTCGAAGGCTGTACGTAAACCGCTTCCCGCGTTCATCGGTTTCGGAAGTACCCTCGTAGACTTTGAAGCCCGAATTGATCTCTGGAACCGAATCGAGCTTCGGAGGCTGTGCGTCGCTTAAGAGCCCTTTGCCTTTGAGCGTAATCGCCAACGTTAGCGGATCGCCCACACGAGCTGTCGTCGGCGATAACTCCGACACGACAGTAAACGCCCCAATCGCTCCGATATAGGAATCTGGTCGACCATCCAGTGGAGCATCCAGGACTTGAACTTCAACGGCATTCGATTTTGCAAAGACATCCTCACCTAAGAGTCGTCCACGGTTGATTGTCTTTCCGAAGGTCCCCTTCAATGTGACTGGGATGAACTGGTACTGTCCTGGCTTGGTTGCCGAAAAAGTCCGCGAGAACTCGTAGGTCCAATAGGTCACTTCGTTATCCGTAGCGTCTTTGCTTTTAATAACCTTGGGGCGTGGATGAAAAGCTAACGAAGTTTGGTCGAGCATCGAAAAGATGCTGCTGTCGCGATAGCCATTGATGCCAAAGCCATTCCCTCTCTGCGAAACAAGCTTTTGAAGCACTTCATTCAACGACTGCTTCGCTGTCAACGAATCGGGAAGTTGATCTTCATCCAACCATGAGACAGTCAGGGAGGGCGGATCGCGTTGAATGCTCAACGGGTCTTGGTCACTATTCGGATCTGGAAGAGCTTTGACGAATACCTTCAGCTTGAGCGTGAAATCCTGAGCCATGTAAACAGTCGGTCGATCGACCGACATTTCCAACTTCACCAGATCCTGATTTTCGATGGCCTTGACCTGGATCTTGATCGGCTTCCCTTCGATCGTCATTCCTCCGACGGTAACCGTGGGTGCCGGAATGATCAAATCACCGCTCGACTTTGGTGTCAACTTATAGAGGTACTGCGTTCCCTTTTGAACCACTTCGGTGCGTACGCCATTGATGATGGTGATGCTTTGAGAATTCAGTTCCTTCTCACCTGCTGGCTCGACTGCAAAATCGGTCAGGTGTGACAAATCGGGTCGCGTTGGTTTGTCGACTAGGTTGAGAAGGATTGCGTACGTAAGCGACTCGCCTTCAAAAACCTTATTCCGATCGACCTGGACCTGAATCTCGGGCTCTTGCACGTAAAGGTATCCATGAGCGCGTTTGCCTAACGTCGCTACGAGCGTCAGAATTAGACAAGTTGCGAGTTTAAGCAATCCTCGCATCACCGTATATTTCGAATTGGAAGTAGAACTCAATTTCAATCTTCACTAGTGTTGCACGGGAACATTCAAACCATCAGACCGTACGAATCAGAATCCCCCGAAACCGCTCTTCAAGTCTGATCACCTTTCCCCAAATACGCCCTGGTTGTCTTCACCAGTTTATAGGAAGAAACTGAATTACAGTAGCGACTTAGCCAACTGCAGAAGTAGCACTTTCTAGCCGTCGAGTCGAACTGAGAGGATTCGAACAGGCATCGTTTTTTTGTTCTTAGTCGACTTGGGTGCATACGAATGTGGTTCGGCGCTTCTGAACGCCACGCTTTCGCCTTGCGAAAGCTCGTAGACCTTATCCGCAATGGAAATTAGAGCTACTCCCGAAAGTACGTAGACCCACTCCTCGCCTGGGTGGCATCGCACGGGGCTTTCATGATAAAGCTCGATGACCGTGGAAAGCAATTTACCTCCTGGCAAACGCGAGGCGAGAATATTGATGGGAATCAAATTGGAGTTAGTGGCTTGTTTCCTGCGTTCAGCTGAGGTCAGCTGGACGCCGTGAACGCTTACTAGGGGACCGTCTGCGAAACGAACTAAGTCGTACCAAGCATCATGCTCGCCGTGGTGGATTGCGACGGAATTGTCGGCAGCAAACTCGCGTACCAAGGCGTCCAAATGCAACCCCATCGCGCAACACACGCGTGCAACCGTCTCAGTCTCGCAAGACTTTCCGGCTTCCAGTCTGACAATCGATGTCTTGCTCACCTCTGCTTTGGCCGCCAGTTCTCGAATCGATATGCTCTGCCTTTGTCGGGCAAGACGAATTCGGTCTGCCAGTTGAGTCCAGTTGATATCCTTCAAGACTGCCTCAAGATGCCGCTTGGCTGCAACGAGGCTACCCTCGGCCGATGCCTTGCTCAATCCCTTTTTCATATTCAACTCGCACTCTGCTCAGGGGCTGGTCGCCAAAATTGCGGCGACCCTTGCGTCTAACCGCATGGAGATTCTATCCACATTCGATTGAGCTTCAAATCTCAACCCTCAGACTATTGCACTCTCTTAACTGAGGTGGTACAGTACTTTAGCTGGTACAGTACCATCAAACACCAACCTAGGAGAATTGAAATGCGAATCGTAATACTTTGTGTCTTGGCTGGGATATCATGGTCGGCGAGCGAGTTTCCTCAAGAAGCACCGTCAACTCTGGAAGCTCAAAAGTTGTCAGAACGTTTCAGAAAAGAGAAGTTACCTCTCTGGGCTGATGGTGACCAGTTAACCGCGTATTTTGAAGGAGACGCGCAAAGCGTTCAAATCAAGATCGGAGGTTTACAGAGACCTCTCAAACAAGTGAAAGGCTCAAAAGTTTGGTCATGGACTGAGCGATTCGTTGACCTAGACAAAGGCGTCCTCAGCTATTCCTGGGACATAAAGTCAACGACCGACCTAGGGAAACCAAAGTCGCAGATATGGAGGGGGGCAAACGCTCTAGCGCCAGTTGTGCATGCGGAGCCATTGCGGGGCACGATCTCGAAACATCGCATTCGAAGCGAAATCCTCGGAACGGAACGCGACATTACTGTCTACCTTCCTCAACAGCAGGCTTCACCTGCATTTGTTGTTTATGCTGCCGATGGAGAAGAGTGCGCTTACTATGCCTCTGTGTTGGAACCACTAATTTCAAGTGGAAAACTGCCCCCGACTGCAATCGTGGGCGTTCACAGCGGTGGCTATGAAGGTGGCCCGCTTAAGGACCTCTCAAAGTACGACGTTTCCAAAGATCTAAGAGCGATTGAGTATCTTCCCTATATCGATAGCGCTCGATTTGAAAAACATGCGAGATTCTTTGCAGACGAAGTACCGCGCTGGGCCGAAACTACGCTAGGAGTTTCATCCAGTCGCGAACGTCGAGCAATTTTCGGAGTCTCGAACGGAGGGCGCTTTGCGGCCACGATTGGTATCGATCGGCCAGATGTTTTCGGAAACACAATTGCCTTCTCATTGGCCGTTGGCACTCCCCCAGAACTGGAAAAGCCATCCAATGTGACTTCTCGTTTCTACTTCTGCGCAGGAACTTGGGAAGAAAAATTCCTGGATCGAACCTTTCAATTTCACCAATCGCTTCAGAAGCTTGGTATCCGTACCGAATTTGTAAAGCGAGTAAGTGGCCATGACATGATCATGTGGCAAGAGGAGTTTGCTCATGCCATCAGCAAGGCATTCTCAAATTAGCAAACACCGTTGACTCGCCCAAGATCTTCTACCTAGGAAACTGTCCGCGGGTTCGGATAAAGTTGGCGGTCGCGGACTGAACTTCGGGAGCGTCCATCAAAAAGCTGTGCAGTCTTGGTACTGTCAGCGTGTCGCTGGCGCCGTCAAGTCGAGTCTCCTCAAGGCTGACAACGAAATCTCCGTCGCTCTCCAATAGAGGATTGGATGGAGCTGAATCAGGTAACACGCCCGCGACAACTCCAAAGGGACAATGTGGCGTAGCCAATCGCGATTGAAACTCATTCCATCCCGGTCCTAGTTCTAAACCGCCTTTCCCGACGACCCATCCAAAGACTCCAGTCTTAGCCAACTGTCGTGCGATCGATGCGCCTTGATTGGGCGGCCCTAACATGACTACTGTTTGAATTCTATTGAGCTTGGCCGTTTGGCCCGATCGCTGCAAGTCGCCGATATAGTGTCGAACGACAATGTTCCCCATGCTGTGACCGACAAAGTTCAACGCCAGATTTTCCGGCAAGCTATCGATGAACTCACCCAAGGCTGCCGCGTGATCAGAAATCGAACTACGCGTGCTGGCGTACTCGAAGTAGATCGGCTGAATTCCCAACTCTGTTCCCACGTACTCGCCGACATTTTGCATCGAGGAAGAGGAACGCATCAAGCCGTGCAACAAGACGACTGCTTCTGTTGCGGCAATGCTGGAATCGGGAACATGTTGCTCCAGGACATTCTGGCATTGTTGGCGGCTTCCCCATGCATAACGAATGTTGGATTCATTGATCAACCGCCAATGGCCAGTAAATGCATTATGCTGAATTCTCCAACCGCGTCGCCAAACATGATCGGTCCAGAATTGCTTCCCACCCATCGTCGGAGCTTTGATATTGAACATGCTATCCTCGGCGGCATCTGCTTGGTTGGCTTGCTGTGCAATCGTACTGGAACAGGTTAGCACAAACAAAGCTAGCGTTAAAATGATCGAAGCTCTCATGATTCCTTTGTCCTTCTAGCAACTGTGTCTAAGTGTTTTGAGTTGAAGGGTCAACGCGAGTTTCGAAACTGGATAGATTCCCCTGAGCTGATCGTTGTGCGCTCATGAGTTCCGATTCTGAGAAATTGTCCAGCAAACATTGAATTTCGGGCAGATTGGGAGGAGTGGAAAACTGACGCAGGATTGCGAAAGTTGGGCGATCTGACCTATTTCAATGCCAGGACAGGCCTACAATCTTGGCAGCCTTGCAATCTTGGCAGGGCCTGCAAACTGGCCCTTGACCTTCGATCCTGAACCCATTCGACTCCCTAGAAAACTTGATATAGCTATGAGCCGTCCGGATATCCCAGCAGCTTTACCAGAGCCCTCGATTCAGCCTGCTTCGGGTTGGCATTGCACTCACATGTACTATCGATTTAATCGAGCCGTATTAAGCCAGTTGAGCGGCGCGCAGCGGATGGCCGGAGCGTCGCAACTTGCTCAGATTCTCGATCCCACCAACGAGCATTCGCCGACGCGACTTCAGAGCTATATCGTGAGCGGTCACAAGGCGGACTTTGGCTTCCTGGCCTTGGATACAGATCCCCTAAAGATCGACCGAGTCCACCAGAGATTGTTGGGAAGCGAATTGGGAGCGGCGTTAGAAGCGACCTACTCGTTCGTTTCGTTAACCGAAATTTCCGAGTATGTCCCCAGTCCACAGCAGTACGCACAGCGATTGATCGCCAGCGGCGAAGACTCCAGCTCGCCGCAGTTCGCGGCTAAAGTCGCTGCCTACGAGAAGCGATTGCCGGTCATGAACGCTCAACGGCTCACACCCGAATTGCCGCCTTGGCCATCGATGTGCTTCTATCCGATGAACAAGAGTCGCGTGGTGGGAGCGAACTGGTTTACGACTCCCTTTTCAAGTCGCAATGCGATGATGGCCGAGCACGCGCAAAGCGGGATGGCCTTTGCCGGACGCGTCACGCAGATCGTTACGGTTTCCGTCGGCATGGATGATTGGGAATGGGGTGTCACCCTTTGGGCTCGATGTCCTGACTATCTCAAGGACATTGTCTACAAGATGCGATTTGACGAAGCCAGTGCCAAGTATGGCGAGTTCGGACAGTTCTTTGTGGGCTACGTGTCCGATGGGCTCGCCATTGCCAAGCACTGTGGCGTAGTCGGTTAGACTCCGATCGACAGCTCGGCAAGTTCAGCGAGCAGAGCGGCAAGCTCTGGCGAATGATACTCGTCTGCGTCTTCCGATTGGCTGTAGAAAAGATCCACCACGTCGTAGGCGATCGCATCGACAGGATCGAACTCGACGTTGTCAAGCAGATCTACAGAGGCTAGTTCATTTGAGCTGTCTTGGCCGGCAAGTTCATTGGCACGGCCTGCCGCAGCCAGTGGTGCTCGAGCAGTTTCGACATAGGTTTCCAAGGTCGCGGCGGCGATCGAGTCGCTGACCCGTGCTCCATTGAAGCCCGAGCCGCTAGGGCTGGTAACGACGAAGTAACTGGTCTGCCCTTGCATTTGGTTCCAAGTCAACGCCGAGGGATGAGAAGTATTCCAAGGGTTAAAGAATGAAAAGGCATCGGTGGTCGCGTTGTAGCTGGTAACCACATAAGCGTGCGAACCGACAAGTCCTCCAGCAGAAGCACCTTGAGTCGTACCAATTGTCACAGCCAAGCCGCTATTCAAGGAGTTGATCAAGTTCTGCTTATTGGTCGAGTTCACCGCGAAGTTGGTCGACGAGTAACCCAGGGCTTGAGCATTCACATCGCCCATCCAACCACCTTCGATTGAGGTGTAGGTGTTTTGGTTGGCATCGGCTCCACCACGTCCTGTTTTGCCGGTCTCGTTCCATTGAACGTAGGCCTTTTCTGCCAGAGCCAACCACAGCGGAGTAGACGAACTTGTCGCACTGCGACCGTAGCCCGAGTAGATCAAAGCACCGTTGGACATCGTTGGAAGGCTGCGATTGACCGTGACATAGTCGGCAACGCCATTGGCATAGAAGCGAACAGTCACGGTTCCATCGCTATTCTCGATGAACATATTACGAATTGCATCCGCGTTCTTCGAACCGATGGCAACCAGAGCGGCAAGGAAATAGCAATCGCCCAACATGCCCTGTTGTGAATCACTAAGCTGCGGAGCGACAGGGAACAAACTGCCTGTTGCATTGCGATAAGTGTAGCTGTTGCTTGTTAGCGCTGGCACATCGGTTCCCTTGAACCACTTGTCTACCAAATTGCCAACCAAGGTCGACGAACTTCCCGCAGCCAAGTTGCCAGCGGCTTGTCCTCGGTAGTTCAAGTTAGCCGCATTGGATGTAACTACATTCTTAGCAAGCGTTCGTACGAACTCTGCCATTCGTAGCGTAGAGGTTGTCGAAACGATGTAGCGTAGGTCGGCAAGTTCAGTTGCGGTCAGCGAGTTTGTGCCTGCTGTATTGATGATTCCCATCATCTCATCGCGGCTAATCGTACTGTCGGCGTAGTAGGTGGTCACAAGTGACTTCAGTGCGCTATCGGTGATTCCAGCGACACCAGTCCCGTTACCTCCGCCACCGTTGTTGTTATTGTTGTTGTCATTGTTATTCGCAACGATGTTGATAGCAACTTTAGCGGTTACAGTACCGGTTCGAGCCGACACTCTGAATGTGCCAGCCCGAGTGCCCGCTTGGTACAAGCCCGTGCTGCTAATCGTTCCTCCCGTTGCGGTCCAAGTAAACGATGGTTGCGTAGCCATCGGCTGCTGGAACTGATCCAAGGCCGTAGCCGTGAGCTGCAGTGTTTGACCAGCATTGACTGTGCTCGTGCTTGGCGATACTGCAACGCTCTTAAATGTTTGCGTTACGTTCAGATTAACCAATCGCGTAACATTGCCCACGCTCACTCGAAGTACGTACTGGCCCGCTCGATCAAAAACAATCTTAGTCTTGGCGCCGGTCACGGTGAAAGTTGGCGAAGCACTTTGTGGGCCTTGAACGACTTGCCATGAAACAGCCGATGGCAATTTGATCGACTTGGAAATCTCATCCAAGCCTGTCACGCTGAGCGTAGTTTGATTGGTTGTTACGGTAAGTGGCGCTTCGGTCAGCTTGTTACTTCCAGCAGCGACAACAAGAGTGGTCAAGCTAGGCGTGATACGGACATTAAACCTTAGCGTCGTTGTCCCCGAAGCTGCTGTAATCCTGTAGTCCACGGGCCGACTAAAGTTCAGCGTAACGGCTCCACCTGACTGCTGAGCGTCACCACGAGCGAGCGGGTCGGTTGAAGTGATGGTCCAATTAAGATTGGGCATCGTCCCGTTAGTGTCACGAAGCAACTGAAGCTGAAACTGACTTGCAGAGGAGATAATCCGTTGGCCGCTAGTTACAACGCTTCCCGCGCTGAGAAGTTGAATGCGGCTGACGGCTTGAACAGTTGTCGCGGAAACGTTTGGAATCGAAACACTAGATGCAAAGAGCCCGCTCGATGATACTTCATCGATCTGCTGCTCCAACACATCGATGGCCATCAGCATTCGAGCTTCCAACTGCTCCAAAGTCAGCGGTGGACGTTTCTTGTTTTTCTTGGCGGAATTCGAACTGGAGAGATATCGTGAGCTGGAGTTCAGTTGGAAGTTCATACGTCTTAACCTGTTGCGGACTCATGTTGTGGAGGCTCCCAGCCAAACAGGTCGACAGCAGTACCATCGACCGCCTTGAGTGCGGAGCCAACTGAACCCTATGTCAAAACGGGACCGCGTGCAAACAAAAATCTGTCCACCCGAGTTGAATATGGTGTACCATGGAGGGCTCGTGGTACCGGTCCAAAACGAACAGTCGTTACAGTCGTGACCAAGGCATTCCCTTCACGCCAATTTTGTTGCAAGAACGCAACACACTGTTTCCAAAGAGCATCGCTATGACTTTTTTGCAACGCTATTTCTTAGCTGACTTCCGCCGGTCGATTTTGTGTTCGCTAGCGGCGATTCTGGCACTCAATTCGTTGATCGATTCGAGTATTGCGATCGGACAAGAAGATGCAGTCAAAGCTGCCAAGGTAAAAGCCGAGTCATCGGAAGGCTTTCAGTCGCTGTGCAACGGCAAGGACCTTACGGGCTGGGAAGGAGCTGTTGATGACTACGAAGTGGTCGAGGGCTCGATTGTCTGCAAACCCAATCGCGGTGGAGTTCTCTTCACCAAGAAACAGTTCGCTGACTTTGTAGTCCGAGTCGAATTTCTGATACCTCCTGGCGGCAACAATGGACTGGCGATTCGGTACCCTGGAAAGGGCCGAGCTAGCTACGACGCCATGTGTGAATTACAGGTGCTAGATGACGACGCTCCAAAGTACGCAACACTCGACCCGCGGCAGTATCACGGTTCCATCTACGGAATCGTTGCGGCCAAGCGTGGAGCACTGAAGCCTGTCGGACAATGGAACGAGCAAGAGGTCACCGTCGTGGGCTCCAGGATCAAAGTCGAACTCAATGGCCAAGTAATCGTCGACGCAGACGTAGCACCTGTCGAAACCTATCTTCACGACCTGCCTCACCCCGGAAAGATGCTCACCCAAGGTCACTTTGGCTTCGCCGGCCACGGCGACCCCGTCAAGTTCCGCAATATTCGCATCAAAGAACTAAAGCCTGCGGAACAACCACCCGTACAGTCCGCCAAACCGTCCAGCGAGAAGTCTGCGGATGAGTCTGCTCGTAAGAAGTAGGCTCAAGGACGCGCTGTCTCGTTATCCCGATGGAGCAAAAGTTGGTTGTTGACACGCCCGCAAGAAAACTCGACTTCAACTCCACAGTCTTCAAGTGGTTCATCGTTGTACTGTTTGCCGGTACCGTTCTAGTCAGTTTAGGTCTAACGCTGTCGTTGCGAATATTAGGCTGGAATTCAACCTGGTACCTCACCGACTATCTAGGTCGATTGGCGATTGCTGGTCTGCCTGTATTAATCGGCTTGGCAATTCTGATACGGACTCGATTGCGATTCAGTTTACGAACACTATTTGCGATTCTCTTGCTGGCAGCATTGTTCATAGTAATGACTTTAATACCGCTTGTGCGGTTTCGGAACGAGCGATCCGCAAGTACCAAGTTACTTGCCCTGAACGCGGAGATTATTCAAGACCCAAGCCATTGGGATACGTTGTATCCATGGATGAAAGCCGAGGCTTTACCCGAAGTCACGAGTCCGCCTCCAACGTTCGTGCCATCATACCTTCGACTTTTTACACGCCCTCAAGAAAAGATCCCTCGCGATTGCGACTTGATGAGCCTCTGGTTGAACAACGACGAGCAATGTCGAATTTTCGTGGAAAGCTGGGAAAGGTTCTCAAATTTGCGCGCTGTTACTATCACTCGCCCTGTTTCAGAGGAAGGGTTTGAGCTGCTTCGAGAAACCCTGCCCAAAATCAAGAGCCTTGATATTGTAGTAACCAATGATGTGGAAATTCCTAAGGACTGGTACCAGTCGCTTGGCAATATCCGCATCTTGTATGCGTGGGGGGAAGGAGCTTCTCGCGGAACTCAGTTCGACGAACAACATCTTCAAGACATCGCCAAGCTACCCAAACTTCAAGTGCTGATGGTCTTGGGTTTTGCATTTGATGACAATGATGCTGAAGCTATAGTGAGTTCTGAATCGATACAGCACGTCATTCTTCGTGGTACGGCAGTTACGGCCAAAGGCGAAGCTGTCCTAACGGAGAACAACATTCGTGTGTATAGGAACTAATTGTTTGATCGTGTTGTAGGCTACGGAAAAAACTCCGCAAACTTTCGAGTCGATGAGTTCGTAGTAAGAAGAGAGTTACGATTCAAGTTCGTACGCGTCGATCCGAAATGTCGAGATCAGAAACATCGAACAGAAGTATGGTGCAAGCATGATGAGCGAATCATCAACCGAGCATCCCTTTGGGTCAGCGATCGACGATTCCCATGGCATAATTCGCAATGATCAGTGGACGCTGGCCAGCATCTTGTGGGTAACGACTGCAGTCGCTTTGGTTTTAGCTTACGCGATAAAGCTTGGCTCGGCCGCGGTTTGGCAAGCGGTTTTCTACGCGATCTGTGTTCTGGGATGTGGACTGGCCGTCGGGACGATCCGCCGTGACTGGAAGAACGCGATGTTCTGGTCTGCACTTTATGCACTGCTGGCCTATCTGGCAGTAGCCGGAGGCAACTTGCCTCATCCTTCCATCGCTCTTGGTTGGGGACTGGTTGGCGCACTTGTCGGAAGTTGCGTCGGAGTCGAACTTCCACGGAACTGGATTCTTGCGACCATTGTTAGTGCGTTGCTGGGATGGATCGCTATGACGATTTTGGTTCTCGCGATGCGGCAATCGATCACAGGGCTTATCGCGTTTGATACATGCGTTGCTGGATTTGTCGGCGCACTGCTCAAGCCCTTCACTCTGCTGCTCAAGTGGTTCGAACGGCAAAGTAATCAGCCGCGTTTTGTATTGGCAAGCTGGCTGGCGATTTGTGTACTGATCGGCAATTTTCTGGTGCCAATTCTTGGCGGTGTCCAGCGATAACACCAAAACCGCGCAGGCTTAAGGCATAATGATCAGGCGACCACCCAGCTCTTCACAGCCAGAGAGACCCATCGCAGCCAGAGAGCCCATCATGCGCACCTACCGCCACTCAATTGTTATTTGCGCCTCGCTCAGCATTACAATCCAATTGATCCTCTGCTTGCTGCCCCGAATCACACAAGCTGCTCAGGTAGGACTATTCGCGGGCGTTGCGAAGGCTGATATCACTAGCCCCGCTGCCACCAAAGTTCATGATCCTTGCTTCGCCAAAGTACTTGCGTTGAAGCAAGGTGAAACATCAGCAGTTCTAATCACCGTCGATGCAGTCGCAATTGGTGGCATCGGCCCCATCGGCGATGCATTTCTAGGAACGGTGCGAGCCGAGCTGGCCAAAGATCCGGGCATTGCGGCTGAGAATGTACTCATGGTTGCTAGTCACTGTCATGGAGTGGTGCGGAGTGATTGTGAGTCGACAGTGATCGACTTAGCACGACAAGCCTTTCGCAATTTAGAACAGGTCAAGGTCAGCCGCGGATCATGCAGTGAAAAACGAATCAGCGAGAATCGTCGCGTCGTGCTCAAGGATGGCAGTCAGGTCGACATGCGCCGCGCGTACTCGTTTGCCTGGGATAACGAAATCGACTCAATCGGCCCCATCGATCCTCAAGTTGGCCTACTGAAGCTAGATCGATTGGATGGGAAGACGCTGGCACTGATTTACAACTTTGCCTGCCACCCGATCATGAATCCTCCCAGCAAAGGATCGTCGGCTGATTTTCCGAGCGTTGCTTCGAAGCTCATCGAACAGGGGCTCGGCCCACAAGCGATGGCCTTCTTTGTTCAAGGATGCGGAGGCGACATCAACCCAGTTCAATACAAAGAGATTACTCAGCCAGCCAACGCGGAGACTCTGGGCAATCTCTTGGGCTCCTCGATCGTCCAAGCTCTCCCAACGCTTTCGCCCCAAGCGGAGAGTACGCTCGCCATTCGCTCTCGTAATGTTCCCATACCCCGCGCGGACGATATCGAAAGTCGTATTCAACGCTTGGAGCAAGCGCGGCTTCGATTGGTCGAATCGCTGAAGAGTACGAACATCAACTTCAAAGCTTTTGTGCCGCTATTGATTCAACAACGGTTGTCGCCCGAATTCCCGTCAGCCAGCGCTCAGGCCTACCTGCACCAACAGCAACAGGGGCTTGAAGACTTGACAATTGCCGACGCCGACAAGCGTGAGCAAGTTGAGGCCTACTTGTCGAACATCCAAGCGATGGAGCAGATCACGCGTCTGAACACTAACTTGTCGCTGCTTAAGATGCACTTAGGCAAGGTCAAGCAATCGCCGTTGCCGACCATCAACTGCCAAATGTGTGCTTGGAGGATCGGAGACTTTCGCTTGGTAACCTTCCCCGGTGAGCTAACCGTCGAAATTGGCCTAAAACTAAAGAAAGAACTGCCCAAGAACAGTTACGTGGCCGGCTACGCCAACGGATACGTGCATTACTTGCCAACCGTTGAGCAGCGAGGCAACACCGGCTTTGCTCAGGAAGACTGCGATTGTATGGTCGCTCCTCAGTGGCAGAGGATTTTCGAAGAAAGCGTCAAAGAGATTCTTAGCGGACTTTAATCGTGAAACCTCTTTGAAAGGCCTACTCTTGCCAAAATACCTTTGCGCCCGACTATAACAGTCTAACGTAGCTGGATTGCTCGCACTTCGAAGCGCCTAATCCTTCCCCGTAAGGCGAGCGCATGCATCGAATGAACTCGGCCGATGTTAAGTTTGTCCCATTTTCTTGACCCATTGTAAGTTTGAGGCATTGATGAATCGTCCCGCCAATTTGGCTGAATTGCAAGCAAGCGGTTGGAAGTCAAAGACTGTTAAGCAAGAGATTCGCGATAATTTCATTAAGCTTTTGGCATCTGACCAACCCATGTATCCAGGGATCGTGGGTTATGAACACACGGTCATTCCAGAGATTAACATCGCCTTGCTGGCTGGGCACGACATGCTGTTCTTGGGAGAAAAAGGACAAGCCAAAAGTCGTCTGATGCGTTCGCTGGTGCGTTTCTTGGACGAAGCTATTCCTTACCTGGATATACCAAGTGTCCCGATTCATGAAGATCCTTTTCAGCCGATCACTTCGGCGGCGAAGAAATTCTTAGCCGAACATCAGCCAAGCGAAGTGCCCATCGCTTGGTGGCCTCGCGACGATCGCTACGCCGAACGACTCAGCCCCGGAACGAAGTTCGCTGACATTATTGGCGAGATCGATCCATCGAAGTTAACCGGTGGTGTGAGCATGAGCACCGAAGAGGCCTTGCACTTTGGACTCATCCCCAGAATGCATCGCGGGATCTTTGCGATGAACGAACTTCCCGAACTGGATGAACTGGTTCAAGTCGGCTTGTTCAACATCTTAGAGGAGCGCGATGTGCAGATCCGCGGCTATCCCATCCGCTTCGATCTAGACATCTTCATTTTGTTCTCTGCCAATCCAAGCACCTACAACCGTAGTGGAAAGGTGATCCCACAGCTCAAGGATCGTATCGGTTCGATCATCCAAACGCACTATCCGTTGCAGCGCGAGATGGGAATCGAAATCCTGCATCAAGAAGCGGGGCTGGATCTGGGTGGTGAGTATCCGGTTCAAGTGCCATACTTCATGTCCGAGATTATCGAAGAGATCACCCGGCAAGCTCGTCGCAGTAAATACGTCGACCAAGCTTCCGGAGTTTCCGCGCGATTCAGTCTCTCGAACTATCGCGCGATGATTGCCAGCGCGCGACAGCGCTCAATCGTCCTCGGCGAATCACCGGCCGTTCCGCGCATCAGCGATCTAGGCCACCTTTATGCGTCCAGTCTTGGCAAATTGGAATTGGACCTGATGGGCAGCCATCAGATGTCCGAAAAGCAAGTGCTCGACGCAATCATTGCTGAAGCGATCAAGGTTGTGTTTGGACAATACGTCGAGCAGCATGGTCTAGATGAGATCGCACACCTGTTTTCAAAGGGCGTCCGTATCGAAGTCGGCGACATGTTGCCCAGCGAACAGTACTCGCTGCGCCTGCAAGCCGTTCCACCAGCCTGGGACAAAGCCTTCGACGTGAACGCCAGCGAGAATCCCGCGATTCGCGCCTCGTGTGTCGAATTCGTCCTCGCGGGACTCTACTCGCTAGATCGTATTAGCCGCAGCCAAAAACATGGCAAGATCCATTACGATTTTGAGTAGCAGAGGGTAAGCTGCCCAAATGCATATGCAACGCTACCTCGCGGAATTCGCCAAAACTCCGCGTGCGATAGGAATTCTCGCTTCTGTTTGAAAGTCAGTTTAAATTCAGATAAACTGGCTCGCCAAATAGAGACTGATCATCGAAAGTGAACATTTCCATTTTTCGAATGGAGACTTTTAATGCGTTCACTTCGGTGCCTTATGAATTCTGAAACGGAAACCCGATGCATAGCGTTCGCATTCTACTTTTGTCCTTGTTAATCATGTTCGGCAGCCACCTCTTGGCTAGATCTCAATCGCCACTGCCCAAGCCTTTCGAACACACCCACGACGAGTTTGTTGCCGCCTTCGACAAGAGGCAAGTTAAGGTAGACGAGCCTTCCGGACGCGAGACACTTCTTCATGAGGTCTTATATAGCTTCAGCGAACAGGGGACTCTGACCAAATCAATTCGATCGATTTGGAGAGTAAATCAAAGCGGACTCGCCGACAACGGTACTCTGGCCTACCAGTTCTCTCCTTGGTATCAAAAACAGCCAATTGTTCGTGCTCGCGTCTTTGATCGCAATGGAAAAGCGTACGAGTTTGACAAGGACGACATGACCGTGAGCCCCGCGCATTCAGCCGATCCCGCTGTGTTAACGAATAACTTAGTTGTCAGAGCCGCTTTGCCTGGACTGCAAGATGGGGCTATTGTTGAGCAACTTGTAACCACCGAGGAGCAGGCCCCATTTTTCGCTGCCGGTAGATACTACATGGAGATGCTGGATAGCTTTGAGCCTATTGCATTTCGTTCGATTGAAATTGAGACGCCTGCCAGCTTGCCACTAGAAGCGATCTTCTTAGGCAGAGATTTTTCAATTCAAAAGACCGCTTCTGACAACAGGATTCGGAGACGGATTGAGATTCACAACCAAGAGAAACTCGATCTCGATAGCTTTGAAGAATACCGACCGCGAGGAGAGTATTCGCTAAACCAAGTAGCAATAGTTCTTGGCGAGTCGTGGGAAAAGGTCTCAGCAGCCTATTCGAAGCTAGTTGATCGCAAAATTTCGGAAACGCAGTTTGCTGACCTTCTCAAGGAGATGGTTCCAGCAGAAGCAAAATCCAAAATGGAGAAGCTACAGGCATCGATCCAATGGATAAAAAAGAATATCCGATACACGGGCTTGGAATTGGGAGAGGCTTCAATTGTTCCCGCGGCACCAATGCAGGTGATTGCGAGGCGATTCGGAGACTGCAAGGATCAAGCGACGTTTCTTGTGGGAATGCTCCGCGAGCAAGGAATCGATGCAAATGTTGCTTTAGTCAATACGACCGGATTTCAGTTTCCGAACAAACGCATAGTTGGACTAAACGCTTTCAACCATGCAATTGCAGTTGCAAACATCGATGGCCAACAGTACTGGATTGATTGCACCAGCCTCGGTTCCACAATCAGTAATGTTCCATACTACTTGCAAGGCAAGCTTGCCTTGATCGCTGGGGAGAATCAGTCGCTCACACAAATTCCTTTAGCATCTCCAGTGATCAACTCCCGAGTGGAAGAAAAGGAACTGGAACTCAAGAAAAACCGAACCCTGACAGTCCGATCCACCGAGACCTACAGTGGCTTTCAGGCGGTTCCAGTACGGGAACAGGCAATATCCGAGACGATCGAACAAAGCGAAAAGTACTACACCGAACTCCTTCAACAAGAAGTACCAGAAGCAAGCTTTCGTATTCTCAAGCAAGATGACGCTTGGACAGCGGAGAATGAGTTCCACCGAACCAGCGAGATCAATGGCTTGCTGCTGGAAGAGGTTAGCTATACGGTTTATCGGCACGTTCTTAACTTCAGTAGGCTCTTCGAATACCTACCACAAGCCTACTTGCTCGAGCCCGTCGAGGAAAAACAAACACGATCAAGAAAGCACTCCGCCGAGGTTTTCGAGCCCTATTTGAGCCGTAGGAAATACACAATCCGAGCTCCTCAAGGATGGGAAATACAGGCCAAAGTTGGTGAGAGGAAGCTTCAAATCGGTGGGGTTGGATTGGTGCAGAAAGTTGACAAGCAGGAGGATGGGTCGATACATGTATTGCTCGAACTGCGAGCCGAAGCCTGCATTCTGACTGTAGACGAACTTCGTCAATTGCACGAAATCACTTCGAAATTTGACGATATCACTAGCGACTGGAATACAACGGTGCTTTTTCGGGAAAAGGAACCTGAAGAAGAATTCACTAGGGTCCAACTCGTCCGGAATGCAAAACTCAATTGGGAATCTCAAAAGACTGGCGAAGCACTTGTTGATTACGTGAGTCACTTGTGTGATGCGGCACTGGTTGATGAAGCTCGTTGGGTGGCCAATAAGGCTGTTAAGGAAATCCCGCAGGACGCAAAGGCTTACATCGCTTTGGGTGTGGCGAACATGGTAGACCTTGGTGGGCGAAATCTATACCCGGGAATGAATCGCCAAGAGGCAGAACGAGCGTTCTTGCGTGCCAAGGAACTTGATCCGAAAGATTTGCTTTCGTACCACTACCTCTCGATGCTTGCTTTTCATGACCTAGATTCAGTGGAGCGTTATACAGTGGGTGATGCCCCAAAGTGCCTTCAAATCATCAAGGAGTGCGAGGCGGCAACTGGATCCATGACCCTCGCAATGCGAGACTTGCAGATCAGCTGTTTGGCGAGTGAAGATCGTATTCCCGAGGCGATTGCAATCGCGGATCAGAATAGGCTTGAACGCATGGGGATAATATTACGGTGTTTTGAATATGCGAGAGCAGCCCGTTGGGGCGAGGTGAAAAAACTGCGGGAACGAATTGGGAATGATCCTGCACTCAAGACCATGGTTCTTGATACGGTCAAGGGATATTTGCTAAATCGCCGCCTGTACTCAACGACCGCGGATTTCATTGAAGCATTCATAGACCCCAATGAACATCAAAATCTTGAGTTGGCTAAGGCACTCCGAAAACGTGTTCCAACTGAAGTTGACCAAGCTCCCTCCACAACTCCCCAACGAGTCGCAGCCGAGTTGATTCGACGTATTCATCTATCAGGCACGCAATTTGAGCGTTGGGGTGACATCATTTCCAATCCAAGTGCTTCAGATCCACAATTGGAAAATTCTCTATCGCTTGATGTTGTTGTCGACGTGCGTAGCTTTTTCCGAAAGCGAGCAATCGATCGCAATGGTGTAAGCAGAGCGGTTTTGGTTGACGTCAAGGCTGAAGGCGACGACGAAACCGGATACCGTTGTCGCGTGAATCACGAGTACATCAAAGCAACTGTTTTCGTTTTGAAGCAACCACAAGGCTATCAGGTGCTACTATCTGGTAAGGAACGTGAAGGATTGGTTGGGCATGCTAAGCGATTGGCTAGTGAAGGTAAACTTGATGCAGCAATCAAGTGGATCGGCTGGGGCTTGAATGGCGTTCCTGCTGCAGGCCTTCTGGATGCAGAGTCGGGCGAACCTGCCAAGACAATTTGGGATCTTAACCGCAAAAAAACACCCGAGCTTGTTGACCAAGTTCTCAAGATGCTGGAGCCTTGGGATGGAATGGAGCAGGCAAAATACGAGGAGGCAAAAGCTTGGATTGATTCCGAAAAGTCCAAGGCTCGCAAAACCCAGTATTGGCTCCATATGCTCAAGAATCTCTGCGATACTAACTCGCCCCATTTTATTGACGAGGCAAAGCAACTCCTTCAACTACAACCAGCTTTCGTAAACACCAGATATAAGCTGATAACGAGACTGCTAGAGAGCGGTAGGGTGGATGAGGCGAAAGCAGTTTTCAAAGAAGGCTCGGCACATTACTCTGCGGTCAGCCGCATCGAGACCGAACGTCTATTCAATCAGGCATCGAGCGAGTTTTCAGAGAATCTGCCTATATTGAAGAAGCGGTTAGATCAACTTCCTGACTCCGGAAGCTGGAATTCATTCTTATGGGAATCCACCTTTGCCGAAAAACTCCAAGCCGAAGATGTGCGCAATGCAGTTCGAGTGATTCGCCCTCTCTACGAACCCTATAGTCTTCACTCACTTGCCTGTGCGGAGGCAAGTACTGGCATGGTCAGCGAAGCAATCGAGGACCTGCGAAAACTAATGGCAATTCAAGGTGAGAAGCTGGCCCATGCCGACTGGCTTGTCATTGGAATGATCGCCGAACAGTGCGACCTTTGGCAAGCTGCGTTGAGGGCCTACGAAAAAGTTGAAGAACAACGCGAGCAGCCCTCGCTCACTAGCGCCTATGACTTGGCACAAATCCGAATTCGCGCAATCCGAGCGAAACAAGCACAGTAGGTCATTGCAAGAGGGTAATTGATGATTTGCGTCCGCGTTCTATTTTTGTTCCTTCTTGTCGCATTGTGTAGCGGAAAAGCAGTTCTATCGCAATCGCCACTGCCAAGACCTTTTGAACACACCTACGAAGAGATAGTAAATGCCTTCAAAGATCGAAAAGTAAAGGACGACTCTGCGGGACGCCACATACTACTTCATGAAGTTCTGTATAGCTTTGACGAACAGGGAATCTTAACGAAATCGGCTCGAACTGTTTGGAGGGTCGGTCCGAGTGCCATCGCTGAAAACGGAACAATAGAACTAGAGTACTCGCCTTGGTATCAGAAACAGCCAATTGTTCGAGCACGAGTCTATGATCGGAAGGGAAAGGCTCACGAGTTTGAAAAAGACAAGCTGACCGTGACGCCCGCACAACGTTCCGATACCGCGGTTCTAACCAACGACCTAGTTCTCAGAGCGGAATTGCCAGGATTGCAAGAAGGCGCCATAGTCGAGGAGGTTGTGACTACTGAGGAGCTATCTCCATTCTTTGAAACTGGCAGATATTACTTGGAGTTGCTGGATAGCTATGAACCCACTGCATATCGCTCGGTTGAAATTACTGCGATGGAGACCTTGCCACTAAAAGTGTTTTTCGTGGGAAAGGAGCATGCAATCCAAAAGACAACTTCGGGAGCCAGAATTCGACGACTTATTGAACTTGAGAATGTCGAGCGGTTGGATCTCAAACGTTTTGAGTATTTCCAAGCAGGAGGAGGCTATGCTCTAAACAAAGTAGCGGTGGTTGTTGGCGGTTCGTGGGAACAGGTAGCATCGGCCTATTCTAAAATCGTTGATCGCAAACTTTCTGAAATGTCGTTTGCAAGCTTAGCAAAAGATACGATCTCAGCAGAAGCAGTCTCTAAGATCGAAAAGTTGCAAGCTTCGATTCAGTGGATAAAGAAGAATATCCATTTCAAAGCTCTTCCGTTTGGCGATTCGTCGATAGTTCCGGCATCGCCAATGCAATTGCAATCTAGTCGAATTGGCGACAGCAAGGATCAAGCAACTTTTCTTGTGGGATTGCTCAGGGAGCAAGGGATCGATGCAAATGTGGCCTTAGTCGATGCCGCCAGATCTCAACTCCCAGACACTCGAATTGTTGGGTTGAACTCATTCACTCATGCGATCACTGTCGCGACCATCGAAGGCCGCCAATACTGGATCGATTGCAGCAGCCTCGGCTCCACGATCGACAATGTGCCTGAGTACCTGCAAGGCAAGCTTGCCTTGATAGCAGCAGAAGACCAGACACTCACCCAGATTCCTAAATCTTCTCCTGAAATCAATTCTCGAATCGAAGAAAGGGAATTGAAGCTGCAGCAAGATCGAACACTGACCCTCCTTTCGTCTGTAACATACGGTGGCTTTCATGCGGTTTCTGAAAGGGAGACGGCAATTCTTAATACTATCGAACAGGCAGAAAAGCACCACGCTGAAGTCTTTAAGAAACGTGCGCCGAACCTGAGTTTTCGCATACTTAGTCAAGATAACCCTTGGACTGCAGGGCCAGAGTTTCACGAAACCATAGAGATCAGAGGTTTGCATTTGCAAGAGATCAACTATACAGCTTACCGAAATGTAGTGTACTTCGAGAATCTTCTTAAGTTCTTGCCACAAGCCTTCTTGCTCGAAAGTTCTGACAAGGATCGAACGGTGACGAGATCGCATCCCGCCGAGGTCTTGGTGCCATCGTTGAACCGCTGTGATTACAAGATTTATGCTCCTGAAGGTTGGGAAGTCCAAGCAAAAATCGGTGAGACCATTGCCAAAATCGGTGGCGTGGATTTGCAGAAGAAAGTCAGTAAGCAGGAGGACGGATCGCTGTTTGTATCTCTTCAAGTGAGGGCCCAGGCCTGTGTACTATCTGTAGACGAACTTGGACAATTGCATGAGATCGTCAAGAATCTTGATGATGCAAATAGCGAATGGAATACGTCAGTGGATTTTCGTGAAAAACGTCCCACTGACGGTCTGTCCGTTATACGTCTCGTTCAGAAAGCAAAGAAGAATTGGGAATCTGAGAGAACGGGCTCAGCACTAAGGAGTTACGTCCTGCAGTTGTGTGATACAGGGCTGGTTGACGAAGCTCGCAGAGTTGCGTTGGAGGCCGTATCCGAGAATCCTAGCGATGCAATGATGCACATCGCCTTGGGCGTAACTTACATGGTAGACCCAAGTGGGCGATCATTCTACCCAGGAATGAATCGCGTGGAAGCAGAACGAGCTTTCGTCAAAGCTAGGAATCTTGATCCCAAGGAGCATCTATCATACCACTATCTCGCAATGTTGGCATATCGAGACTTAGACTCGCTGGAACGTCAAACATTTGGAGATACACCCAAGTGCCTCAAAATCATCAAGGAGTGTGAGGAAGCAACTGTTAATACGACGCTCGCAATGCGGGACTTACAAATCTACTGTTTAGCATTTGGGGATCAACTCCCAGAGGCCATCGCACTCGCGGACAGGTATAAGGTCGAGCGAATTTCGCTAGCGCTGCGATGTTTTGAATTCGCGAGAGAGGCCCGCTGGGTTGAAGTAAAAAAACTCCGTGACAGAATTGGAAATGATATTGAGCTCAAGACATTTGTTTCTGACACCGTTCAAGCACAATTGATCCACCGTAGGTTGTACTCGACCATAGCAGAGTTCCTTATGGCGTTCAAAGGTCCCGGCGAGTCAATGACTCTGGAAGTGGTTAAGTCGCTCAGTATGACTACTCCAGAAGCTGATCGAACTCCAACGACAACCCCACAGCGAGTTGCGGCCGAACTGATCCGGCGAATTCATCTCTCAGGCATACAGTTTGAAAGTTGGGCCGACATTATCTCCAACCCAAATTCGACAGACGAAGGCTTGGAGCGCGCGATGGCTAACAATTTTGTCGTCGACTTGCGAAGTACTTTAAGGGAGGGCCTGGCCAACCGGGACGGCGTAAGAAGGGCGGTTCCGCTTGATATCAAGGTGGAGGGGAATGACAACACCGGTTATCGATGTCTCGTTACAAACGGATCGATTAAAGCAATTGTGTTCGTCCAGAAACAACCCAACGGCTACCAGATTTTACTACCTGGCAAGGACTCTTTTGCGTTCATTGAACATGCCAAGCACTTAGCGGCTCAAGGCAAGCTTGAAGCAGCAGTAAAGTGGATCGGCTGGTGCCTAGAGAATTCTCCTCCTGCCAACCCGCGTTATGCAGAGTCAGGAACTCCGGCGAAAATGGTCTGGAACCTTAGCAACAAAAAAACACCTGAGCTATTTGACCAAGTTGTCAAACTGCTGACGCCGTGGGAAGGAGTCGATCAAGCCAAATACGCGGAAGCCAAAGCTTGGATTGAAACGGAAGATTCCGATGTTCGTCGAAAGCAATATTGGCTCTATTTGCTCAAGAATCTCTGGGAAACTCATGCTCCACAATATGCGGACGAAGCGAAAGCGTTCCTGAAGTTGAACCCATCTTTTATCGGAACCAGATCTAATTTGATCGTTTGCCTTATCGAAGATGATAAGCTGGACGAGGCGAAAGAGGTTTTTGATGAAGGCTTAACGACTTATTCTGTGAAACGACGTCTTGAGGTTGAAGGTTTATTCAATCAAGCAACGGGGGAGTTTGCCAAGAACCTACCTGGGTTGAAGAATCGAGTGAAACAACTTCCTGACAATGAATGCTGGAGTTCATTTCTTTGGGAGTCTGTATTTGCTGGAGAACTTCACGAAGAAGACGTCAGAAACGCGGCAAAAGTTATACGACCTCGTAATGAACCTGCGAGTCTCCGCTCTCTTGCCTGTGCCGAGGCACGTGTTGGAATGATCCCCGAGGCGGTCGAGGACCTGCGAAAACTAGCGGCAATTCAAGGCGAAAAGGTGACTCACGCAGATTGGATTGTTGTTGGATTGATCGCTGAAGAGTGCGGCCTATTCGAAGCTGCACTGAGAGCCTACGAAAAAGTCGAAGAGCCCGGATCGATGCGATCTCTGACTAGTTCCTATGACTTGGCACAAATCCGAATTCGCGACATCCGAGCGAAACAAGCTGTACCAAACTGATTGTTTTAAACTGTGATAGTCGCCTTTTGCTCCACAAAAGTAGCGAGAGTTCGGGGCATTCATAAAGACCTGAACCCTGGCGGGATCAGCTACAACAACGCTATTATTGCGGAGCAAAAGGCGACTCTAGGGGAGCTCATTTGAAAGGGGCTTTTTGAGGATGCCGTAACGGCGCGGTGCTTGTTACGGCCTACAATGGCTTGCCCCGAGCGTTTGTATGCCCTGAAGTCAAGGACTAAAAGCGTCTTTCAGCATGAACAGCGTTGTGCGTTATCAGATAGTGCTTGCTTTGGCAATCTTCCCACTGTGTGCGCTGGCTTGGTGGCTCATCCAATCCACTCCGTACCTCTCTTCTAGCGATACATATTACACCGCCAATCTCGATCACTCAAAGCAAAATGCTATTTTCTGCGAGGGGTGGCATACATTCGATCAAGAGGGCTTTCAAGTCAAACTTGAATCTGGTGAGTCTCAGATCTTAAGCGCTACTGAAGTGTCTACCGCTTTGTCTATACGAAAAGACAATTGGCTGCTGGTCGACATGGCAAAGAACGTTCACGCAGCGCCATACCATCCGTATCGTTTGCACAATATCTTGTCAGATACGGCAATTCCCGATGAGTTATGGCTGGATTGGGTTCCCCACTTAGTAGATGGAGGTTTCTTAGTTGGTGAAAATGACAACCAGCTAACCTGGATCGACTGCCAGAATCCAAAGCTCGAAACAAAGACGACTGAGTTAAGCAACGACACTTCCAAGTCCTGGAATTTCCTGCATAGCGATGCGAAGAATGTCTACTTCGTATCACAACATGACTCGGGCTTCCTTTTACTTGAATTCACAACCATCGATCGAGAGTTCGTTCGTGTTCGAGAGCTTGAATTGCCTCAACGTCCAATTCTTGTGAACGAAGAGATCGTTTGTGTCACTGAAGATCTACGAGAAGTGACCTACCATGATCGCAATTCCGGCAAGCTGATTGAGTCGATCACGATTCACTATCAAGTGCCCCTTAGGTTTGAGATCGCGGGGAAGTCGTTTGTTGCCGAGCAGGTACACGACGGTAAGCCAATCTTCAGCTTTGATCAGAAAAGGTGGTTGCCACAACACTCAAGCCCAGAAGCAAAATTCGCTGGCATCTTTGGTGACTATTCGATTTTTCGTAACAACGGTGCGTTCGACTTTATTTCAAATTCCAATGGAACTCTTCGCACTATTGAAGTGTCTTCCAACTGGGGAGTCGAACCGTTTGACGAAAACAAATTGGCAGTCTTTTTGGCACCCTACGGTTTAGCAGTATTCGACATTTCATCTGGAGAATTGCTGATTGAACATAGGCCCTATCGAAAGCTCATCTATGGGCTTTGCGTGCTGGTAGCTGGCGTCTTCGTTTGGTTTGTGGCGTGGACTTGGCCAACAACACAATCACTGAAGTTTAGCCAAGTCGCGTTCCGTGATACTGGAATTTGGCTGATTGCGGCACTGCTGTTGGTTGGACTGCTTAGCAGAATACCCTCTGACGGGATTTGGGACAGCAATCAGTCGATCAATCAAATCGCGGAAGGAGCTCTTCAAGCCATTCTGCTTTTTGCCATTCTCCATTGTTGGCAGCGGATTAGTCGATGGAGATTCCGATTCACACTCATGATTATTCTCTATGCTTCCGTGGCTTATCTGCTTATTTCACATAACGAAGCAGACCCGGATTATGCGTCGTATTTGTTGCAGCATTTTGTGATTCAATCGCTGGTCTCAGGAACATTGGTGATCTGTTTTGCTTTGATTGCTAAACCAATCTTGATTCCGCCACTAGCAATGCCATCACCAACTAAGTGGCAATTTGGTTTGGTAGATCTCGCAGTCATCGCTTTTGATGTCGCGCTGGCCGCGGTGCTCTACAAACGCCTCATTCCCTATTTGAACATCGATCTCTCAATGGTGGATATCCAAAGCACTCTGGTTCACAGTGCGATCCTTGCAGCGGTGACGTGTGTATTCCTAACAAAGCTATCACAACCCAAGCTGTTCATCTTGATCGGATTGCTTGTCGCCGCCTTGCTGTCCGAGTCGATTTATCGCTTTCTCAATGGAACGTACTACTACGTCCTCAACTACCTTCTTGGAAATGATTGGTTCTGGTATGAGTCTGAGGTCGACTCGACGATCAGTGCATTTCGTTTTTTAGCCCCGGCAACAATTGGCTTGTTCCTACTCTTGATGCCACTGCGACTAAGTTCGTCAACAGAGCAGAGATTTTCGCCTTTTGCTCCGCAAAGGTAGCGTTACGGAGCTGATACCGCCCGGGGTTCAGATTCTGTAGTGTGGCACGCCAGTCCCTGGCGTATACTCTAAGCATAGACCGACTTCACTGCGATGTAATCTCGATTGATGAGCAAGCACGCTTAAGATCCGCGGCCGTTCCTGAATTCTCCTGCTTGATCGGCGTACCCGTCAGTGCTGGTTGTTGGGTTTCGTTCCTCAACCCAACCTACGACTTTTGCGCGAAAGGCGACCATGACGAAACGCCAGGGACTGGCGTGGCACACTAGAGCACTTCGGCGCGAGGTTCGTCGGCTCGGAAGCCGAGGTTGCCGTAGCGATGGTAGTCGATACATAAACTCTGCTCCCGAACGTACCACAATAGTTCAACGCGACCAATCCTTGTCACCGGGGAGTCGGCGATGTAAACGAATCGAGCCGTTGCGGCTTTGCGAACATTGATGGGAACGTGTGTCGCCGAGCTATAGCGCACTCGGTCAACCCAACCTTGTTCAATCGAATCAGCCAGCTCATCGTCACTCTCTTCAACGAACTCCAGATCACCAGCCCAGGCATGTGTCAGTGTTTCCAACAACTCGACTTTGTCCGAATGTACGTGCGGTGGTTGGCTAATGGCCGCTCGACCACCGGTTGCAATCACAGCGACCGCGCGGCAGAGGATATCTAACCACTGATCGCTTTCGTGCAGTCGAATTCGCAGATGAGGAATGCTCTGGTATCGACGAATGTTATCTTGGCCAACCAGCTTAAGCGTGTCGTGCGACTTAAGAATCTCGGCGGTTGCAAATCGATTGTAATCAGCAACGGCTTCGCACAAGAGCTTCAGCCCTTGGCTGCCCAATTGTTTTCGCAGGACCAGCGCGGCGGGATGATCCGAGACTATTACGCTCCAGAACTCGGCTAGCCCGGAAATATTTGGCGCAACATTCGGCAACAAATCGATCGCATCTGCATTAGAAGTCGATGCTGTTTGTTCTGGAACTTTAGCGACCTTATCAAAGTCCATCAGCGGTACGACATAGTTAGGGCCACCAGCTTTGATTCCTGGCCCAAAGGCACTCTTACCCATGCCACCGAAAGGTTGTCGCAATACGATGGCTCCGGTGGTCGAACGATTGATGTAAAGATTGCCCGCTTGAAGTCGCGAAGCCCACAGAGTTTGCTCGCGGTCATCCAAGCTCTCCAGTCCGCTGGTTAGTCCATAACCGGTTTGATGAACGAGATCGATGGCTTCATCTAAACGATCAAAATGCATCACACCTAGGACCGGCCCGAACAACTCGGTCAAATGCGTGAAGCTGCCGGGTTGAACTTCCCACTTGATACCGGGCGAATACATGCACGGATTCTCTTCTAGATTCCTAGGCATCAAGGCCCAACGTTCCATCGGCGCAAGTTCGGTCAAGCCTCGCAGCAGAGCACCTTGCGGTGGTCTGACCAACGGCCCCATCTTGGTTCTAAGATCCCACGCTGAACCAACGCGAATACTTCCGGCCGCGTCCATCAACAGTTCGCGGAACTGTTTGTCGTGGAAGACTTCGTCTTCGAGCAGAAGCAGGCTGGTAGCGCTACATTTTTGTCCCGCGTGCGAAAAGGCGGAATGCAGAATGTTCTTGATCGCCAAATCTCGGTCGCTCAGCGAAGAGATGATCGTTGCGTTCTTGCCACCAGTTTCAGCGAGCAGATGCAAGTCAGGTCGCGCCGACAGTATGCGCCGCGCCGTTTCGGTGCCTCCAGTAAAGATGCATGTCGAAACGATGGGGCTGGAAAGCAGATGCTTGCTCGCTTCAGGGCCGTCACAAACAACCAGTTGTACAGCTTGACGCGGCACACCGGCTTCCCAAATGCACTCGCAAAGTACGCGAGCCACCAAGGCTGTTTCTGTCGCGGGCTTTAGGATCACTGTGTTGCCGGCAGCTAGAGCCGCTGCGATTCCACCAAAGGGAATGGCTATTGGAAAATTCCAAGGACTGATGACCACAACAACACCGCGCGGCTTGGTGGAGTATGCTGCGGTCTGCTGAATCTCAAGAGCGGTCTTTGCGTAGAACTCGGCGAAGTCGATCGCTTCGGAGACTTCTGGGTCCGACTCCGGCAACGTCTTACCTGCATCGGCCATTGCAGCGCCCATCAGATCGGCGCGACGCTCGCGAATTCTCTGAGCGACTCGACGTAGCAACTCATATCGATCGCCGGGAGCCATGCTTCGCCATCCCGACGGATCGTCAGAGGCGCATTGCAATGCGCGATGAAGCTGTTCAGCCGAGGCCATCTTGAAGTTTGCAACGACGACTCCCGGTCGCGATGGATCTAACGACTGGCAGCTATCGCCCTGACCGGCTTCATCGCCCGAGCCGATCGAGTGTAGAACTTCGGTCGCTTGCGAATCACAGCGATGCTTCCAACTATCGACGATTGACTGAGCCCACGTTGCTGCGGCTGGCAAAGTAAAGTCCGTATCGGCTTCGTTCTCTAACGATCGCCAATCAGTCGGCGCAGGAGGCTGAACTGGAGGGATCGAGCGAAGCTGTGTGCGTCGTGGAGCATCGCTGACTGTCGCCATGCGGTCGACCGAGTCCATGAAGATCTTCTCCATCGACTGCCAATCGGGACCATCAACTTCGATCTTAAACGCATGCCGCAGAAAATTCTCTGGGCCAGTATTCTCGTCCATCCGACGCACCAGATAGCCGATCGCATTGATGAAATTCTCTTTTTGACAAGCCGGCGCGTATAGCAACAGATTATCGACCAGCTCATGCAGGGCTCGCCGCTGATGATTGGCCATTCCTTCCAGCATTTCAAACTGAATCTGCTCAATCGTGCCGAGCTTGGCTGCCAGGATGATTGCGAAGGCGACTTCAAACAGATTGTGACTGGCGATGCCCAGCTTAACGGCCGCGATATTCTCTGGCTGCAAACCATACACGACCATGCGTTTGTAGTTCGCATCGGTATCGATCTTCTTTTGGTAGGGAGCTTGCGGCCAGCCTCGATGCGAAGCTTCCACGCGTTCCATTTCCATGTTCGCACCTTTGACGATACGAACAGTCACCGCCGCGCCGCCGGCGGCGACTCTCTTGCGAGCCCACTCGGTAATGCTTCGCTGTAGTCGATGGCTATCAGGGATGTAAGCTTGAAGTGCAACTCCCGCTCGGACTTGAGCCATCTCGGGTTGATCGAGCGTTCGCATAAAGACTTCGCCCGTTAGCTCCATGTCTCGGTATTCTTCCATGTCCAAGTAGACGAACTTGGGCACTTCAGTACCATCAGCCTTCTTGAAGCGATGTCGAGCTGCGGCGCGATAGAGCAGTTCCAACCGCTTCATCAAGACCTTGACCGTGGCCGCTCGTGCTACGGTCGAAATCTGTGAGTAGAGCGTGGAGACCTTGATCGATACGCACTCGATTTCAGGCAACTGCAAGGCTGCGAGATAGGCCGCCAATCGCTGCTCGGCTTCTTGTTCGCCTAAGATTGCTTCACCCAAAAGGTTGACATTCATTCGAATGCCTTCGTTGATTCGCTCCTGCAGGTGTTGGCCAAGCAGCTCGGGTTCGGCTGGAAGAATCACGTTAGCCGTTTCGCTGCGCATCTTCTCTTTTACCAATGGAACGGCGACACCTGGTAGGTAGCCACCGAAGGATTGGAATCCGCGAAGCATCGTGCGGTCCAACGGACTAAAGAATCGCGGAATGCCCTGCACGTCCAAGATGTGCGTCAATTGATCCGCCGCGCGAGCTGATCGATGGCTACGAAAAGCTTGATCCGTCATCTGCGTCAACGTGGCCTTGTCGCGTGGATGCTGAACCATGCGGTCAAGTTCGGCCTGCTGTCGACGTTCGGCAGGTGTCTGCAGAGCTTTAGCACGCACTTGAATCTGTCGAGCGAGCACGATGGCTGCTTGAGCGATACTTCGAATGTCCTTCGCGTCACACTTGGTGAGTTGTGCGGCAATGCTATCGAGATTCATAGACGGAGTAATCCTTGAGTCTTGAAGTAGAAGAATCCCACAGCTTGCCCGATAGTGGCGAGGCTTATCGCCTCTGAGGGCCAGTCGCGTTGAATGGTGGCATTCGTTGAGAAGTGTCTATTTTGCTGGGATTTGAGTGGCCAACAAGGGGGCAGCACTTGTATTAGATCGCAAGCAATTTAACGGCCAAGCGAAACCCAGCTAAGTCGAACAACGCTGCTTTCGTCAGCCTAGACACAAGTATCAGGCCCAAAGCAGCAGACACATTCCATGTGCCTTCCGCTGCTTTTGGAGAGTAACCCGTCTTTAGTGTGGAAGTCAACGGTGCAGTCATCGACGATTCCGAGTGTTGCCCGCTGCCAGTCAACAATTGTTAAGTACTTCGGTTACTTCGAGCCCTTTTTGATACCAGAATTCAGCAGCTTGGTATCAAAGCTGGCCTGAAACTCGATCTTCTTGCCAAAAAAGTCCTCTGCAACTCGCAGCTTGGTTGTGCCACGAACGCGATCAGCTTCAGTTTGAATAGTCGAATCCAGCTTGTCCATTCCGCTCATGCTTAGCGATGCACCATCGCAGTAGAAGTTGACTGACTGGATTTCATCCGACGCGTTGATCGTGAATTCAATTTGCGGCTGAAATCCGACGACGCTCATTTCAACCTCTCCCGATTTGACTAGCGAAGCCTTGATTTTGCTTGTATCGAGAGCCTTTTCCGTCAGCAGAACACAAGTGACTTTTTCACTACCTTGCTCGCGTTGATAAGCAACCACATTCGGAAGAGCTACTTTTCGACCGGCCATGACGATCGTGCCCTTATTCTCAAGTTTGGGGGAATTGGCAATCAGGCTTTGAGGGGCCGCATCTTTGGAAAGCAAGTTTACGTCGAAGGTGAAATCGACCGAGAAATTATGCTTAAAGAACGAGCCCTTGGGCATGGCGACCGTCCCACGTGCGCGACCATTCTCTACTATCGCCTCGCCTTGCAACTGACGGTCCGATTCGCTGCCTGGAACGTTGTTTGCCACTAACTGCATCGAATCTGGTTTGTCAGCTTCATCAAGAACTAGCTTGACGAAAGGGGAAGGCAACTTCCACTTTTGGTCCCAGTCTTGCTCGGGCGTGTTGGACTTGAGCAGTGCGAGTAGGGCTTCCTGCTTGAGCGGAACGGCGGTGGCGATAACATGAGTATTCCACTTTCCATACGAGATCACCTCATAGGCCGTAATCTCCTTGAGCTCGATCGCCACGCCATCCATAGTCAGCGTACATTTGGAAACGAGCTTTTCCAATTTGTCGATGCCTTTGGCAGGCTTAGCTATTCGTGGTGGTGCAGTATTCTTGGTAGAGGCAGTGGCTGATGGAGCTGATTTGCTGGCTTCCTTCTTTTTCTCAGCCATTTCGTTAGACTTCTTGATCTCGTCCCAGGACATCCCCTTAGTCTTGATTCTCACCTTGCGCTGTTGGTCCGAAGTGGAGATCGTAATGCTTAGCGTTGCAGTCCCCGAAATTCTCTTGAGTGATGCGCTCCGCTCGCTAAGAGTGTCTTCACCAGAAGGGCTCCAAACTTTCGAGTCCAGTTTCTGCGCATAGAAATCGGATAGCTCTTTGGTCGTGAGCGTGTGTTGAAACTCAATCGACTCGAAGAAGTCATCGTATTTAGTCTCGCTCGCATCAGGAGGAAGCGGAATGTCCTTAACGAGCGGCGCGAAATCTTCATCCCAAAGCAGACCAGTTGGCGTTAATCGCACTTCACAGCCACCGGCTGCGTTCTCTGTGCGAACTTCAAGCGTCTTACCCTGCTTAGAGAATGTTTGTACCCAAAAGCTCTTTTGCAAGTTGTCCTTCTTGGGTTTCGTCCATTGGTCCTTGGTCAGCTCGGCCTTAAAAAACTCGCCAGCGGCTTTCATGTCCATGGAAATCTTGAAGCGCACATCGCCTCGGCTCTTGTTGTAGGTCACATCGGACGCATCCTTGGGTAGCTTGACGTCCTTAACCAGCATGTTCTGGCCGTAGCAATTTAGGCCAATACACAAGATAACCAAACAAGCTAAGACTGATTTGAATTTGGAAAGCATCACCCAAGGCTCCAGAGTTATTTTCGCTGAATCGTTTAACTCACCAAGAATTTGGCGGCAAGAACGATCTGCACATCGTATGCGACCGACTGTGATTCGAAACAGCATATTCGAAAAGAAAACGAGTTTCTTTTAACGCCGCGAGCGACACTCGCTTTAACAAGCCAAACGTCCTCCAACAACGATTCACAGCCTTCGCCTACAGTGCCTATCGTACGCCAAACCATTTGCGGCCAAAAGTTTTCGAAATTTGAGATTCAATATGACTCTTCACAATCTTGGAGGTCAGATCCCCTCGTTCTGAGGCTCTGCCTTGGAACGCACTGTCTTCGAGGCTCCGCTTCGCCACACGGCTGCGTAATCATGTCTGTTTGATCAACAAATCCGGGCGTATACGCCACGCGAAAAGATAAGATGTGGCAAAGGCACAAACAACGATGGTCAGCACGATCGACGATAGTGTTCTTCCATCAATTGGAATGCACTTCTGCGTCGTCATCCGTTGCATTAAGAATCCAGATCCACTTTCGCCTGGCTGAACTTCGACTAGCGGCGCCGATGTGTCGGATAGTTTGAGAACTTCTGGCTCCGCCGAACTTGCGTAATTGAGTGATAGCGACATTTGTCCAATGACGGAATCGCCACTTACTCCAGAATTACCTATGAAGACCTGGCCTGAAGGTTCGATCACTAAATAGGTCCAGTCGCTGGGGACGTTAATGACAGGCTCAATGGGCCGCAAACTTCCGTTGAAGTTGGCGCATAGAATTCCTTGAGGATCAATTTCAAGCCGAACGGTGCGAAGCCAAAGCGGATTTTCAGAACTAGCGTCGACGGTCTTGATGTAACCGCGTCCAACGACGGTAAGGTCACGCCAATCCGTGGTGAGGACGTTAGCTTGGCGAACCTCCGAGGCTAAAAATGAAACTAGAGCGACCAATGGAACCAGCCCTAGCAGTATGAATCTCAGTGCTCTCACTTGGCTTCCTTTGCACTTCTCAATCGATTCAATTTTCTTGTTTGTTTTCTAGTTCAGCTATTCGAGCACGTAATCGGGCATTCTCGAGCTCCAACTCCTCGACATTGTCTGGCGAGTCAATTTGGACTGCCTGTTCGGTAACTTCGGCCGGAGCTACGATTCGATCTTCGGTAAAGTACACGCCAGAAAGGAGCGAAGTCTTGACGGTAGCTTCATGCACATTTCCCAAATGATCTCGATAGCGGACTTCATAGATCCTGTCGTTCTTCTCCCCAAACCAACCACGTCCAAACGGACTCCATTTCGAATCAAGCAACTCGCCTCCTTGGCTGCGGATGTATTCCCCAACGCGATCACTGTCCATTCCACCTGCGAAAAGGCGAATGATGATCGATACGACGATGGCGATGAATATCAATACAAATGCGGAAGGTGGCATATGAGTCGTCCGTGGTTTCGGAACTGAAGTTGCTCTAATGACTGTGTTCTAATCGCGACTTTCGAGTAGAGTGCTGAGCAGCCTGTGATGGCTTGAAGGCTCAACCTTGGTCTAGCCAAACCTTGCGTGATTCACGAGATAGATCGCGGCTCCAGCAACAGCCCCGATCAGTCCTCCCGAGAATCCAAACACTGACAAGCCGATAATTCCACAAATGAATGTCACGAGTCCCCACAGAACAGGCGAATCTGAGTTATTGTTAGCCAACGTGGCAACCACTGCAGCTAAAGCAACAATTATGATCAAGCTCAATCGAACTCTCCCTAACTTGAAGCAATAAACACTTTGACCTTCGATTCCGTAAGTTCGAATATGGTATCAGAATACGACTTCATTGCGAGTTGATTGAACTCAGTTCAATCGACTGATTAGCGATCTAGGCTTGGGTGAAATCCGAGCAGTCTACCTCGCTTTTGAAAACCGCAGGAAGCAAATCGTTGCGGTCAAGCAGCTCACCGATTCTTTGAGCCCAACTTTGTGGCATGCGCGAAATGAGCGTGACAAGCGTTCAGAATCGCGAAGTCTCAATCTCGAAAGAAACTCCTAGTACTGCAAGCTTTTTCGGTTTGTGACGTGAGTTTTTTCGATTTCTCCGAAGAAAATCGAAGTTGTGCACACCCCCCGATAAACAACAAAAATCATCTTCTACTGCTGGTCTCCTCTTGTAAGATACGGCCGCGCCTACTCACTTCCATCCGTGTGAAATTACCGTCCTTTGCCCTATCTGACGGAGATGCAGATGACCGACCTTATGTCATGCGTTGGTGACAATTTCGGTCGCTTGGCGAATAGCTTGGCCGTTTCGGAAACTGCCCCAAGTAAGCCTCTCCATACAAATTGAGTTTGTACCAGCGAGAGTCCCAATTGCAGGTACGCAAACCTGCGATGACTTTGCCCCGGGACTCTCGTTGGAACAAACTTGCCCAAATCTGATCAATGCCTACGCGATTGGTCAGCCTGCCTTGAAAACTCAATTATTGAAAGTCGATCCGACACTTGCAGTCGATTGACAACTTGACAGCTACCATCTGCACTCCAGCCTTTGCGGAAAATCCATGAGCTCAAGATCTTCACGTTCATCCCGACGAACTCAAGTCACCTCATCAGCTTTCCGAAGACAGCTTCGCTTTGAGACATTTGAAGCGAGAAATCATCTGGCGGTCTATGAAGTTTCGAGCCTTGACGATGCAGGGGTCGGCACCTTGCGTCAAGCCGTTCTTGATGCGAACACAAGTGCAGGCGATGACTCGATTGTGTTCAATCTATCGGGAACCAATCCTCAGACCATCACGCTCAACAGTCAAATTAACATCACCGACAACGTCACCATCGACGGAACGACATTCGCGCCGGGTATCAAGGTCAGTGGCGGAAACTCGACACGCCTGTTTTCGGTTGCCAATGCCGTCAGTTTCACCATCGACACGCTGACCCTAGCGGATGGAGCAAGTCCTAGCAGCGGTGCGGCGATTCAAAACAGTGGAACAACCACTATCAATCGCAGTACGGTTTCTGGAAATCAGTCGTCTGATGACGCGGGTGCAATTGTTAATTTTTCAGTTTTGGTGATTTCGAATAGCACGTTTTCGGGCAACTCGACCAGCAACGATGGCGGCTCGATTCGAAGCAATGGAACGTTGACTATTTCCAACAGCACGTTTTCCAAGAATCACGCTGGCATCGCTGGTGGTGCAATTCGCAACGACGGAACTTTGACGATTTCCAACTCCATCGTGTCGGGCAACACGGCGAATCAGTTTGGTCCAGACTTGTTCGGTACCATCGTGTCCGGTGGTTACAATTTGGTCGAGAACACCAACAGCCTGACTGTCACAGGAACCACCACTGGCAACATTCTAGGACAAAGCGCATTGCTCGGGCCACTTGGCGACTACGGTGGGCCAACTCAGACTCATCCAATCAGCGCTAACAGCCCTGCCTTTAACGCGGGTGATCCTTTGCTAAGTAATGCGGATCAGCGAGGGCAATCGCGAGTTGGCCAAGCTGATATCGGTGCGTTCGAATCCGAGTTGAATCGGTGGTTTGTGACCTCAACCGCAGACACTGGCGCTGGATCGTTGCGTCAGTCGATTGTCGACGGCAACACCTACACAGGTGCTGATAAAGTCTACTTCAGCATCCCTACAGCAGATGCTGGGTACAACTCGGGCACAGGAGCGTGGACGATAGCTTTAGCTTCTGCTCTTCCAGCAATCACTGAATCGCTCCATATCGATGGAAAAACACAGTCAAGCTTTATACATCCAATTGTTGAGCTGCGTGGTGATAGCGCGGGTACTGGAGTGAACGGACTTAGGATCACAGCTAGTGGAAGCGTGATCGAAGGACTGGTGATCAACCGCTTTGATGGCAGCGGTGTGTTGCTTGATGGGATTAGTGCGTCCGGCAATGTGATTCGCGGCAGCTATATCGGGACTGACGTTACGGGACTTGTAGATCTTGGCAATGGTGTTAACGGCATAGAAATCGTTAGCGCACCAAACAACATCATTGGTGGTGTAACCGCCGCGGATCGAAATGTCATTAGCGGAAACAACCTCAATGGCGTAAAGATCCTGCAAGGCGATGGGAATACGATCGTCGGTAACTACGTGGGACTTGGTGCAGATGGAACAACCACAATTGGTAACACCAACAATGGCCTTTACGGAGTCTTTACGGCAAATACGACGATTGGCGGATCAACAGCCGGTGCGAGAAACGTAGTCTCGGGCAACGGAGCCTCCGGGATTGTGTTCGACACAGGCGCAAGTGCCATCGTTACCAGCAACTACGTTGGGCTAACGGCCGATGGAGCGGCGGCACGCATGAATTTGGGCCTGGGAGTGAATGTGTTTGAAATGTCGAATGCCAGGATTGGAGGCACGAACGCTGGCGAGCGAAATGTGGTGGTTTCCAATAGCATTGGAATTAGCGCTAGCAGCAACACGCCTGGCACGCAGATCATTGGCAATTATGTAGGCACAAATGCCGCTGGAACTGTAGGGCTGAGTAGTGGCGGCTCTGGCGTGATGGTTTACTTCACCAGCGATGTTACAGTTGGCGGAAGCTCAGCGGCAGCTCGCAACGTGATCATGCAAGGGGCGAACTCCGATGGGATCTTTTTACAGAATAGTAACGACATCACAATCCAAGGAAACTATATCGGAACTGATGTTACCGGTATGACGACAACCGCTTCGTTAGCTAACCGAGGTATTATTCTAGCCGCGTCGAGCGCGCTGATCGGAACTGACGGAGACGGCAATAACGATGCCACCGAAGGCAATGTCATTGTAGGGGCGGCAGTCAATGTGGACCTACAGGGCCTTGCAGGATCTGTTGTGGCTGGGAATCTGATTGGCACCAACGTACTGGGCAATTCGATCCTTGGTTCTAGCAGTCTAGGTATTCGTGACGAGTCGGCTGGTAGCAATCAGATCGGGACCAATAGTGACGGGACAAGCGACGTACTCGAACGCAACATCATCGCCGGCGCTGCGACTGGTATCTTTGCGGCGGCCCCCAACACTGTGATTGCGGGGAACTACATCGGTACGAATATCACAGGGACTGAGCCTTTACCCAATGGCACAGGCATCGACATCGTAGGATCAAATATCACTGTGGGTGGTACCGCTTCGTTGGCTAGAAACTTGATAAGTGCGAGTTCTGGAGATGGCATTCGCATTCGAAATGCAACCGCGACGAACAATTCCGTACTGGGGAACTATATCGGCACCGATATAACCGGTACAAAGTCAAATGGCACGGAGATTTACGAGTCGTTTGACTACAGTAACGGTGACCTTCTTGGTCAAGTTGGCGGCCAATCCTTTAGTGGAGCTTGGGGCGACTACAGTTCTGGCGACAATGGCTTTACCATTCAATCTGGGCTGACTTACCCGGGGCTATCAACGTCAGGCGGTTCTGCTGGTGACTTACCCACACTGTTTAACGACGGTAATTCTCGGCAATACGACTCTACAACCTACAACGGTCTCGTTAACCGCGGTGAGTTTTGGTTCTCATTCCTCTACAACGTTAGCAACGGTTATTTCTCAGTCAATCCATTCGTTGCATTTACAGGAATCAACAATATAGGGCGAATGGAGCTAAGCGACGGTGGTGGGATTTTTCTTACCGGTGGAGCTTGGAGCGGAGATACTGTCGAGGGAGCAACCGTTCCGCTGGGTCAGAATGTGTGGATCGTTGGTAAGCTGACAGTCACTGGAACATCTGATGACGGAGCCAACGATCGCATGGAGATGTGGGTCAATCCAACACCTGGTGTCGTCCCCAGCAATTCGACTCGGGTGATTGATGCAAACTTTGCCTTCTCGGCTCCTGTGAACTCAGGCGTGATAGTTCAGACTAACAGTACTCCGTCCCTCCGCTTCGATGAGTACCGCGTTTCGGCAAACTACCCAGGAATCGATTTCGGAAACGCAGTGGGAGTCTCGATTCAGAATGGGGCATTTAGCAACACGATTGGTGGCACCACGACCGCGGCTCGTAATCTGATCAGTGGCAACTCTGGTTCTGGAGTCGAGATCATTGGAAGTTCGACTCTAGTCTATTCAGACGACTTCAATGGTTACTTCGGTGGCAACCAGAATCTGACGCAGCCAGGAACCGGATTGGCACTCTCGTACGCTGGTAACTTGCCTGGATGGAACAAAGCTGGATTCAATGCAGTCCATGCAATCGATCAGGGTGGTGGCAACTTTGCGCCAAACTTCTTCCATACCGATTCAATTTCGCTAGCGTCTGCGATTGCAGCCAATGACGCAGGACTAAGTTACAGCGTCTCTTTAGATATTGGGCCGACGGTTTATGCAGATCTCAATCAGGCAACGCTCGCTACCGACGGCATCGTGGTAGAGATTCTGCGATCAGATAATTCGGTTTTGGAAACCGAGACAATACTATCCGGTACATGGACTACAGGGCCGGGGGCTCACGCACTTTCCAATCGAACTTTCAGCTATACCGGTGATGGTACCGGCGATGTACGTGTAAAGATTTCGACTAATAATCCGGGATCAAATCGATTCGGAGGAGCGATTGATAACCTACAGATTCGCGAATCAGTGACTCACAACAACGTGATCTCCGGCAACTACATCGGCACCAACGTAGACGGATCGACTGCGATTGGGAACGGCACGGGCATCGCAGTCTTCGGCTCCGCACCGAATAATACAATCGGCGGCGCGACGGGTTCTGCTCGCAACCTAATTAGTGGTAACGGCCGCGGCTTGGACAGCGGTGGAGCTGGGTCCGGCACTACTATTCAAGGCAACTATTTTGGTGTGAATGCATCGGGAACGACGCCATTGCCAAACTATACGATAGGCAATAATGCCATCGACGTCGCAGGCAGCGGCACCATTGGTGGCCTCACGCCGATTCCTGGAACTGGAGCAGGCAATCTGTTCGGAGGTATTGTGCACCTGACCGGCGAGAGTACGGTTCTTGGCAATACCTTTGGCTTGCAGATCGATGGTACGACGATTCTAGATGTTGCGGTTTCGGCAACTCAGTCGTCCAGCGGCATTCGTAGTGAAGCGGCCGGATCAACGATTGGAGGCACCTTATCTGGTTCGCGAAATGTCTTTGCTGGTTATGGAGCAGCCAACTTCAACGGCAACAGCTATCTAGACATCATGTTTGGTGGTACCAACACGGTTCAAGGCAATTACTTCGGTACAGACAAAACGGGGCTACTTAATCGCAATACTGGCGATGTTCGAGGAATTCAGACGGTCTTTGGAGCATCAGGGAACATTGTTGGCGGGCCGGCTGCCGACGCACGCAACGTGATTGTTGGTGGAACTCGCGGATTTGAGACTTATGAACCTGGCAACACATTCGAAGGCAACTATGTCGGTATCGCGGCGGACGGTGTAACTGCTTTTGGCATGTCACAAGTCGGCGTGTTCATCCGCGACAACAATAACACAATTCGTGGCAATGTGATCTCGGGAAGTTCAACCGTCGCCGGTTTGCGACTGGAAGATACAACAACGGGTACGATTGTCGCAGGAAACTTCATCGGCACCGATGCCAGCGGCACGCTTGCAAGGCCCAATCTCATTGGCATCAGCGTGGGTACCTCAGGCAACATCATTGGCGGTCCGAACGCAGTCGATCGTAATGTGATCAGCGGTAACGTCGATTACGGTCTTCGCTTCGACTTCGGATCCACCGATAATACGGTGCAGGGTAATCTCGTTGGAGTGAAGATCGATGGCAGCACCAGTCTACTTAACGGTGCAGGAGCTTTGAACGTTGCAACCAACGCGACTCTCAAAGGAACTGGATTATTCACTGGCAACATCGTCAACCAAGGTTCCATCGCCCCAGGTAATTCACCGGGTATCATCACGATCAACGGAGATTACACACAGTCTGCTGTCGCCGCTCTTGATATAGAGCTGGAAGGAACAAACGCTGCGACGCCCGAATTCGATCAATTGATTGTCAATGGCACAGTTGTTTTGAATGGAACGCTAAATGTTATCTTGCTCGGTGGCTATGTGCCCTCGCAGGGCAATAGCTTTAAGATCATTGACAACGATGGAAGTGATGCGATTGTAGGCACCTTCAGCGGGCTTGCTGAAGGGGCGACGATTACGCTTGGCGGAAACGAACTTTCGATAAGTTATGTTGGTGGCTCTGGAAACGATGTCGTTCTAACTAACTTGTCAACGACATATTATGTGACCACGACAAACGATGCTGGAGCCGGCTCGCTACGGCAGGCACTCTTGGATACAAACGCTCACCCTGGTCTTGATCGAATCGCCTTTAACATTGCGATTAGCGATCCAAATTACGATTCATTAACAACTTCTTGGTCGATTGCGACAACCGCTGCGCTTCCAACAATCACGGAAGCGGTGCATATCGACGGAACAACGCAGCCAGGATTTACAACTCGACCCGTCATCGAAATTCGAGGAGACGGCGCCGGACCTAGCGTGAGTGGATTTACCATCACCAGCTCAGACAGTGTTCTTGAAGGACTAGCAATCAATCGATTTACCGGCTCGGGTGTAGCCATCACCGGCAGCGGAGCTCTCGGTAATGTTGTGATCGGAAACTACATCGGGTTGGACGTTTTGGGTGCGGCGGATCAAGGTAACGCAGGGGATGGTATCTTAGTTTCTGGCGGAGCTTCGAACAACTCCATCGGAGGTTTGACACAAGCTGCGAGAAACGTCATCAGTGGAAACAACGGCGATGGAATTGAATTCAACGACGCCGATAACAACATCATCATTGGCAATTATATTGGCCTAAATGCGTTGGGCACAGCACGGATTGGGAATACGCTTAACGGTATCCTGATTCAGAATGCTTCTAGCAATAACCGGATCGGCACGGATGGCGACGGGTTGAACGACACAAGTGAAAGGAACGTCATTTCTGGAAATGCCAGCGGATTGACTGCGAATATCAATATTCTTGGTGCTGGGACCATGAATAACGTGGTTGCGGGCAATTTCATTGGTACCACCGCGGATGGTCAGTCGGGATTGACTAACAGCGGCCGTGGCGTCCGCATTGCAACCAACGCAACATTCAACCGAATTGGCACCGATGGATCCAACGATGCCTTCAATGCCAGCGAACGCAATGTGATTTCCGGACATTCAGGCGTGGCCGTCTATGTCGTGGGAGGCTCGAACGACAACGTGGTCGCTGGTAACTACATTGGCCTGAACGCTACTGGCACTGGCGCCATCGGTAACAATCTAGACGGAGTTTCCCTTGAACTTGTGTCGCGGACTCGCGTTGGAACGAACGCAGATGGCATCGCCGATGCACTGGAAGCAAATGTTGTGGGAGCCAGTGGTGGCTGGGGAGTGCTAGTTGCCAACGCATCGTCGCTCAACTCGATTTCTGGTAACCGTATCGGAACTAACGCAGATGGCTCGGCAGTCATTCCCAACACTCGCGGCGGCCTGCTGATGGGTGCAAACGCAACTTTCAATACTATCGGTGGCACGGTAGCGGGAGCAGGGAACTTAATCTCTGGTAACACTGGCCCTGGAGTCTCGATTGTAAGAACCTACCTGGGAGTAACTTATCCCGCTTCTCCGAACAATATGGTCGCTGGAAACTTCATCGGTACCGATATCTCGGGAACTCTAGATCTCGGGAACTCTGGTCCCGGCATTTATGTAGAAGAACCCAACACTACGATCGGAGGAATCACCGCGGCTTCACGCAATGTCATTGGTGGCAATGATACCGAGGGAATTGTAATCACGGGATCCTTTGCAACGGGTATTACTGTGTCAGGTAACTACATCGGAGTCAATGAATCCGGCTCTGCCGCGATTCCGAATAGACATGGTTTGCTTCTTTCGAATGGCGCTACAAACAATACCATCGGCGGAACAACGATTGGTACCCGGAACATAATTAGCGGCAACGATCGTGGGATCATGATCGACTCTGTGTCGGGTAACTTCGTACAGGGTAATTTCATCGGAACCGATTCCACAGGTCTTCAGTCTCTCGGAAATGCTGTGGGAGTCGAGATCAAAGGCTTTGGTGCGCCAGTCGCTTTCGGGAACGTGATCGGCGGCTTAGTCGCAGGTGCTGGCAATGTTATCGGTGGTAATGGAGTCGGAGTCTCTCTTGAAGGCAATGGAGTCACGAACAACACCGTCGCCGGTAATACTATCGGTTTAGGGGTCGACGGCACTACGATTGTTGCCAACGTAAATGGTGTTCAGATGAACGGCAGCTACAGCAACACCATTGGCGGAACTACTGCGGCGGCTCGTAATGTCATAAGCGGTAATTCCAACTCCGCTGTCTTCCTGAACTTTGGTGCTTATCAGAACACTATCAGCGGCAACTACATTGGCACGGATCGTACAGGGATGTTTGCTCGGCCCAATAGCGAAATTGCCATATTTGTAAACGGACCAAGCAACACTATCGGTGGCGTGGTGTCGGGAGCGGGGAACGTCATCTCTGGAAACGGCAAGGAAGGCGTGTTTATCAATGACTCACACCAGTTCAATGTGATTGCCGGAAACATCATTGGCCTCAACGCTTCTGGCGATGCGGCTATTGGCAACGGTCGTTACGGAATCGCGTTTGGAGGAAACGTTCATAACACCACGATTGGTGGTACAACTCGACAGGCTAGCAACATTATCAGCGGCAATGCTCTGGAAGGCATTTACATCAACAGTGTCAACATTGTCGAAGGTACGATCGGTCTGTGGAATTCAAATACAACAACTTCCACGGTGAACGGTTTGACAGGCACACTAAACAATGGAGCGGCAATCCTAACTCAAGGGAAGGGGCAAAGTCGAACGGTGTTTAATTTTGATGGAGTAGACGACTATTTCAGCATTCCCGATGCACCAATTCTCCGTCCAACAAGTATGACCGCTGATGGATGGTTCAACTTTGACTCTGTTACCGCTGGTGACGGTGCTCGAGTGTTGTTCTCCAAGACGATTGGAAGTGGCTTCTTGGATTCATTTGGACTTAGGTTCGATGGCTCGAACCTCCTTGCTGAGATCAGCGATGGCACCAATGTTTCGCAAGCGGTGAAGGCATTTACTCCTATCGTCGGACAGCGTTACCATCTAGCGATGAGCTTTGATGATGCTGTCGACGAACTCAAGCTCTATATCGATGGGATCGAGGCTGCATCCATTACAACTGGCATGAGTATTGCCTACGATTCACATCCAGTGTTACTCGCTGCGGACATTGAGTTCGAAACCCCTTCGCATCACTTTGCTGGTCGTATTGATGACTTTGCACTTTATGGTCGTGCATTGAGCGCCACTGAGATCGCAAAGATTGTGTCGATTGGTGGTGGAAGTAAGACCAGCAATACAGTGATCGGAAACTACATCGGAACTAGTGCAGACGGAACGGTCGATTTAGGCAATAGTGGAAGTGGAATCAGGATTGGCAGTAACTCCCCCGGGAACTTGATTGGCGGCGCTGCGACCGGAGCCGGCAATTTGATCAGCGGAAACAATGGTTATGGAGTGTTCTTAGATAGTGTCTCGAATACGGTAATCCAGGGCAACTTGATCGGGACCAATGCCTTGGGAACAGAGCCCATTGGAAACACACTTGACGGCATCAATGGGTACTCTTTTGAAACAAGAATCGGAGGGTCTGATGTTGGCTCTGGCAATGTGATCTCCGGCAACCTGCGAAGTGGAATCGATATTGGCGGAGACTCTAACACGATCGCGGGCAACTTTATCGGTACCAACAAGGATGGTACTGACGCGATCCAAAACGCACAGAACGGCATTTCTTCGTATAGCAACAACTCGCTGATCGGAGGCTTCACTGCAGCCGAGCGAAACATCATCGTCGCACCATTGTCGGGCGTTTCACTAAACTCCTCTTTCAATACTCGTATATCCGGAAACTACATCGGAACAGATGTGACTGGAACCAGAGTTCTTGCCAGTGGCAATCCTACGGGTGTCACCATGTTTGGGCATGTGGCGGCAACGGATATCACGATTGGTGGCGGTGAACCTGGAGCAGGAAACGTCATCAATGTAGGTACTGTCGGTAATGGACTTGGTGTACATATCCAGCACGTTGGTGGCTCTAACAACAAGGTTCAAGGCAACTTGATCGGCACTGATCCGACCGGTTCCTTCAAAGTCGGCAACAACTGGGGTGTGTTGGTCGACTGGCAAAACGGCGTTGTTATTGGTACAGACAGTAACGGTGTTAACGATGCCACAGAAGGCAACGTCATCTCAGGTAACGTCAATGGAATCATGTTTGGTGGGTTTGGCGGCGGTACAATCACAGGCACGGTCATCGCTGGCAATAAGATCGGTACAGACAAGGATGGTAAGAAAGTCATAGGCAACTCCAACGACGGGATGCAGTTGAACTCCTATGGTAGTACGCGAGTCGGAACCAACAGCGATGGAGTGAACGACGAAAACGAAGGTAATGTTATTGCAGGTAGCGGACGAGCCGGCATTTGGTTCAGTGGCGATAACACGCTCATCGCCGGGAACTACATTGGCACCGATCGCAATCGCGAGCTTACCCTCTCCAATAGTTACGGCATTATCGCCGCGGCAGGTTCAGGCCACACAATTGGCGGTACAACTGCGGCATCGAAGAACTATATCTACAACAGTTCTAACACGGGGCTTCGTTTGGAAGGCAATACCTCCCAAGTCGGCACTATCTTGAACAATTTCTTCGCGCTCAACAACAACCTTGCCATCGACGCGGGCAACTCCGGAATTACCTTGAATGAAGACGAAACCGACGACGTTTTAAATTATCCGGTGGTTACGTCTACCACGATTGTCGGTAGCGACTTGATTGTTGAAGGGTTTGTCGGTGCAGGCCGAACAGTTCAGTTGTTTACATCTGGTGCGTCACTTAACGCCATCGGCCAGGGATTGTCATTACTGGCTACTCTTACGGAAGGATCCGTTGACGACTTAGACATTTCAACCGGTAGTTACGGACCAACCGTCAATGGTCGCATCGTCTCGATTGGAAGTGTCGCGTCCAATGCATTCCGCTTTCAGATACCTCTATCAAGCGGAGTCTCCTACGGAAGTGCTTTAACTGCACTCACACTTGGCTCGACTTCCGAATTCAGCCCAATCTTCTTTGTGGGAGACGTCGGAAGCTCATTGGCGCCACAAATCTCTCTTGATGCGACAACAATAACTACAACTGCACAAGAGTCGATCGAGATTGGTGGAAGCTTCTACGATCCAGACTCGGCCTCTTGGACTGCCACCGTAGACTACGGCGACGGTAGCGGAGCACGACCACTGGAATTGGAGAGCGACCGATCCTTCCAGTTGCGACATTCCTATGCCACAAATGGCACTTATTCGATCACGGTTCGCATCACCGATGAAACCTCGGTCTCAACATCGCGAACAATAAACGTCTCAGTACAAAATGAAGCGCCCACAGCGAGCTTTGATCTCTTCGAAATTACGAGCCCAGCTCTGGAAGGTCAATTAATTCAGTTGAAAGGTCAGTTCGAAGACACTAGCGGATCGTACTCGGCAACTATCGATTGGGGCGACGGCTCAACAAGCACATTGACTCAGGCATTCAGCTCAGAAGGCCAGATTACGAGCCTTGGCAATAACAAGTTTGAAATACGCGCGACGCATGTCTATCGTGATGACTTCAATCCATCGGGTTCTGCTACCGAGAGCGATGTTTACCGAGTTGTGGTGACCGTGTCGGATGGAGCGGGAATCGATGTCACACCAACCGGCTTGTTCCTTGAGGAAATCCGCAATGTGTTGCCTTCAAATCTACAAGTCAACTTAAGCAGTTCGAGTATTTCTGAAGGACAAGTTGTCTCGCTCAGCGGCAGTTTCTTGGATCCAGGACGGGATGACTCGCATAAGCTAGTCGTTGACTGGGGTGACGGCACTCAGACGTTGATCGATCTACCTGCTTCCAGCAACGCTCTTCGTAGCTTTAGTGGACTTCCTGCGCTGCAGCACGTTTATGCTAATGATCAAACCGTGGGCGCTGATCAGTATACGATCACTGTCTCAGTAGCTGACGACGATCAACCGAACTCTCCGGTCTTGATGGAGAGTCTATTGTCGGTAAGCAATGTTGTGCCGATGGGGCTGACGTTGAGTGCCAACAGTCTCACGATCCAAGAAAACGGCTTGATTCTATTGAGTGGTAGTTTTGTTGATCCAGGGCTCTTGGATTCGCACAGTGTATCGATCAATTGGGGCGATGGATCATCCACAACCAATTTAAAACTACCTGCGGGACAAGGGGCATTCACCGGCATTAAGCACTTCTATGCAGATAATTCTGCTTCAGGATTTCACAATATTACCGTGAGTGTTTCCGACAAAGACACTCCTCTCTCAGCCACCGCAACGCTACCTATTCAAGTACTCAACACTCTGCCGCTGGTAGGTAACGTAACTATCGCTGGAATAGGTGCACCGGTAAGCGAAGGCGACGAATTGACGATTACCGGAAGCTATACCGATGAATCTCCGTTGGACACTCATCAAGTCACGGTCAGCTGGGGCGACAACACCACCTCATTGGCAACTGTTGATCCAACGACTAGAACATTTACGGCGTCGCACCGATATCGCGACAATGGGGCGATCGGCTTGGTCTACAACGGTCCTGGTCCTCACCCAACAGGACACTATCTGGCCGAGATCGTCGTTACCGTTACGGACGATGACGGTGCATCCACGTCGACGGCTCAACTTCAGCGTGTTGACAATGTCGCTCCAAGTCTATTGGTTCAGCCTAGTACGAACAACAATGATCCGAACCTTATTCAGTTGGTGGCCCAATCCAGCGATCTAGGCGATTTCGATCCCGTGGCAATTTCCTGGCAGGCTTACCCCGCTGGGGTCATAGGAGCGCCTGTTCAAACTGGCAGCGGTTTAAGTTTCTCTGTCGATCGAACCAGTTATCCCAATAGTGTTTGGCGAGTTCGTGTGGAAGCCACCGACGACGATGGCGGTTCGTTTGTATACGAAACAGCTTTGCTGGTTGGAACGGCTGCAAGTGATAACATCGCTATCAACGACGTAACCTTCACTTCCGCAGGCGTCTCCAAACTTCTAGTCATGGGCCTTGGTGGTAATGACGTTATCGATGGCACACAAGTTGCCGCCGCAGGGAACCAATTAATCCTAGATGGGGGCGACGGGACAGATAATTTGTTTGGCGGAGCTGGCAATGACATCTACTATCTCTGGCGCGGCAATGACAAAGCTAACGTGCCTATTGTTAGCGGACCAACACCAGTTGAGTTGGGAAGTGACACCTACAAGCTCAAGCCTAACAGTGAACTAACAGTCATCGACCGCAGTGGCGATAACACTCTAGATTTTGGTCTAGCTGACTATGGTGACAATAGCGGTATCACTTTTGACCTTCAAATCGCCAACTCAACTTCGCTAACGCAACAGGACGTTTCTTTCACTCAGCCTTCATTGCACTTTGTAAGCACACTAGGATCGTTCAACAGTCTTGTAGGAAGCAATTTTGGCGATCGATTAACCGCGGCATCAAACTCCACCGTATCTAGCGGTGCAGGCAGCGACATCTTGAATGTCAAGTCTGGAACGACGGGCGCAGTTATCTCCGGTGGAGCAGATGACGACACGCTGACAACGACTGGAGTTGACATCGCCAATCTAAATTTTGGCGGCGATGAAGGCACGGACTCGTTGATCAACCTGGGGAGTATCACAGGCTTAACATTCAGAGGTGGCGCCGACGATGATGTTTTGACCAACGAAGGCGTTGTCTTAGCCCTTCTGAACTTTGGAGGCGACGATGGCGTCGATCAGTTGTTTAACGAGGGAACAATCGCTTCGCTTGAGTTTAATGGCGGAGCGGACGAAGACCTATTGCAAAACCGTGGCTCCGTGACGGGAAGCTTGAATTTCGGAGGCGATGAAGGCGTTGACGCGTTCCTTAATGCAGGGTCGATCGCTTTACTGACTTTCCAAGGTGGAGCAGACGACGATGTGTTTATCAACAATGGAGCAACACCAACCGCACTCTCATTCATCGGCGATGACGATATTCTCTTGTCTGGGTTGGGAACGATCGGAGTCATGAACTTTGGCGGCGATGATGGAGCGGATGTCTTCGTCAACCTCAGTACAATCACGACTCTAACATTCAGTGGTGGAGCTGATGATGATCTCTTCGTCAATCACGGGACTGCAGCAACCAGTTTGAATTTTGGGGGAGATAACGATCAGCTTGTTGGGCTGGGGGCAATTGGATCGCTGAGTTTTCAGGGCGACAGCGGGTTAGACGAACTCCGCAACCTTGGAACCATCGCTGACCTAACCTTTGGTGGCGGCGCAGATGACGATCTGCTCGCTAATAGCGGGACCATTACGGCATCACTCAACTTTGGTGGCGACGATGGAATTGACGGTCTGTTTAATACCGGTTCAATCGCCGCGCTTACATTTGTGGGTGGTGCTGACGACGATATCTTGATTAACAATGGGCCTGTTTCGACGACGATTCACTTCGGTGGTGACGACGATGTACTAACGGGGCTTGGGACGATAGCCACGTTGAACTTTGGCGGTGATGATGGTGCCGATCTCTTAGTGAATTTGGGGACCGCCGGAACTATCAATTTCGCGGGCGGTGCTGACGACGATCGATTCGTCAACGCCGGAACTCTTGTTACTTCGCTTAGTTTTGCTGGCGACGATGATATCTTGGTAAGCGGCACAGCAACGGTCACAACGTTGAACTTCGGAGGAGACGATGGGGCCGACCTTGTTCAGAACTCTGGCACGATCTCCAACTTAACCTTCGGAGGCGGCGCTGATGACGACATTATCGTCAATCAGGGCGTAATTCTTGGGACGTTGACCTTCGGCGGCGATGACGATTTGCTTGTTTCAGGTTCAGGCGTTGCCACACTTTCTTTTAGTGGTGATAGTGGTTCAGATTCGCTTGTAAATATTGCTTCAATCGGTACCGTAAACTTCTTTGGCGGTGCTGATGACGACTTGATTCGAAACAGTGGCTCAATTACCGGTCAGCTGAACTTTGGAGGCGATGATGGAGCGGACGCGATAGTTAACACTGGCTCACTATCGGGCGTACTCTTTAATGGAGGCGCCGATGATGACACACTCGCCAACGTGGGGCAAATCTTTAGTTCACTCAGCTTTGGAGGTGACGATGGAGCCGACAATCTCCAGAACTCGGGCACCATTGCATCGCTAACCTTCGGTGGAGGCGCGGACGATGACCTGTTGGTCAACCGTGGGACGATCACTGGCGGACTGATCTTTGGTGGAGATGACGACATCTTGGTTGGCCCTAGCAGCGTTTCATTGATTCACTTTGTGGGTGACCAAGGCGCTGACACACTCGTCAATCTTGGTTCGGCTGGATCAGTACAGTTTACCGGCGGTGCTGACAGCGATCGCTTGGAGAATTCCGGTTCAGTTATTGGAGCGTTGAATTTCCAAGGTGATGAGGGCGCGGACTCGCTGATAAATCGCGGCGCCGTGGGCAGCATCTCATTCACCGGAGGCGCCGATGATGACATCCTGCTTAACAACTCGACGATGACTTCGCTGACATTTATTGGGGGGGCCGATGATGACGTCCTTTCGAATCATGGCAGCCTGATTGGTCTAATCAATTTTCAGGGAGATAGCGGAGACGATGTTCTGATCAACAACGGTGGAAGCATATCCACATTGACGTTTGCGGGCGGTGCTGATGACGATGTATTGGTCAGCAATGGAAAGGGAATGGGATCGATCGTCTTCAACGGCGATAGCGGAAGTTTGGTCGTGGGCCAGTCGAGTCGGGACACAATGATTGTTCGCGGATCGGGCAACGCGAGCCCGACATCGTCAGTGCTCTTCGAAGGTGGCTACGATTCTGATGCTTTTGAGAATAATGCGGGCGGATTTGCAACCATCACGTTCCTGGGTGGAGCCGATGGCGATGCAATGCTAAACAACGCCAGCACCCTAAACTCGTTGAGTTTTGTTGGTGATAGTGGTGAAGATGTTCTGGTCAACCACGGCGACACGATTAGTTCGCTCGTCTTCACAGGTGGAGCTGACGACGACGTTTTGGTTAACGATGGCGATTCGATTGTAACGCTGAATTTCTCGGGAGGAGCCGATGAGGACCTGCTAGTTAACAGTGGCCATCAAATTGGCGCGATCGACTTTAGTGGTGGAGCTGATGACGACCTTATTGTCAACTCAGGAAACTCACTTGGATCGTTGAACTTTTCGGGAGGCGCCGATGATGATCTATTGATTAACGATGGTGCGTTTATTGCGACAATTCAATTCGGCGGAGACCAAGGCCTTCAAGTTGGTCAATCTGGCGGCAACGATCGCTTGTGGAATCGCAAGACTGGTGTTGGAATTGGATCAATAGTTTATACGGGTGATGATGGAGCAGATGTTTTAGTTAACGACGCTGTTCAGATCGGTGCCATCGACTTCACGGGCGATAGTGGTTCCGATGCACTTCAAAACAACGGACAAGTCACCGCTTTGGTGTTCGCCGGTGGCGCTGACGATGATTTTCTAGTTAACTCGGGATCGCTAGGTACCGTTGAATTCACTGGAGGCGCTGATGATGACACTCTGGTCAATCGCGGCACGCTGATTGGCTCGATAGACTTTCAAGGAGACGGCGGTGCCGATCTGCTAGTCAATGGAGGCGTCGTTGATTCAATTCTTTTCACCGGCGGAGCTGATAACGATACGTTGCAGAACTCGGCTCAAGTAACAACGCTCAGTTTCCTAGGCGACGAAGGGACCGATACCTTAGTCAATAACGCTGAAATGGTTACGTTGAATTTTTCTGGCGGAGCGGATGACGATCTACTTCAGAACAACGCGACAGTTAGCTCACTCGTATTCGTTGGCGGAGCAGATAGTGACCTGCTGATTAACAATGGAAATGATATCGCATCGATTAACTTTGGAGGCGATGAAGGCGCTGACACGCTGATTAACAATGGTAATGATTTAGTTCAATTGACATTTGTTGGTGGTGCCGATAGCGATACCCTTCGCGTTAGCGGAACAAATATTGGATCAGTTAACTTCGTGGGCGGCGCAGACGCAGATTCCTTCACGTATAACGCAGTAGGGACATCCACTTCAACCGTGGAATTCTATGGTGATACTGGGGACGACTTTTTTGCGATGCGAGGAGTTGCCAATTCCATTCTGTTCCGCGGTGGGCAAGGGAACGACCAAGTTATGATCATCGGCTCCGGCACGATGGACATCAATGGCCAAGAAGGCAATGATCGCTACACCTTTGTATCCAATCCGATAGCTGATGTAACGATCAGCGAAGCGTACACTGGTTCTGGCGATCTCTCCGCCGATACCTTTGACTTCAGTAGCTTTACAGGTGGTGCAGCAAATCTGGACTTGCGCAAAGTGACCCTTTGGCAGTCCCAGGGCACGGGGCAATTGCGATTAGCTCTTGCCGACGACATGAGTATCGAGAATGTAATTGGAACGACATTCGCGGATACAATCTACGGAAATCCTCGTAGCAATTACATTGGTGGAGCAGATTTCGATCAGCCATTTTCTGGCCCTGTTGCTGCGCCTCGTGGTGTTACACAGTGGGTACTGCTAGATTTCGATACCTACACGAATACGAACGCGGCGGATCTTGAAACGGGAACGATTGACAATGGGGAGTACGTCTACTCAAGCTTGGATCGTGAAGCCATTCGGCAACGCGTTGAAGCGGTTTATCGAGGTCCGAATGTTGGTGCGCCGTGGTTCGACGTGCGTGTTGTAACTAGCTTGGCTGAAATTCCACAAGAGTATTCAACCAACGGTCAGTTCACTACGATCTTCTTCAACCGTACACCTACATCAGGGCGGCCAGGGGGACTTGCAAGTGAAATCGATCCAGGCAATGTGAACCTAAACGGTTACGCATTTACTCAGGTTAATGGATTGCTGGGTGGTGTGGTTTCCATCGCTGATACGCTTGCGGCTGTGCAACCCGAAGATGACAGTGAGGGCGTCAAACACGGCTCAGGATGCAACTGCGCGATTTGCAAAGGACTCTTGCTGGATATCGCAGCAGGTGACTCGAAGCCTGATGCGACCCGAGAGAATTTTGTATTGCTTTCATCCAAGATTGCCGCGCACGAACTGGGGCACCTGCTGGGGCTAAGGCACCAGGATGCCTTTGGTCCAATTGGATCTGGGCTTCATGATCCACCTGGACCGTCAGGATACGCGCCGGTCTACACAGGCCCAGCCGGTGGCTTCGAGACTTTCGACCACATTATTGGCTCGCCGGCATCGATAGGATCCAATCGGTTCAATGACCTCAACGATCTTTTCTTTGGCGAACGCGAAGCGATCAAACTTGCTTTTGCCGGAAGTGATCCAAACGTGACCACGCGTGTGGAAACGAGCAGCTCTCACGGTGCACTGGAAACAGCAGATCTGATTTCCCCCGTCTCGCTAGCGGTCCCCAACACACTGAGTCGAGGCGTTAATCAGTCCAAAGACTTCTTTGTACAAATTGCCTCAATCAACGGCCAAATTGAAATAGATAGCTCGACAGGCCGGAGCCAAAGTGATTGGTATGCATTTAACGGCAGTGCGGGTGAGCTGATCAATATTGATCTATTCTCGAACTCGGTCAGCCGCTTCGGCACAGGCGTTGGCGGTGAGCTGACAAGCGACGACTTCGTAGATTCGATCGTTCGAGTTTGGTATGTCGTTGAAGGCGTTCCGCAATTGGTACCGTATTACAACGGCTTAGCTGAAAATGATGATACCTTTGAGCCAACCGATTCAAGTATTGTTGACCTGCGTTTGCCTTCAAATGGATTGTATTACATTGAAGTCGATACGTTCAATCGATTCGGTGATGTTTTGGGCGATCCTCAGAACCCGATCAGCCCGCTGAATCCGCTTAATCCCAATAACATCTTTTCTGATGCTGAACGAGTGGCAAGATTTGGTGACAGCGTCAACGATACGGATACTGGCAAGTACCAATTGTTGATGTTCAAGTTCCGCAAGGCTAGTTCGTCAGATGGAATTGATGATCTTAAAGGTTTCGGTGGTACTGACACGATCGCTGGTGGCGTTGGCGAAGACTATGTCCTTAGCTATTCACTTGGTTCAACAGTTACGATCGACGAAGGGGCAACGTTTGCTCGATCCGTTACCGTCTTTGATCCTGCAGCCTCGAACTGGAGCCTTAGCACGGTCGATTATGGTGATGGAACGGGCGCTCAGCCGCTTGTCGTCAACGCCTCGGGCGTCTTCGAGCTAAATCATCGGTATGACGACAACGGAAGCTACACCGTTATAGTGACTATCGTTGATGACATTGGTCAGACGCTTACCCAAACCCTAGATATTACCGCTCAGAATATCGCTCCAACCGCAACTCTTCTTGGTTCAACCATCGTTTATGGTGATAGCGCAACGGCAAGTTTGAACGGTGCTTTCGATGTATCATCATCCGACACAGTTGCCGGTATTCGTTACGCATTTGCGTTGAATGCCGGAGATCTGACCTCAGTTACATACGCAAGCTCTTCGACCGCTAACAACGCGATCTTGAACGGTTTGGTAGTAGGTGAAAACACGCTTTACGCTCGAGTCATCGATAAAGATGGTGGTTATACGCAGTACACCAGCATGATCAACGTCTTGCCTCGCTTACTCACGGTAACAGCTGAATCGAAAACCAAGATCTATGGCGACACTGAGCCGGCACTGACGTTTGCGTTCGGTGCGCTGTACAACGGCGATACCTTGAGTGTCTTCACAGGGGCTCTCTCGCGAACTGCTGGTGAGAACGTCGGAACCTACGCAATCAATCAAGGTACGCTTGCCGCTGGATCAAACTACACAATCGCTTATGCGGGCGCCGACTTAGCGATTACACCGCGAAGCCTTACAGTGACGGCCGATTCAAAGTCGAAGATCTACGGTGATGCCGATCCGGCACTGACGTTTACCTTTGGAACTCTATACAACGGCGATACCTCGAGTGTCTTCACAGGAGCTCTCTCGCGAACTGCCGGTGAAACTGTAGGAACCTACGCAATCAATCAAGGTACGCTTGCCGCTGGTTCAAACTACACTATCGCCTATGCGGCAGCCGACCTTGCGATTACTCCGAAGAGCCTTACGGTTTCGGCAAATTCTCGAACCAAGCTCTACGGTGACAGCGATCCGACGTTGACTTACATCTACAGCCCATTGGTCAATGGTGATACAAGCAACGTGTTTGTTGGATCTCTATCTCGTACCACTGGAGAGAACGTTGGCAACTACAACATTCTTCAGAACACTCTAAGTGCTGGTGCGAACTACACTGTAAACTATGTTGGGACGCTGTTTACCATCTCGGCAGCACCGCTAACCATCTCGGCTGACTCGAAGAGCAAGTTAGTGGGGCAGGTTGATCCCGCCTTGACTTATCAAGTGAGCGGTCTCAAGTTTAGCGATACAGCCTCGACTGTAGTGTCAGGAAGTTTGACGCGTCAGCCTGGTGAGACTGCGGGCGTCTACAACATACTGCCAGGAACGATTGCAACTAACGCCAATTACTCGCTAGTCTATGTGAGTAATACGCTAACGATCACAGGATCGATCGTGAACAACCCACCGACTGTTTCCATCAGTACACCTACCGATGGTTTCATGAATCTTGCTTCGACGTTCGTGTTTACGGCAACTGATCCAGATGCAGTGGATCAGTCAGGTGTCTACACCTATCTGATCAATTGGGGTAACGGCGCAACCACGACGGTAACAGGGTCTCGTACCAAGTCAGTTTCCTACGCTTACCCCAATGTCTCCAGCCGCGGTCAATTCCAGATCACGGCACAGGTTACGGACCCACGTGGAGCGGTGAGTACGTTTGCAACGAAGTCCTTTGTGGTAGGTGGATGGACGCTAATGGCGGATCCGGTGAATGCCGGAAAAGCGATTCTCGTTCTGGTAGGATCTCAAGGAAGTGACAATATCAAACTTAAATTACGCGACGACGACTATTACAAAGTACGTATTGTCGATCGCGACGAGGATATTCAAAGACGTGGTACAGTACACGGCAACGTCGATAGAATCTTGGTCTTTGCCTACGCAGGCAACGACAAGGTGACCATTGACGATGATATTTGCGAGACCGCTGAAATTTGGGGCGGATCCGGCGATGACGACATCAAGGGCGGATCCGGCAGCGATATCATCCTTGGAGAAGCTGGAGATGATAATCTCTGGGGAGGGGATGGTCGCGACATCGTAATTGGTGGATTGGGCGCAGATCGAATCCATGGTGATGCTAACGATGATATATTGATTGCCGGATTTACGATGTACGAGGCAAGTTTTGCGACGTCGGCTCCTGCCGCATTTGGTTCGACAACCTCAATGACACTGGAACAACAGCGAGTCGCTCTTGAGGCCATTCTCGCTGAATGGACCAGCAACCGGAACTATGCAACACGTCGGCAGAATATTTTGGGAACGGGAACTGGTCCGAGGAACAACGGGACCTACTTCTTGAAGACCAGTAACTCGAGCATGACACAAAACACTGTGTTTGACGATGCAGCGGTTGACCGGTTGTGGGGCGATTCAGGAACAGATTGGTTCTTTGCGAACACGCTGGGCGATTTAGGGAATGTCCTTGATGATATCCGAGATCGCAATGGCAGCGAACTAACAGAAGATCTAGATAAGTGGTGGTAGAACATGGCTCCAAACACAATGCCTGAAGATAATTCCAACCCCAATGCTACTCGCCTTCGAGTAGCGGACGATGCCAATAGCGGCAAGCTTCCACCCCAGCGTAGCGTAGAGAATCCATCGGATTCGATGGACCCGCGCGGACTGCAGGAGACGATCGTGCAGCCTGCTGGGGCGACTCAAGTAGATTCCCTAGCAACGAGTTCAAGCTCGTCAGAATCGCAGATCGATCTTGCAAATCTAACAGTCGATCTGAAGGGTCAAGAGACCGGCGAGTTTAGCGTGGAATCGTCGAAAGCGACGGGAACAGTTGCTGCTAACGATGCGACTGGGGAGTTTAGCGTAAGTGGCGCAACGGCCAATCCGCATGGGACCCAGCGCCCTACGCAACGCAACACTGTCCGATCAGGAGGCAGCCAGGCAAGCGAACTGCCTCTTCCCGAAACTGTAGGCAACTATCAGATCAAGAAAGAGCTTGGTCGCGGCGGGATGGGAGTCGTTTATCTCGCGAGACAAGCTGCGCTCAATCGCGATGTTGCTCTCAAGATGGTGCTTGCAGGTAACCATGCCTCAAAGAATCAACTTACACGCTTTCAAGCCGAGGCTCGGGCTGTAGCTCAACTGCAACACCCAAATATTGTCCAGGTCTTTGAGGTTGGCGAACATCAGGGACTGCCTTACTTCTCCCTTGAGTTTGTTGATGGCGTAAGCTTGGATCACTTGCTCGGAGGCAAGCCTTTGCCGCCTCGCGAAGCCGCGAAGATTGCTGAGAAGATTTGCCGTGCCATGCAGTACGCCCACGATCGGGGGATCTTGCATCGAGATATCAAGCCAGCCAATATTCTCTTGACCAAAGATCAACAGCCCAAAGTTACAGACTTTGGACTCGCCAAGCAACTCGACGACGAAGATTCGCTCAGTACTAAAGCTGGGACGATCATGGGGACGCCCAGTTATATGTCTCCCGAGCAGGCTCAAGGGTTGGTCGACGAGCTGTCTCCTGCCAGCGATCAGTATTCATTGGGTGCGCTGTTGTATGAATTGCTAACAGGGCGACCGCCGTTCTTGGGAACGAAGGCGTTTGACACGATCTCGCAAGTGGTTCACAAGGAGCCTGTACCACCCTGTCAACTTCAGGAGAAAATGCCTGTAGATATCGATACCATTTGCCTCAAAGCGTTGCAAAAGACGCCCGACAAACGATACGCCAACTGTGATGAGATGGCAGACGATCTGGGGCGATTCCTTCGCGGTGAACCGATTATCGCCAGACCAGTGAGCAAATTCGAACGAGCGTGGAGATGGTGTAAACGCAATCCGCTGGTAGCAGCACCCTCTGCCCTAGCTACGATGCTGCTAGTTGCGACCGCAGTTATCTCAACTTGGTCATTTCTACAGATATCGGCTCAGGCTGTAACCATCGCGGACGAGCGAGACAATGCGAATACTCAACGCGATGAAGCCAACAAGCAGCGACAGGAAGCGGACAAACAACGCTTGGTCGCTGTTGCTAATGAGGAAAAGGCTCAGCAAGAAAAGGAAGAAGCCGAACGCCAACGCATTCTTGCCAACGAAGCTAAAGCTCGGGCTGAAGCCAACGAAAAGATCGCGGAACGCCAAGCAATGCTCTCGCTTCAAAACATCCAGTTCTTCATTACAGAAGTCGATGAGCGAATGGCGAAACAGCCCGGTACGGCCGAGTTGCGTATCGGTCTCTTGGAAGTGCTCGAAAAGAAGTGGGACGAATTGGATGCCGAACTAGCGGGTGGAATCAAGGGAGAAGCGGTCCCAACTTTGATGGCCGTTCGTTTCAAGATTGCAGAGGCTTGGGAAAGCCTAGATCGTCTTGAAAAAGCCAGCTTGCAATTCGATACGATTGAAAAAATGGGACGTCAACGGTTGATCGATAAAGACCGCAGTGACGCGTCGCGAGTGAATCTCTCTCGAATTCTGCTTCGCATGGCACCTGTACGTCAACGTCTAACTGGCGATCCAGCAGAAGGAGAGAAGTTGGTTGTTGAGGCTGAGGAATTGCTTCGCGATGTGTTGGCTGTGCCGCGGCCGCAACCAGGCAGTCCGCAGATGTTTGAGATTACCGATCTCCTCCAACAGTCACTGCTCCGTCGCGCGAACTCTAGCTTGAAGACTGGACTTCTGGATAAGGCTTCCAATCTCTTCGGGGAGGTGCAGACGCTTTGCCAAAAGGTCTTGGATGAAATCAATGCAGACGCTGCTTGGTATCAACCAATGCCTGACGGGAGGAAAACGCTCATTAAATCGTACTTTCAACAAAGTGTTGATATCGGCAAGACTGGCCAAGCCAACATTCTCAACCGACAAGGAAAGACGGAACTTGCAATTCCCATCTATGACCAAGTACTTGAGACTCGCCGCAATAACTACAAAGCTCAGCCCAACGACACGAACACTCGCGATCAACTAGCCTTGCAGCTTCGCAACTATGGGCAAAACATGCTTCGCGTTGGAAGAACGGACGATGCAGTTCGACTAATCGGCGAAGCTCATGATCTCACTGAACAGAACTACAATTTCGATTCGAAAAGTGCAACATTCAAGCGAACTCACAGCTATAGCCTTTACTATTGGGGAGTTGCACGAGCCGAAGCGGGCCAAGCTTCCAACGCACTGGCGCTTTTTGAACGAGCCCGTGCACTACGACAGGAGTTGTTTGACACCAGTCCCGATCAAGTCAACAAAGTGAATCTTATGCTGGTTGAAGGACGACTCGGAAACCGCGAGGCTGCTGAAAAGTGGATTGGCGAGCTGTCGAAGATCACGGCTAAGGATCCCGACCTTCGGCTCGACCTAGCTCGGGCACAAGCGCAGTTATCCGACCAAGAGGCTGATGTTGAGAAAAAAGAGCTCCTGCGAACTCAAGCGTTTGCGTCGCTAACGCAAGCGATCTCTGATGGACTGAAAGATCCATTCGCGATCACTAGCGAAGTAGACCTCAAGCCTCTTCGTGGTGATCCGAGCTTCGATGCACTGGTTGAACAACTGAAAGCAAAGTAAACAGTTAGTCGCTTTTCAACTCTTGATGGGGATAGTGGAATTCGTCAGAAAACCTGCAGCTCAGTGATTTCTGTGGCATTAGGAATTCTGGCGATTCCCACTACGTTGAAACTGTACATCTATGTTACGGCGTTTTTTTAGGTTTATCGGACCCAAAGATCTTCAGGAAGGCGGAAGGTCCCAAAAGTTTGACTGCTGTAAACACCGAAGCCATTAGGGAACCATTGACGCCAGGTGAACCAATGTCGCTTCCGGCGAGATAGAGATTGGGCAAGCTGGTCGAAATCCGCCATTGATCGCGATTTAGACGATTTGGATCGGCCATTTGCCCGTACACCATTCCCGAAGGATGTCCCGAAAATGTCTCAAACGTTACAGGTGTTGATAATTCGACGTAGTCAATAATTGACCTTAACTGGGGCACATAACGCTCGGCGAATTGGAGTATCTTCTCCGTCATTTCCGCTTTGAGCTTCTCGTATTCTTCGCCGCGGCGTTTCCAGGGACTGTCGGCGAATTGCTTCCACAAGTCATATTGGCTGAAAGTCACGATTTGTGCCGTGTGGGCCTGCATGCCAGGGTTGCGAAGTGAACCGAACGATAGATAGCCTCCGTGAACCCCATATGGATGAGTCTTCGAGGGTTGACTGTCATGATCCGAGCTTGAATAGAACCAGTAGTTGGCATCGTCAAAACCATGATTGCGAGGATCATCCTTGAGTCCGATAAACAGTGCCATAGCCGAAGTTCCGTGCTTGACTCGCTTCGCCTGTTCCTTCTCCGCTTTGCAGTATCCCTCTGGAACAAACTTGCCAAAGGTCGCAATCGAATTGGCGTTAGAAACGATTACTGGAGCGCGAAACACGACCTCTCGATTCTTGTGCGTAGCGCGCACACCGACCGCTTTTCCATTCTCTACGATGATCTCTTGAACATCATGATTGACCAAACAGGCTCCACCGCCATCGTTCACGATCTTCTCTACCGATTCAGCAATAACAGCGGAACCGCCTAAGGGATAAAACGAACCATGAAAGAAGTCTGCCGTCACAGCAGAGTGAAATGCAAACGCACTTTCCTCCGGCGGAGCACCAAAGTCGGGCCATTGTGCGGTAAGGATGCCCTTAAGGAATTGCGAACTGAAATTCTCAAGATAATCAGCCGTTACGGTTTCAGCCAATCGCCGCCCCGGGAGCGTCAGTAGCTTGGCGAGAAAAGGCGGCAGCATTTTCGACATGAAAAATCGTGCGAACCAGCTTTGGCAGCGTTTCACATCTCGAAAATAACGAATGATGTTCTCGCGTTCCTCTGGAAATCGCTCGATGAGTCGCTCTTTAAACTTAGCTGGATCATCGGGTACTTCAAAAGTGCCTTCGGGAAAATGAAATCGCTCGACGATTGGTCCACAGCGATGCCAAAGGACTTGGCTATTGGTGACTAAATCCATCACGCGTCGACAAAGCTTGTCAGCATGCATTTCGCCGATGTAGTGCACACCAACATCCCACTCGTACTTGCCACGTCGAAACGCATGGGTGTACCCTCCCAACTTAAAGTGGCGTTCAAGTAAGAGCACTCGCTTTTTGCCAAGTTGAGTCAACAGGCTGGCGACGGTCATACCGCCAATTCCTGACCCAATCACGATGGCATCATAGTTTTCAGTAGGCTGTATTTTGATCATTTATTTGGACTCGCCAGATTGACGAAAGAGTTTAACTGATGGCCAGCGGTTCAATACGATGAACGCACATGGCACGAAGAACAAAGCTAGAAAAGTAGACCCAGCCACACCCATCGAAACACACACAGCAGTCGGCGGCCAAAAGTCTCCGCCGCTAAGGTAAAGAGGCAAGAACCCGGCAATTGTCGTAATACTAGTTACAAGTACGTGCCGCGAATTCTCCACCAGGATTTCGATGATCTGCTTTTTATCGCCTCGACTTCCTTTAGAATCCAGAGCAATTGATGTGACAATCAAGATTGAATCATTAACGGCAACACCCAACATGCCCACGATACCGATGATAGCCATGAAGCCGAATGGTAGGTTCAACAAGCCTAGTGACATCAGACTGTATCCTACGCTCAAAAGGCTGACCATTCCGACCAAGCCTGCCATCCGAAATGAATTGAGACTTAGCACCAGTGTAGCGACCAATGCAGCGCCCATGACTGTGGCATAAACGGTTAGGTTCCCCAAGGCTTGTTGCTGCTCTCCGGCTGCTCCCAGATACTGAACTCGATATCCTGTTGGCAATTCGAAATCCGACTTTGCAAGCCGTTCCTTAAACTCTTTTTGAACTACGGACGGAAGTACGCCAGCAGGCAGAAAGCCGTGCACATCGGCGCAACGAACGCGGTTCACGCGAACAATCGATCCCACATCCGATGATAGCGAAAGATTAGCGATTGCTGATAGAGGAATCCCTTGATGCCGGAAGGCTTCCCCGCGACCTTGAGCCTGCAGCTCTAACGACACGATCTCATTTAGATCACCACGTTGGTTACTGGCCATGCGAACGCGGACTGGAATCTCTTCGGTCCCCTCCAGAATCGATCCGCCCACGATCCCGTCCAAGGAACTGTTCAACGACATTGCAATGGTTGAAAGGTCATAACCAGCAACATACGAGGCAGTTTGGTCGATGTTGACGCGAGCCTTGGTTGCGATCTCTTCCAGATCGCAGCGAGTATGGGTAATTCCGGGCGTGCCACCCAATACCAAGCGAACCTTAGCAGCCAGTGACTTCAATCGTTCGATGTCTGGCCCTGTCACGCGAACTTCAATTGGAGCGGTGAACGGTGGTCCCTGCTCAAGTTGTCGGACCGAGATGTTGGCCTGTGGGAATTTCTCGACTAACTTGGGCTGTAATCGCAACATGGCTGCTCTGGCAACGCTGGCGCTGCGGCACTTCACAATAGCTTGCCCATAACTGGGCTGATTAGACCGAACTGTGGCTACGTTGTAGTAGAAAACAGGAGCACTCTCGCCGATGAACCAATGGACTTCTTCTATAGCTTCATCGTCCAAGGCAATCTTTCGAATGTCGGCTGCCAGTTGCTGCGTCTCAGCCATTGATGCGTTTGCCGCAAGATCTACTTCGATATGGAATTGATCGCGATCGGCGGGCGGAAAGAATTGATCTTCCAGTACAAAAACAAAAAACAACCCCGCAATTCCCGTCGAAGCCGTTAGGAGTGCTCCGAACAGTGGAAAACGAAGTAGTCCTCTCAGCAAAAGCCGATAGATGTTCTCAGAAATGCGAAAGGGATTAGTCAGCCAGTTGGCTTTCTTCTTGGATGGCTTGAATACCAGCAAGCTAATACCAGGAATTACCGACAGTGCTAGAAAGTAAGACAGACTTACCGTGATGATCGTCACCATGGCAATCGAGCCAACGAATTCACCGGTCGCGCCAGGCATTAACGCAATGGGTGCGAATGAGAAGACCGTTGTAAGCGTTGCTCCCAACAAGGGCACGGTAAGGTACTTTGAACTGTCTAGCGCGGCATCAAGGACCGAGTCGCCATGCGATACCTTATGCTCGATGTGATCGACCACAACAATGGCGTTATCTACCAACATTCCCATCGCGATGACCAAACCGCTAACCGACATTTGATGCAGCGGAATATCGAACACAAGTAAGATTGGGAGAATGAGCAGGCAGTTCAAGGGCAACATAGCCCCAACGATAATCGCACTGCGAAGGTTCATCCAAATCACGGTGCAGATGAAGACGGACACTAACCCCATCAAAAAGTTCTGCTCCAAGGAGACAAATCGCTCGCTGACATACGGAGCCTGATCGAACATCACATCGAGCCCAACTCCCGATGGCAGTTCAGCTTCGAACTCCTTCAGAGTTTTGGCCGCATCGGTTCGCCAATGGTCGATACGATACGAATCTTGCAGCTGAGCTCCAACAACGATTGCTGCTTTACCACTGGCAAAAGCTTTTGCAGGAGCAGGGTCCGGTGTAGCTCGCGACACCGTTGCGATATCGCCAAGTTCGACAATCGATCCCGAGACATCTCGACGAATTGGCAAATGGCTGAGTCGAGTCTTCGTATCCAGGTTTCCAACCACTTCAAGCGTCAGCCCCGAGGTTGCCCCTTGGACTCGACCCGCTGGCAACTTGGTATCGTTCCCAGAAATCATTTGGGAGATTTGAAAAGCACTCAGACCTAGACTGTTGGCTTTCTCTCGCTGAACTTCGACAAGGAATTCCTCTTCGGGATCGCCAAAGAGTGAGGTTTTTTCTGTACCTTGGATCAGGTCGATGCGTTCCTGCAATCGCTTGGCAAGACGTCGAAGAATGGAGTAGCTAGGTTCGCTTTGGCTGTCCCAACGAACCGCCACCAACATCACGTTCGCCTTAGCATCCAGCTCTCTGAGCTTGGGCTTCATCACCAATTCTGGCATAACTCCGTGCGCGGCGTTGAGTCGTTCGCGAATCACGCCCCAAGTTGTGGCGACCTGGTCCTTCTTGAGCTCTTCATTGAGTTCGATAACCAAAACTGAGACGCCTGTGCGGCTGATCGACGTGGTTTCACGAATTTCCTTGATATCGATGAGCTGTTGCTCGAGTCCTTTGGAAACGAGTGCTTCGACTCTATCAGGCGATGCACCGGGAAACACTGTGGTAACAATAGCGAATCGCGCCGTCAGAATGGGATCTTCCATTCGCGGCAGAGCGATAAAGGACGTTACGCCAGCGACAACAATCAGAACGATAGTCATCACGAGCAGACGAGGATTGGTAACGAACCACTGGGTAATCATGGAAGTCTCTCTTGCAATTGATTCGTATTAGCGAAGCGTGGCGTCGTCGTTGACACCAACTTGTTGACCATCATCGGTACCCAACGCTCGCACCAATTGGCCCGGCGTCAAACGCTGCAACCCAGTCGCTACGACTCGTTCGCCATCGGCAATAGTTCCACGCGCATAAACGCGGTCGGAATCGACGTGAACCACTTCCAGCTCTTGCTTGACCAATCTGGAGTTACCACTCTCTGGATCTTTTTCTAGGACCAACACTCCCCAGAGTCCATGATCTCCCTTGACGATTGCTGACATAGGCAGCCAGAAACCACTTTCACGAATAGGACGAGAAAGCTCGATCTCAGCAACTTGACCAAAAATTGAATTGCTGTCCGACGTCTCCAGTTCGAAGACTACCGTGTTAGTTCGTGTGCCACTATCCAGCTCGGGTAGAACGCTCTTGAGCTTCGCATCAAAACTCTGACCATTGACTTTGATCGAGTACGAATTGCTTTGATTCATTGCCGCGGAATACTCCGGCGGTAGACCAATCCAGACTTCAGGCGAGACCAATTCGATCAATCGCACCACAGGAACTCCAGGCGAGCACACTGTACCCGGATCAAGGAATCGCTCAGACACAGCCGCTGCAAAAGGCGCGCGAATCACACTTTCATCAAGCTGTACCTTCATTTGATCTTGAGCAGCTTCCAATTCGTTCAGTACGGCTCGTTGTGCCCGAATTTGTTCTGTTCGGGTGCCCTCCTTCAATTCGTTCAATGTATTCTCTGCCGCGTTGACAGCTTCTTGCTTCGCTTTGACCATAGTCTGAGCGTTGTCGACCTCTTGCTTAGAAACGGCCCCGATGCTGACCAGTCGCTCGGCTCGGCCCAACGAGGTCTTAGCCAAGTCCAGTTCTGCCCTTGCAGCATCGAATTGATTTCTAGCCGAATCGATTGTTTGAGAGCGCGGACCAGCGATCATCTCTTCCAGTCGTGCCGTTGCTGCTTTGTATTGTGCCTGAACTGCTTTCATGTTGGCTTGCAGCGATGCAACATTCAACTTGGCCAATACCGCATCCTTTTCAACTCGCTGGCCGCGTTCAACCAAAATCTCATCCATCGTGCCGACGCGATTAAAGCCAATCTCACTGGCACGTCGGGGCTTAATGACTCCAGTGAAGCGACGCGGCAATTCAGTGCTCGACAAGTTCTTCAGGGTCATTACCTGAACAGGCATGACTGTTGTGCTGAGTTCCTGTCGGACCGATTGAGGCTTTTCCAAAAGCTGAATTTGCGAGAGCTTATCGAACGCTTCGTTACCCCAGACTTGAAGCTGATCGCGATAGGCGTAACAAGCGCCAAGAATTCCAACCAAGCTGAGAGCAGCTATCCAGCGTTTCGGCTGAAGCCAAGAGGTGTTGGCCTTGGATGCGACGGACTCGCTTGAAAATTGCTGCGTGGAAGTAACTGCAACGGGAGTGACGGCCTCTGGTAAGGCTTGCGCTGTGGACTCAACAGCTTCCGGCGCCGACTGTACCGCAGTCGGCGGGGTGTTGGAAGGCAATATGGGAGAGTTCATTTTATCTTCCTTCGTTGGATGCGAAGTGGAGAGTTCGACTAACGTGTTGCGTTTGCGTGTGTAGACAAAGGAGCCTTGTGGAGACTGCTTTCGTTCTACATCGCCTTTGCGATAAAGGTGATTCAGGAATCCGACGATCTCGGGGAGCATCTGTTTGCGTTGATCAAAAGTCAATGATCGATTGTGAAACTGCTCCATGCACTCCAGTGCTGAACTTGGACGAACCAAGATCTTGGACAATCGCTCCATTGCACCTTCCATGTTGCTTTGAATTTGGACCAGTCGATTTTGTAAACCTGTAAACGGTCGCTGATGCCCTGGCAAACCTAGAATTTGGTTGTCGGCAACGGTCAATAGCTTCTGACAGCTCAGCAACCACTCCGCGACCAAGTCGCCTTCGGGTTCGGTGAATGGGATTGTCAGGTTACTGGAAATGCTAGGGAGAATCTGATCGCCGACAATCGCCAAGCCATCGCTCCAAAGCGTTAGATGTTCAGCGGCGTGACCATTACCTACGAGTATCTTCCAACTACGATCACCAATTGTCAGGTGCTGGCCATCGGATAGCGGTACAAAATCGTCGGGAAGAGCTGCGACTTGCTTCTGGTAGCGGTGAGGCGGTTGTCGCTTGTAGGCTTCTAGTTCGATTCCCGACAGGCCTGCTCGACGCATGAACTCGACTTCAGGAGTCTTCGGCGCACTCGCGGCCGTTTGCAGGAGCAACTTGCAAGAAAGCCAACATGTGCGTGACATCCAAAGCTCGATGCCGCGTTGAGCCAAAATGCCTGCCGCACCAATATGGTCGGGATGAAAGTGAGTGACGATAACTCGTTTGAGCGGCAATTGTGCCAGTGTAGGCGACGCTAAAGCCGCATCTAAGGCAGCAATGCTGGAAGCACTGTTGACACCTACATCAACCAGGGTCAATCGATTGCCATCACGCAACGCGTAGACATTCACAAAGTCCAACGAGGAATCTATCGGTAAACGAATCCACCATACTCCGTGAGCAACCTCTACCGGTTCGCCTACTTGCTTACTCAGCTCAAATTGAAACTGAATACCTGTCGCAGGAGAATCCTGAGCGGCTGCCGCTTCAGACTTCGATCCCAAATGTTGTTGCACTAGTTGCCTCCCACTGGCAACGAGTGATCCGCTGAGTTCATGCTCACGAGAACTTTTCCGGCTCGTGCGGGTTGTTCTGCACGTCGAATGGCTTGGCTGATATTTTCAATGGAATAGACCGAATCGATAGCCCCATGGATCTTCCCTTCGGTCATCATTCCCACTAGGCGCAGCAGTTGCTGCTCTCGATCTTGTGCTGAGAGCTTGTTGAGTACTCTGCTGAGCCAGAAACCGATCAAGCGAATCCCGCGAAAGATCGTCTGCGACGCATCGATTTGACAAGGCTGCATCGAAAGCATGCCATAGTTGACTATTGTGCAGCCATCTTGCAGGCATTCAGCTAGTCGATGAGTCGAAGGGCCAGCGACCGCATCAATGCCGATCCGGACCGCACCGCTACCAATCTTCTGCTTGACTGCATCAACTACAGAGCCTTCGTCTAAGAACACCAGATCGCCACCCAGCTTAGTCACTTGGTCCATTTGCTCTGGTCGACGAACGAGGTTTATCGTGCGAAGGTCGAGCTCTTTTGCAATCTGAATCACATAACGGCCCACTGCGGATAGTGGAGCGTTTTGAATGACGTACTGGCCTGACTTGAGCAGTTCAATCCGCGAGAGGATCTGATATGCCGTTAGTCCCGAGACTTTCAGCATTGCTAATTGCAACACGTTCAAATCGCTAGGAACTTTAATCGCAAGCGTCGCTGGTACCTTTCGCAAGGTTGCCCAGTTATTGTTGGCAAGCAGGATAACTCGGTCGCCAATCGACAGATTGGCGACTGACTTGCCCTTTTCTACGACAGTACCCACCGCCTCCATTCCAATTGTCGAAGGTGGCTTGTTCAGGATGCCGTACTGCCCGTACATCATGGCCAAGTCTGCTGGGTTGATTGGAAAAGCGTCAACAGCAACGATGACTTCCCAAGCAGATGGGGCCTGCGGATCGGGCGCATCCACGCACTTAGCCACCGTCGATGGCGGTCCAAATTTTTCATACACTACCTGTTTCATCGGCGTCTCTCGAATTTATCTGCCAGTTGAAAGGGGCGTATCATTTGGCCAAGCGTCAACACTAGAAAAGACCTTTGGACTTTGGAGCCACTCGCAAACTACTGGTGATGACGTCGATCGTGTGATCGATCTGCTCGCGAGTGTGATTCACATTGAGGAAGAATCGCAGTCGCGTTTTGTCGCGAGGGACTATCGGATGCATCATTGGATAGCTGCAAATCCGGGACTCCCAGAGCTTCATGGAAAGCCATAGGGCCAGTTCCGAGTCTCGCATCATGATCGGCACCACCCCCGAGTCCTTGCTGTGATAAGTATCAAGTCCTGCAGCTTGGGCTCGTTCAATAAAGTAGGCGGCGTTTTGTTGAAGTCGTTGAGCCAATTCTGGATGTTCGCGCATCATCCGCAGCGACTCAAGTGCAGCGGCTGCATTCGCTGGCGTCGGTGAGGCACCGTACAGCAAAACGCCTGGAGCATAGTGCTTTAGAATCGCGATCAATGGCTTAGGACCAGCGACATAACCTCCGCATGTTCCAAACGACTTGCTCAGCGATCCATAAAGGATGTCAATTTCGGATCCCTTGATTCCGAAGTAGTCGCAGACGCCAAGGCCATTGGGACCGATAACGCCCATCGAGTGAGCTTCGTCGACCATCAAAGTCGCTTTGTATTTATTCTTAATCTCAATCAGCTTGGGGACATCAGGAATGTCGCCGTCCATGCTGTAAACGCCTTCGACCAAAATCAGAACGCGTTCGAATTTGCCTCGATGAATCTCCAACAGCTTGGCTAGCGCGTCGTAGTCGTTATGTGGAAAGCTGAATCGACGCGCGCCGGTCATTTTGCATCCAGCCAACGCCGAGTTGTGAATCAGCTCGTCATAAAGAATCAAGTCTTGGTTGCGGCAAAGGTATCCGATCGTGAAAGTGTTGGTGCTGTAGCCACCCACAGAGAGTACAGCGTCTTCGGTACCAAGAGCCTCGCTGATCTCTCGCTCGAAGTCGCTGTGAAGGCTAATCTCACCAGTGATTGAACGCCCCGATCCAGTGCCGACGCCATATGTCTTGACTGCTTCAATCGCGGCATTCTTAACTCGTTCGTGGGAACCAAGTGCCAAGTAGTTGTAAGTCGAGAAGTTGATGTAGGTGCTGCCGTTGATTTGAACGGTAGCATCTGACGAGCCCAGGTGAGGCTGAAACAAGTTCTGTGGAAACTTTTGCTTATCGCAATACCAGATCATCGTTGCATATTCCTTGTACTCAGGAAAATGCTCGAATTGGTAGCTGGATGAGGGAATATCGCTCAACGGAACTGCAGGAACGGAAGGCGCCGAATCCGGCGACTCGGATGCTTTACCTTCGGTTTTCTTATTGGCGAGAAGATTTTCGCGAAGTTTATCAATACTGGTTCGAATGCTCATATTTGTTTTTTTGTATTTTTGAGTAACGATCGAAGATCAATTCCCTACTATTAGCCGACGGGAATAGGGCTGGTTAGCTGTAGGGACGTCAGCGAACTTCTAGCAAGTGACATGATCGTCGAATCGCCCAACAGTTCGAGAACAGCCACTTTAAGTCCAAGCGTTTGTTCTAGACTCATCTGAATCTCGGTTGCCATTAACGAGTCAACACCAAGCTCATTGATAGGACGTGACGGATGAATCTGCGACGCGTCAGTCTTGAGAATTCCGGCCAGCACATCGGTGATCAGAGTGACCAAGACCTCCAGCTGTTCATCGGGCTGCAATTTGGAAAGCTCTTCCACAAGCGCATTCTTTGCCGCCGAATCACCACCGCTGGCATCGCTGGCGATGAGCTTTTGATAACGAGCGGAGGTACCTGCGCGAACTTCGAAGCGTCCCCAGTCGGCCCATGACTTCATAATGAGAACGCCGACTTGAGTTTCATCGCGACCAACGGCCAGTTTCAGATACTCAAGTGCCTCACGCGACTCTATGCCACTCAAGCCGACATAGCGGAGAAACTGCTCCAACTTCTCATCGCGAGCAACGATGCCCACATCGCCGATCGCACCCCAATTGACCGAAAGACCAGGCAACCCCATCTGGCGTCGCATGTGGGCTAGTCCGTTGAGGAAGCCGTTTGCAGCGCTGTAAATCGACTGTCGACTATTGCCCACAAGATTGGCGGCCGACGAGTAGAGGATGAAGTGATCTAAGGGAAGATCCTTCGTTTCCTCATGAAGTATCCATGCAGCATCTGCTTTGTTTCGCATCACTGTCGACAAGTTATTCAGATCAATATCAACGATAGGTTCATCGATGATGGCTGCCGCAGAGTGAATGATGCCTTTCAGAGGAGCCGTCTCGCTATTGATTTTCTCAATCAATGCTCGGACAGCTCGCCGATCCGAAGCATCGCACGGAACCGCAAAAACGCTCGCCCCAGTTGACTCAAGGTCCTTAACAAACGCTTGCTTATTAGGTGTGTCAGCTCCAGTTCGGCCAGTCAATACGATCGATGTGACTCCGTTGTCAACAAGCCACTTAGCAGTCTGTTGCCCAAAGCCTCCTAAGCCTCCAGTGATCAGATAGGTGCCACCGGACTTGAATCTAAAGTCATCGCGTTGAATCACTGGTAGCTCGGCATCCAGCTTCTCAAGCGATAGAACCAAAGCTCCTAGGGAATCGCTGAACGGCAGCTTCTGCCAAGCGATATCCGCTAACGAGACCTCGAAGTATCCTGACTCGCGATGCTGACCTGACCGAATCAAATCAATCGCACGCGAGATCGATCTTCGCAATAAGGCTGGTTGGTGTGCGAGAATGGCTAGCGAAGTTCGAATTACTGAACCGATGCTGCCCGAGAGTGCAAGATCATTGGTCTGGCTGTCGATATCTACCACCGATCCACCAACAGCAAGGTGTCCCCAGCCAAGCTTTTCCTGCCAAGCACTGGCTCGAACTACTAAGATTGCAAAGCCTTCGCCATGCGTATGTTCAGCAACAAGCTGATCGATACGCAGAGCATCCATCGGTACGACTGTTCGAGTTGCCAGAACGGCTGGTTCAACCGAGTCGATGTCGTCCGTCAGAAGCAGGACTTTAACTCCCGCCTCTTCAAGCTGATCAGCCAGTTCAAGTCCAATGTTGCTGATTTCAATCGCGGCTACTTGCCCAGATGCAAAGTTCAACTGCTCGATCGCCGCGGACACTCGGGTTAGATCACCCAAGGAAGCGACCAATTTCGACGCGTTGTCGTCAGCACCAATTTCAACGACATGTAGGGATTTGGCTGGTACGGTAAGGTGGCTGGCTGTTTCCGCAGGTACAAGTCCACAAACGCGTGAGCCGACATCTAATCCCTGAACTTCGCTACCGAGTTCCAGAATAGTCCCGACAAATTCCATCCAAGGTCGTTCGACAATTTCGTCAGGCGCTCCCTTAAGGAAGACGATTGGCACAGCCGACTTTTCCAGCATGACTCGAACGTGATTCGGCTTTAGGGCTTCAAGCTTGTCTGCTAGCACGCGAACGACGCCAACATCGCTGTCAGCATTGCTGGGACGAATTAGAATTGGGTTGTCCTTGTCGAAGTAACCAACTCGAGAGATATCCTTTGTTAGATCCTCAGTCAAAGCTAATTCGCTAACGAAACGCTGACCATCGCGAATCGCGATTTCGTCTTCGGCACCGTCACAGATCAACTCTTGGATCAGCGCTTCGAAGCTAGCGGGATCGATCGAGCTAGGAAGATCGATGGTCGAAACGCGCCCCACTTCAAGCTCGTTAAAGGCCACACGAGCAAATCCATTGAACGAAGCTTGTGCCGGATTGAGTTCTGTATCGCTTGGAATGACTTGGAAGGCAGACTGCGTTAACAGATAGACACGAGGAGTGTCGCTGCGCTTGGTTCGGAAGTAGGCCTGAAGCGCCGTAACAATTCGTCGCAATTGCCACTGCCCCGTCGGATCATCTGATTGAGGCCATGCATCGAGCGTGCAGGTAAAGACAATGCCGTCGATTTCATCATGTTGCGAGAGAACCTCAGACCAATCTTCCAACGATTCAGGTCGTAGCGTGACTTCGCGTCCATCGAACTCTAGTTGATTGCCGGCTCGAACGTGGGCACCAACAATCGCACCGAAATTCTCAAGCTGCTGGACCACCAATGAACTTAGGTCGGCTTGGTCACCAATGACCATCCAGTTACCTAAGCGTCGTGGTTCAGGAAGGTTCTCACCAACTTGCCAAATGTACTTGAGAATCTGTAGCTTGACTGGGTCACCCCATTTGTCCGTACGTTGGCGCTTGGCGGCCGCGTTGGCGCGAAGTCGCTTCACGCTGGCAACGAGATTGCCTTCCATATCGTAAAGATCGAGGTGGCAGTCGACGAACCTCTGATTCATCTCTTGCAAGCGACCGTGACACCAGATCTGCTCAGGAAGTCTGTCAACATAGAGACGGATTTCGTCGATCTTTGTCGGCAAGTAGGTCGCCGATTGCGTATCGATCATGGCCATCAATGTTTGGAAGCATCCGTCCAGAAGCGAAGGATGCATGCGGTATTTGTCCAAATAGCTCGCATGTAGTTGATTGAGCTCCAGTCGAGCCAAGCTCTGCATCTTGTCGTCGGCGACGTAGAGCTCAGAGACTGTTTGAAAAGCCGGGCCATATTGCAAACCGATGGCCCAGAGTTGCTGATAGAACTGCTTGGTTTCAATCTTCGATGAGATCAAGCTCTTCAAATTCGTCAAATCGCATTGGCTTCCACCGGCAACCGAGACGACGCCCACGTCAGCTCGAGCATGTGTTTGTCCAGGTCCGAGCTTTCCATTGTCCAAACTTCGCCCAACGATCTTACGCGTTAGCGGATCATAAGAGGTGACAAAATCGATACCGCGATCGTCTTTGAGAATGAGTGGCGCCGATATTTCAAAGTTCCGAAGTGCCAAACCGGGGCTTTGCGAAAACTCAATTCCTGCCAGCTCCATGAACGCCTCGATGTATCCAGCGGCAGGAAGGATCGGCAACCCCATCACTTGGTGATCGCGAAGGTAATTGACCGATTCAAAATCGAAATCGTTACGATAGGCGCACGTCGCCGGTGCTTCTTGGATACCTAGGATAGGATGGGTCACAATTTCACGGCGATCTTGTCCCGCGCGATCGTTTTCAACCCAGAGCAATTCACGTTGCCAAGAGTAATTCGGCAAGCCAATGATCTTGCCAGGACGAATGATCTTATTCCAAGCTAGTCGTCCACCAAAAGCGTAGTACTCCAGCACCGAGCGATCCATGGCTTCCACTTCCGAGGTTTTTCGTCGGAGAGTGAAAAGTTGGCGACAGTCCTTGCCCGAGCTTTGGATGCACTCTTTCAATGACGTTGCCAGAACCGGGTGAGGACCGACTTCGATGAAGATCGTGTGCCCGTCGTTGATCGCGCTGCGGATTGCCTGAACGAATTCGACAGGCTGACGAATGTTCTTCGGCCAATAACCTGCTCCATAGGCAACACCATCGACTCGTTGTCCCGTAACGGTCGAATAGAGCTGCATTGTTGGAAGCTTAGGCTGAATCGAACGGAGATCGTAAGCCAATGGCTCCATCAACGGGTCCATAGCTGGACCGTGGTAAGGAACTTCGACTTCCAACAATCGATTGAAGACGTTTTGTGTAGTGAGCTCTTCGGAGATGGCAACGATTGATTCGGTTTCACCGGCTAAGGTGATATTGGTCTCACCATTGATCGCGGCAATCGAAACGGCTCCATCACAGTTTGCCACCAACTCTTTGGCGCGTTCTAGATTGACTCCAACAGCGATCATGCTTCCAGCTCCGCGAGCTTTGGCTTGCTGTTGGCTTCGATGGTAGCAGACCGTCATCGCGTCTTCTAAGGAAAGCACTCCAGCGACATACGCCGAAGCTAGCTCACCCACTGAGTGTCCCACGCATGCGGCTGGTTCAATGCCGCGTGAACGAAGTACTTCAGTGAGTCCAATTTGAATCAAGAAGTTCGCAGGCTGTGCAAATTCAGTCTTAGTGATTTCCGAACTTTGCTCGTCCTTCATCATCTCAGCCAAAGCAGAGAAGCCAGCAATCGATTGGAAAACTCGATCCGCTTTATCAACTGCGTTGCGATAGACTGAGTTTTGAGCGTAAAGTTCCTGACCCATCGCCCACCACTGCGGGCCCATGCCAGTGAACACAAAGACTGGCTTACCCGAGCCGGAGTATGGACTTTGTCCCCGAGCGAACTGTCCGGCGACTTCTCCATCGAGGACAGCCTTCAGATTCTTTTTGAGATCTTCGCTATTACGTCCGGCCACAACGAGTCGCTGAGTCAAATGCGCGCGACGGCGGATTAGGCTGTAGATCAGATCGTCGAGATTTGTGCCTGCTTCGAGCATCTCGTAGTAGCAGCGTGCCAAATCGTTGACCGCGTTGACGCTTCGCCCGGTAATTGGCAACATCATTGGCAACGATTCGACGGAATTGTCGGCACCGACGAAGCCATTTCGCGGCTGAGCGGAGTTCTGTTCGACAGAATGATCGAAGGCTTGAAGAATGGCGTGAGCATTTGATCCGCCGTATCCGAAGGAATTGACCGCGGCGCGAACTGGAGTCGAGTCGGTAGATACAAGCTGGTACTTTGCATCGGATAGCTTCACACCCAAGGCATCGAAATTGATGTTTGGATTGGGCGTTTGTAGATTGGCTAGCGGCGAAGTCTCTCGATGGTGTAACGTGAGCGTCGCCTTGATGATACCGGCTACACCAGCACCAGCTTCCATGTGTCCTAGATTGCTCTTGATCGTGCCGATGATGACTCGATTGTCTTCGCTTCGTCCAACACCATAGGTCGTTCCGATTGCGCCAGCTTCGGTCGGGTCGCCGATAGCCGTTCCGGTTCCGTGGCATTCGACGTATTGAACCGAACGTGGATCTACGTTGTATTTGCTACAAACCTCGCGGATCAAATCTGCTTGAGCCTCACCGTTAGGCATGGAAATACCTGGAGTGTGACCGTCTTGATTGGTTCCAGTTGCAATGACTGTTGCCCAAATGTCATCGCCGTCTTCGATTGCTTTCGAAAGAGGCTTGAGCAAAACTACGCCCGCACCTTCGGCGCGGCCATATCCGTCGCCTCGTTCATCAAACGACTTGCACTGTCCGTCTTTGGCAAGAAAATGGCCTTTGCACATGCCAATGGGATACTCGGGCCGCATCATCACATTGACGCCACCAACAACGGCCAGTTCACATGCCGACTTCCAAATATCTTGGCAAGCGTAGTGAAATGCGACGAGTGATGATGAACAGGCGGTATCGATAGAAAGGCTGGGGCCGCGGAAGTCAAACGTGTGGGAGACACGATTGGACAACATGGTCATCATCATGCCCGCTGCGCTGTATTGGTTGATCGCAGATCGATTGGCAAACGACATCTGTGTGATCATGTGGTCCAGCATAAAGCCGCCGACGTACACACCCACACTTCGGCGCGCAAGCTCGGGAAGATTGAGACCTGCGTTTTCAAACGCCTCCCAAGTAACTTCCAGCATTAAACGTTGCTGCGGATCCATGTTCTCTGCGTCGCGCGGCGAAATGCCGAAAAATCCCGCGTCAAAGAGTCGCGGATCGCGCTTCAGATAACCACCGCGGCGAACATATGTTTTGCCTCGAGAAGCTTCGTTCGCCGAGTAATAACGATCAGCGGACCAGCGATCAGGTGGCGTTTCGGAGATAGCGTTGTATTTGTTGCGCAGCCCTTCCCAGAGCTTTTGAATATCTTCCAACTCTCCAGGATAGCGACAAGCCATTCCAACAATTGCGATGGGCTGTACCTGATTTCCGGCATTTGGCATTTTTTCAGCTCTTCCTCGTGAAGCGAATCATTCGTTTCGTAAACTGCAGTAAACGTTCTGGTTGTTTTCTTTTGTCGCGGCGGTCGTTGGGCCGTACGGTTGCACGCGGTGTCGTATCTTGCTCAGTTCGATTGCAAAGCAAATACTCCGACATCTGTGAGTGCGTTACTTGGCGACTAGCTTGGGACTGATTTGATACTGTGTTTTCCGCAAGTTTCGTATGAGCTCGTTCGAGGCCAGTCATCACTGCTACAACCGCTACAACCTGAACTTCCACGGCCATCAACGCATGTTCGACAACTCAAAACCCCAAAGTCACTAGGGCTCGCAGAGCGTTCACTTGGCCCGGCGGCGTAGTTGCACAGCCCCGCGGAGATAATGGCCAAAGCAGGCGATGAAGATCCACATTCCATCCCGCAACCTGTCCCACAGTCTGCTGGAACCGTCGCATTACTTAATGAACGACGGAATGCACTTGATTGGTAATGCATGCCATTGGTAATGCATGCCGTCGTTAGGCAAAGCAGGTCAACCAACGCGGCGAGGATCTCAAACCAGGACACTGTGCTCTCTGCGATCAGACCTGCTTGCTAAAGCCCGGTCGGGAAATGCCCATCCCGCGAGATGCCCCGGGCAGCCAGACTTTCTAGTCTGGCTGCCTTTTTCTTTTCTAAACGTTGCCCAACGATTCTTACCCCCAACGATCCTTAGCGGGGCAGTTCTGGATGTGGAACACTGGTTGTGGAACACTGGGGAATCGCCACAATTGAGGCTTAGTCCAAAGCTCAATTTAGCTTCACTCTCGATTGTTTCTATTCAGCTCACCATCCATGAACAACGCCGATATTGCGCAAGTTTTCGAAGAACTTGCTGACCTTCTTGAACTCCGCGGTGAAAACGCTTTTCGAGTACGAGCCTATCGCACGGGAGCGAAAGCTATTCTCGAACTCAATCGCTCGGTCAAAGAAATCCTGGCCGACGCGACGACACCCTTGCAATCGATCGCTGGAATTGGCGATACGCTTGCACAGAAGTGTCAAACGCTGATTGAAACCGGCAAGCTTCCGCAGCTTGAAGAACTGCGAGCTCAGACTCCACCAGTCTTGATTCAGATGACTCGCATTCCTGGTCTCGGTGCCAAGAAGGCCATGGCGCTTCAAAAGGAACTGAACCTTCAATCTCTTGAAGAACTCCGCCAGGCTTGCGAGCAACACAAAGTTCGTGACATGAAAGGCTTCGGCGCCAAGTCCGAACAACAGATCTTAGATGGACTGGCAATTGCCGAGCAAGCTTCGATGCGACTACGTATCGACCAGGCTGAGCGATTGGTGTTTCGTTTGCGAGGCCATCTTGAGCTGTGCACGGCAATCAAGCAACTTGAATTCGCGGGAAGCTACCGTCGCGGAAAAGAGACTGTCGGCGACGTCGATATCTTGGTTGTGAGCGACAGCCCTACAGTTGTCATGGATCAACTGGAGTCTTTCCCTGGACGATTGAGCACGATTGCTCGAGGTGACACGAAGATGTCGATTCGAGTCGAAGCTCAGTTTCAAGTCGATTTGCGAGTCGTTGCCGCGGAATCTTTTGGCGCCGCCTTGCAGTACTTCACCGGATCGAAAGAGCACAACGTGGCAATACGTTCACGAGCTCGTAAGATGGGAATGTCGGTGAACGAATACGGAATCACTAACTTAGATGGTAGCCAGCCTCCCATGTATGGCACTACCGAACAAGAACTTTATTCAAAGCTCGGTCTAAGTTGGATTCCTCCCGAACTTCGCGAAGGTCGACATGAGATTGAGTGGGCTGAATCGGGTGCATCCATTCCAGACTTGATCACAGTCGAAGCCATTTTGTGCGACTTGCACATGCATACCACTGAGTCGGATGGATCGAATACGATTGGTGAAATGATTGCAGCAGCGAGAAAACGCGGGCTCAAGTACATCGCGATCACCGACCATTCCAAGCGAGTGAGTATGGCTCGCGGGTTGAACGAAGAGCGACTCTTGAAACAGTGGGAAGAGATCGATCAGATCAACGCAACTTTGGAAGGTGCGTTTCGTGTCCTCAAGTCGGTCGAATGTGACATTTTAGAAGCTGGTCCATTGGATATCGTCGATGAAGTCCTGGCGCAAGCTGATTGGGTCATCGCCAGTGTTCACTATGGCCAGAAGCAAAGCCGCGACGAGATTACCAAACGGATCGTAGATGCTCTACAGAATCCCAACGTGGATATCGTCGCTCACCCCACCGGCAGACTACTGGGCACCAGACCGCCGTATGAAGTGGACATGGAGGCAGTGATTGCAACGGCGGCTCAGTATAGCAAAGCACTTGAGCTGAACTCGAGCCCCTATCGACTTGACTTGTGCGAGCAGCATTTGATTCAAGCCTCGGCCGCTGGCGTGCCCATCGCAATTAACACTGACGCCCATTCGATCGATGGCTTGGAAGTAATTCACTACGGTGTACTCCAGGCTCGACGAGCTGGGCTATTGAAATCGCAAGTGCTCAACACTTGGCCGCTGGAACAGTTTCTTCGTTGGTGCGACAGAGGATAGTTTGTCTTGTTGAGCATCCGGCTGTCGACGAGCGAATAAGCAAGTACGAATTGCAAAGGCATTAGGTTATGCGAACCATCCTGTTGATATTTGCTTTCCTGCTGTTTGAACATGCCCTTCATGCGCAACAACCAATCGACGCAATGCCTGACCGTACTCGGAAGCGAGTGGAAATACTCATCGAACAACTCGCTTCTCGCAACAATACGCCCCCCATTCTTGGAAACGCTCGTCGCGGAGAGGATCAGACAATTCGTTTTCCTGAAAGTTACGATAAGAGTCGCCAAGTTCTGGTTTACAACGCGATTCAAACACTGCTTGCAGAAGATGATGCCGCGATTGACCTGTTGCTTGAGCATGAAGAGGATCCGAGGTATTCCTATTCGGTCAACTCCTATGTCGACTATAACGTCACTGTGGGAGAAGCGTGTCGCACAATTGCCGAAGCGATGTTGATCGGCTTCGAAAACGAACTGCACGTCGTCAGTCGATCACAGTTCGGTCTTTTTCCTCCACGAGAGACTTCCCCGGCCGACAAGTCCGCAATGGACTTAGCAACCTACTGGCGAAAGAACAAAAGTCGAGGTGCGGCAAAGGTTCAGATTGAGGCGATTGATGCAATGCTCGAGTATTTTAAGAATGCAGACGCTCAGCGCGAGCCACCGTGGCATCCAGATGCGCGGCCTTTACCTGCAGCAGAATTCAATCGACGTCGCGACCTGAATATCAAGACGCTAATAGCGATGCGTCAGTTGATTTCCGAAACTGGCAAACGCTATCGAACCAATACGATAGAAGGTGCACATTATTGTATCTTTGGACTTCCTTGGAGCGCTCGCAAGTTCAACAAATAGCCTCTGAGAAAGTCGAGCGTCCCTAACGCGTTGTCAGCCTCCATAACCACTTGAGAACGAGATGTTGATTCAAAGTATGAAAGAAGAGTCCAAGTCACTACTGGGAATAGCATTTGCGATCTGTGTGGCGATGGGCTTCTTAATTGCAGATTGCCTTGGATTGCTGATCGCGACTAAGTTGCGATTACTCGTTCCCTGCGTGATGGTCTCACCGCTTTTGATCGGGATTGGTTGCTATATTGTCATTCGAAAGAACCATCTTGGATGGAGAGACACTTTAACTCTGGGGGTTTTGTCACTTGCAATTGTCGTGGGCAACTTAGCATTTGCGACAAATGCCGTCGCCTCAGTTTGACAAGGCATCGGGAGTCGGCAGCAATTCGACTAACTAGTTTGTTTCTTGTCTTCCGATTCCAAAACTCTCTGTCGATCTAAGCCGCACTGCTCAGCCTACTCGATCTGCTTTTGGAATCGAGTAATGCTGAGCATCAAAAGGCCGATGCAACACGCCGTCAATCCACCAATCCAAGGCAGTAAGTCAATGAAGTCGGTGTCTCGCAGGATGATGCCGCGAAGGATCTCGATAAAGTAGGTCGCGGGTAGCAAGTGCGTTGCAAGAAAGACTGGCATCGGCATCTCGGCGCGTGGAAACATAAATCCCGACAATAGCACAGATGGCAGCATGATGATGAAACTGAATTGCAAGGCTTCGACCTGAGTCTTCGCAATCGAAGAAACGTAGAGTCCCAAGCTCAGGCTACAGACAATGAAAAGTCCCGATAGCGCGAGCAACAACCCGATACTGCCGCGAATTGGTACGTCAAAGAGGAAGACCATGATACTGAGCACAATCAGCACTTCGGCCAGTCCAATGATCGCGTAGGGAAGCAATTTGCCCAACATCAGCCCCGCGCGCCCCACCGGTGTCACGAACAGTTGCTCAAGCGTTCCCATCTCACGCTCGCGCACGATGGCAAAGCTGGTTAGGAAAAGGGTTACAAGCTGAAGGATGATTCCCACCAAACCTGGAACGAAGAATCGAGCACTTTCGAGATTTGGATTGTACATCAATCGAGGTCGCATCTCGACAGGCATCGCCAGTTCGCCCGCACGATCGCGAGCGGGAACAAACTGAGCCGCTTCGCCTTTTGCTCGGGCGACTTGAATCGATAACTGAGTTCCTAGAAGGTTGATTGTGTTCATCGATGCAGTTGCCGTTTGAGAGTCACTGCCGTCTATCAACACGGGAACCTGTACCTGTTGACCACTCAGCAGTCGATCGGAATAGTCTGCAGGTATCAACAGACCCACGCGAGCCTGTCCCGATCTCAGAGCTGCGTGAAACTCCTCCGAGCTATGAACCTGAGAGATGATACGAAATTGCCGAGAATTTGTGAGCATCTCTTGCAACTCGCGCCCATGTCGTCGACCATCTTGATCCCAAACCACCGTCGGAACGTTTTCAATTTCGGTCCGTATCGCCCAACCAAAAATCATCGTTTGCAGTGCGGGCACTACAAGCATGAAGAAGATGGTCGCCGGTTGTCGACGAATATGAAAGAACTCCTTAAGCAAGACCGCCCAAAGCCCACGAAGACCGGAAGCACGACCTGTCGGTTGGCTTTGACGGTTATCAGCGAGGAGATCTTTGGTAGAGATCGTGGTCTTAGTTTGTTCTTCATGCGATCGAGGTGCGTCACTTTCATTGCCTGGGAGTGTGTTTGGTGAACTTGGCTCTGCCGTGCTCCCAACAATTGGCTCCAATCCTTCTTGGTCCGCTCGCTCGGTCATCGCAACAAACACATCTTCCAAATTGGCTCCTACTTGGCGAATCGACTCAACAGAAACACCTTCAATCTCGTGCGCAAGTTGCTGAGGCGAAAGACCATCGTCGGCTAAAACATGCAGTCTTTCTCCGAACAGTGTCACACTGCGAATGCCCGGAATTGCTCGAACGCTGGGTAGCATTTGCGCAGCACCTGCGACTTCCATTTCAAAGCGTTGGCTGCCCTTGGGTGCGACAGTGGGAAGAGTCTTAAGCTGAGCTGGTTTACCTTGAACAATCATCCGCGACTGATAGATGTAGCCTACCTCGCTGCATCGCTCCGCCTCGTCCATGTAATGTGTCGTAACCAGCAAGGTCATTCCTTGGCCGGAGAGTTCAAACAAGAGATCCCATAACTGTCTTCTAGCTACGGGATCGATGCCAGCGGTAGGTTCATCCAAGAAGAGAACTTCGGGATGGTGAATCAATGAGCAGGCGAGGGCCAGTCGTTGTTTCCAGCCGCCAGACAAATTCCCAGCAAGTTGAGAAGTGCGATCCGTCAAACGCGTTAGCGTCAACAACTGGTCCTTGCGCTGTTGCAAAAGTTGACTGGACAGCCCGTAAATCCTGCCATAGAAGTCTAGGTTTTCCAGCACGGTCAAATCGGGATACAAACTGAACTTCTGCGACATATAACCAATCGACCGCTTGATTGCTTCGGCATCGCGACGCACGTTCCATCCCAATACGCTAGCCTCGCCCGAGCTAGGCATCAGCACACCGCATAGCATTCGAATGATCGTTGACTTTCCGCTGCCGTTTGGACCAAGCAGACCGTAAATAGATCCGCGAGATATCGACAGCGACACATCTTGAACAGCTCGCAGCTTGCCAAAATTGCGACTGAGATTGCGAACTTCGATGACGTTTTCAGTGCCGGTCATTGTCCGTCTCCGGCTGTCGCTCTCTTTTCCCGTGCAGGCGGAAGCCAAAGGTCCGCGCCCATTCCCACTCGCAACCCCGCTTGGTTGGGCAGTTTGACTTTGATGCGGAAGACTTGTTTCGCTCGCTCTTCGGGAGTCTGAACGTTGCGAGGCGTGAATTCACCTTGGCCAGCAATGAAGCTGATCGTGCCTTGAATGCGTTGATTGGGGAATCCATCGACGGATACCTCAACAGTATCGCCTGGCTGCCAGGAAAGTTGGTCTTCGGGGATGTAGGCTCGCAGCCACAGATTTTCCAAGTCCAGCAAAGTTAGCACCGGCGAATTGGGCGCCACCAAATCACCCGGCTGAAGCTCGAGGGCGTCGACCGTTCCTGCGATATTGGCGACGATTTTGAGTTCATGCATTTGAACTTGAATTGCTGCCAAGGCTGCTTCTGTGGCACGCATTTCTGCTTGAGCCTGTTGAAGCTCTTCTTTGCGGTACCCTTTCTTAGCTAAATCGAGCGCTGCTTTAGCTTCAGCTAGTTCAGCGCGCGCGGCGGCAACTTCTTCTTCACGAGTCCCCTTTGTGAGCAACTGAAGTTGCTCCTGCCTTGCTTGAATCGTAGACTCGGCCACGTGCAGATCTTCGATGGCTTTGTCAACATCCTCACGAGTAATGGTTCGCGCATCGCGATTGAATAGATCCATGGCGCGGGCATGCGTCTTCTTAGCTCGATCCGCCTGAGCCTCGGCCAGAGTTAGCCAAGCTCTAGCGGTCTCGATCTCTTCAGGACGAGCACCTGCGACCAGCATTTCGACTTTGGATGACAGCCGATCCATTCTTGCTTGAACTTGCGCAACTTCTTCCGGAAGCAAACCAGCCTCCAGTCGATCGACATTGGCCTTCTGCGCGGCAAGTTTGGCTTCAGCTTCATTCAGTCGGGCCTGGAGATCATGCGGCTCCAGCTCTACCAGCACGTCGCCAGCTTGAACTCGCTGCCCTTCACGAACTAAGACCGACTTCACACGCCCACCGACTCTCGATCCAAGGTGTATGTCGTCGGCCTCGATGAACCCAGAGACCTGAACAGAACTGGGCTTGCGCTGGCTGTACAAAAGTCCCGCCAAAAGTGCCGCTACGACTACCACGATCACAACAATTCGCGAAAGCATTACTCAACCCGCTTGCGTGGAAAATTCATCGCCAAAACATCAAGGATGCGATCGACCTGAAACTCCGCCCTTGGCCCGTCTTCCATGCACGATGGAAATGTCGTGGCAATTGAGCGGGAGAGGCATGGGAAATGGCGATCACGATAGTCCAACTAAAACTTCTTCGGGCGTTATGCGACTGATTATAGCAATTACGCTGCCACTGCCCGCGGGTGTTCAGTCGGTGCTCGATCGAGGTTCGGCCTGCTCCCTAAGAGCTACATTTCACGAGCACTGCTTCAGAGCTACGTCCGAATCGTTAAAGTCACTGTCAATTGCCGTAGGGTCGGCAAATCGTTGCAAATAACCGATTCTCGGAGGGATTTGAATCAACCTCTGGCAGTTGGTTATTCGGTTATTCTGAATTTGCGGTAAACTACCCATTGTTTGACCTCCCACTCTTCGGAACTATTCTGCGAGCCTCGAGCCCCCATTCAATGTCTGATGCCAATCGTAAAGACCAAGGCCCCAAAGTGACCGGGGGCAAAGATCGCCCATGGCATATGAGGGCCTGGAGCGGGATGTCGGCGTCGAGCTGGTGGAATGCACTGTCGCGACACAAGTTCCGCGTTTCGCCCACCAGGGCTCCCATGGCGACAATTCTGGGCGGTATGAGCGTTTTGAATTCTGCGATGGCACTACTGCAGCGGTTGTTCTATTCGCGGCGGATTGCCAAGACCGAATTAACTGCTGCCCCAATTTTTGTACTGGGTCACTGGAGATCAGGAACAACGCTTCTACATGAATTGCTTGTGCTGGACCAATCGTTCACTTTTCCCAACACCTATGCCTGCTTCTGTCCGAACCATTTCTTAATCAGCGAATCGTGGTTAAAGATCCTGGTCACGTTCTTTTTGCCCAAGCAACGGCCCATGGACAACATGAAGATTGGCTGGAACCTGCCGCAAGAGGACGAATGGGCACTGTGCAACATGGGCCTGCCATCGCCCTATTTCAAAGTCATGTTTCCTAATCTAACGATGGTGGATCACGACTATCAAACTTTGCAGACTCTTCCTGCGGACGAGCGACGTAAGTGGCAGCAGGGTCTGTTGTGGCTCATGAAGTGTTTGACGATTCGCGACCCCAAACGCATCGTGCTGAAGACTCCGCTGCACACATTCCGCGTCGCCGCCATTCTTGAGCAGTTTCCCAACGCCAAGTTCATTCACATCAGTCGCGATCCTTTCGTGCTCTTTCCGTCCACCGTACACACTTGGAAACGTATGTACTGGCATCAGGCTCTTCAAGTTCCCAAGTACGAGCACTTGGAAGAGGAGGTCCTGCAAACTTTCGTCGAGATGTTTGAAGCCTACGATCATGACAGTCGCTCGATTCCTCCTGAGCAGCTTTACCAGTTGAGCTATGAGAGCTTGGTAGCCGATCCTGTCGCGGCACTGGAGCAGACGTACGCTCACCTTCAATTGCCAATCAACGCGGAGGTTCGTGAAGCTTGGAATCGATACGCGGCTAATCACAAAAACTACGAAAAGAATCGTCACCAGCTCACCGACGCTCAGCGCGAGGCCATCGTGACTCGCTGGCGAGCCTATTTTGATCGCTATGGGTATTCGACCGAGGCCTCAACATGAACGCGTCGAGCCCCAGTAAGTCTGTCGTTGTCACAGGTTGTTCGTCCGGCATTGGTCGGATGAGCGCTATTGAACTCGCTAAGTCTGGCTGGAATGTGATCGCCGGTGTGCGTCGCGACGAGGATGCTAAGTCGTTGCTGCAGGAACAACCCGCGAATCTTACTCCGATTATTCTCGATATCGCTTCCCAAGAGTCGGTAAAGACTGCTTGCGATTCAATTGAACAACTAACGCAAAACCGCGGGCTAAATGCCTTGGTCAACAATGCGGGAATCTTGATTCCTGGTCCGCTGGAGTTGATTACTCAAGAACAGCTTCAACAGCAGTTCGAAGTCAATGTCTTTGGTACACATCGACTCACTCAGCGATTGATACCATTGTTGCGGAAAGCGGCTAACAAAAATCAGTCAGCTCGATTGGTGTTGATCAGTTCGATTAGCGGCCGCATTACGCCGCCATTTTTTGGAGCCTACGCAGCTTCGAAGCATGCGCTAGAGGCGTTCGGAGAAGCATGGCGATGCGAATTGTCTCCTTGGAACATTGATGTTTCTGTAGTTCAACCGGATAGTGTCTCAACGGCGATTTGGGATAAAGCGTGTAGCAACATGGAGCCGTCGAAAAGCCAGGACGACGGCCAGGCAGAGCAACTGTACGCGTCGATGTTGCGCAACACCCGACGACAAAGCTTGTCTTATAAGCGAGCAGGGCTGGCTACAGAAGTGGTCGTTCGATCGGTCTTGCATGCGCTCAACCATCGTCGTCCTAGGCCCTACTATCGAGTCGGCTGGCGAACGCGGGCCGCTTTTCTGGCTAATAACATTCTGCCGACAAGTTGGATGGACTTTGTGCTTCGTAAATCGGTCGGTGGTTAACGAAAGAGATTTGCTAAATGTTTTCGGCTAAGATTCTAGGCATCCAAGGCTATCTTCCTGCCAAAGTTGAGACCAACGAGGATCTCGCCAGAGAGAATCCCGAGTGGGACATGAGTCGTATCGCTGGCAAGACCGGAATCGTCGCTCGACACATCGCCGCCGTCGATGAAACGGCGAGTGACTTAGGGTACGCGGCTGCGGCTGCACTGCTGGCCAAACAGATCGTACCGACCGGCGAGATTGACTATTTGATTGTGGGGACGCAAACGCCAGATCACTTCTTGCCTTCGGACGCTTGCATTCTGCAACATCGGCTGGGTCTTGGTAAGCACATCGGAGCGTTTGATTATCGCTTGGGTTGTAGCGGTTACGTCTGCGGTTTGCAATTGGCCAAAGCTCTCGTAGAAACTGGCGCAGCAAGAAACGTTCTGCTGATCACAGCGGATACCTATTCGAAGTTTATCCATCCACAAGATCGAACAGTGCGAGCTTTGTTTGGCGACGGAGCTGCGGCAACAATTATCGGCCGAAGCGATCTTGGGGAGGATCAAATTGGTCCGTTTGTGACGGGGACCGATGGATCGATGTCACAATGCTTGACTGTACCCGCCGGCGCGTTTCGAATGCCACGAAGTGCTGAAACAATGTTAGAGGTTCGCGATGCCAGCGGTAGCGTTCGTAGTCAGAACGATCTCTACATGGATGGGCAAGCTATCTTCTCCTTCGCGCTAAATACCGTTCCTGCGGCTATTAAGCGGTTGCTGGCTGAAGCTAAGCTCTCATTGGAGTCGGTCGATTGGTGGGTCTTTCATCAAGCCAATCGATTCATGTTAGAAAACCTAGTACGATGCTGCGGCGTTCCAGAATCAAAGATGGTTTACGCGATGGAGCAAGTTGGCAATACCGTTTCAGCCTCGATTCCATTGGCCATCGAATCGTATCAAAACTACGGCAAGATCCAGCCTGGACAGAGGTTGGGGCTGGTTGGGTTCGGAGTAGGGCTGTCCTGGAATGCCTGCATCGTCCGAATTTAGAACGAAAACGTAGAGCGGAAAAACGCGACTGCGATCAGCGTGTTTGCTGGACACTTTCAGGCAGCTCTGGGGCATTTTGGCGTGTCACTCGCTTCGTCGGTTTTCCACCACATATGACGTCTGAACGCGGGAGTAATAGCCCGCCAAATCCCGCAATTTTTCCAGGTCCGCGCAACAAGCGGCAAACTCTGCGAAAAAGGGGCGTTTTTTGACTTTAACATGTCGCTGCCAGCATTTAGCCTATATGCTTGCTCGCAAAGGACATCACTTTGGGCGTGAGTTTGCCCAATCCTACGTATCCGTCCGCGCGATACCTCGTTGCCCCTTCAAGGTCAAAGCCCTATGGCATCCGAACTCGATCCCGAGCCCTCGTTGATAGCGCCACGCAACTCTCTTGAACTTAAGCTACAGCAGATTTGGGAAAAGCTCCTGTCGGTTTCGCCCATCAGCATGAGCGACGACTTCTTCAAACTGGGTGGTGATTCGATTAGCGCGATGTCGCTACTGGCATTAGTCGCCCAAGAAACCGGTTGCCCACTGCCAGCGGGTGGCGTTTTCCAAGCACCGACAATCGCACAGATGGCCGAACTTTTAACCGCCAGCTCTGATCCTACGCAATGGTCCGCGTTAGTACCCATTCAAGCACACGGCAGCAAGCCACCTTTGTTTTGCATTCACCCCGGTGGCGGCAACGTACTTTGTTACATTCGACTGTCTAAGTATCTCGGCGAAGATCAGCCATTCTACGGCTTGCAAGCTCCAGGCGTTGATGGCATCCGACAGCCGCTGATCTCGATCAGTGAAATGGCAGAAGAGTATTGCAGTGCAATTCGTCAACGCCAGCCGCATGGTCCCTACCATATCGCAGGTTGGTCCGCCGGCGGCGTCATCGCCTACGAAGTCGCACAAAAACTTACGGCCGCTGGTGAGAAGGTAGACTACCTCGGAATCATCGATAGCGGTGTGCTGTACACGATGGGAATTGTCAAAGCGATGGCTCCTACAGAAGGAGCTGGCGTCTTGGCCATGATGGGCCGTTCGGCGCAACAGAACATCGTTGACTTTCGCAAGTTAAGCTCAGAAGCAAAGTTGATCCCCGATGAGGCCGACGATGAAGTGGCCATTCGGATCATGGAACTGTTCCAAAGCAATGTTCGAGCTGTTTGCTACTACAGTCCCAAACCTTACGCGGGTCGTTTGGATTTGTATCAAGCAGCAGAACAGCTTGTGCCATCGCGCCGCCAGCCATTCTCGGAGTGGAGTCAATTGTGCTCGGACGCTCGACTTCACGTCGTCCCCGGCAATCACTTGACAGTGATCCATGAACCCAACGTGCAAGTCCTTGCCGAGGCCATGGAGAAGACGCTTCAAGAACTGAACGGCGGCTAGGTAGAACCTCAGTCGCTAGTCTTGATGTTGCAGTGTTTTTGGGATTTCGGGCCGTTGGTCCATTGTTTTTCTCGCGCATGAAGTACCCAGCCCTGCAGGCTGGGCTAGGTAAACGAACAGGGCTTCACCCCTAAAACCGAATAGCGCAACGTCAAAAAATAGCGACAGCGGTTCATGTGGTTGCCGTCTTCACGATCGGTTAGAGGCAAGGGACAACTACTTTCGCGTTGCTGTCCAGCCGTTATTGTCGTACGTGCCAGTCGAAGGCTTAGCAGCAGGCTGGCCAACTGGACTTGGTCGCAGTGGAACCATAGTTGGCCGCTGGTCAGTTGGCCGCTGCTCTGTTGCCCTCTGCTCAATGGGCGTTCCTTGCTTAGCCGGAACCTGTTGCTTAACTTGCGATTCTTGCGAACCAACTGGTGGTTCGCCTAATTCCAGGCTAGATGTGCTTGGCCTTAGCGTTTGACGCACTGGCTGTTCTACTTGACTTGGACGCGCGGTCGATGGCATCGGCGACGACGATTGAGGTTGAGACTGCATCGGCTTAGGCTGACTATTGGATGAATCGCTGAGCTTCAGATCTTGTTCAAAGCTGGCCCAATGAATCTTCTTAGATTGTCCTGCAAGTTCGTTTCGGCGAGCAGCAGGTCGAAGAGCTGTCATGTCTTCATTGCGAAGCAAACCTGGCGACCAACTGGGTTTCTCCATTCCCTCTGGTGCAGGGATTGGGTTGGTCACAGGAAAGTCCTTGGTTGGTTCGCTTAACAACGAACGCTCGATAGCCGACGACTTCTGGGCCGACTCGGCTCCCGATGGCGACGACGAAACCTCTGGAACGATGCTTTGTAGTCGTGGTCGAAGTGTACTGTTCAATGGCAAGCTTGGCGGAGTGTTGGCCGGATCAAAGTTCGATCCAGTTGCTGGTGGCGGCATCACCGATCCAGGTGCTGTGGTCGATGGATTAATGTTCGATGGAGACGAAGGGTAGCTTTGCGACGGTGGAGCGACCAGTCCAGGGATTGGCTGTGAATACGAGCCGGTCGACCCGCCGCTTGGCGTGCTGTAAACCTGAGCTGGATAGGCGTGGCTTTGAGCCGAATAGGTCGATCCAAGTGGTGTAGTCGGATAGGTGGACGAGCCCACAATGGCCGGTGATGAAACCGTTGGACTAACTTGGTAGGTCGAATACGGACTGTATCCCAAGACGGCACCCGATCCCATCGTTGATGGAGCAACCGATCCCGACGCTAGAGGTATTCCACCGCTTGGCAACGTGTAGGTTGGTGTCGTTTGGAGCATGGGCTGCGGCGGTTGATAGCTGCCGTAGAGTGCTGTCTGACCCAAAGCTGGAACACGTTGAGTCAAATACTGGTAAGAAGTGCACGGCGCCATGGCCACGACTTGAGCTCCCGTGTTGGGATCAGTGGTCAGCAATGGGCGGTAGTAGGTCACAGGAGCTCGTAGAGCGTTGCTGTTGTAGTTCGGCACATAGCTCATCGGCTGTGGCCATGCGGTCTGTGGCAACGCACTCGGCGGCATCGCAGCTTGCGGAAGAGTGGCCGCAGCGATTCCAGTCGGCATCTGCGCAGTGTAGCCAGCGCCATTAGGTCCAATCACCGGTAGACGTGTACCGTAGTAATTTCCCATGTTCGCTGCATAACCGTTCGGCGCATAACCACTCGAAGGCGCATATCCAGCAGCATATTGCCCTGCAGGGTATTGCGGTACGGGGTTGTACGGAGTTGGATTGTATTGGGCAGCAGGATACTGGCCAACAGGCGGCATTTGAGCATATCCGGCTGTTGGATATCCCGCTGTGTAACCAGGGTAACCTGCGGCGTAGCCAGGGTAACCTTGATAACCTGCTGCGTAACCGGGGTATCCTGCAGCGTAGCCATTCCCCAGCGGGATTGGAGCGCCTACCGGATAGGAAGGTTGCGTTTGTCGGCCGCGAAACAGCCAATCGATGAGAGGCCCAGCCTGCGCTGTGGACGCAAGACTGCCCAAAATTACGGCAGCTAGCGTTGATAGAGCGAAAGAGCGAGTTTGCATGGATCTCTCCAATGGTGGGCCCAAAAACAGATTTACGTATACACTTGATGCCAGCGCCCGCCGCTTCGTCAACGCCAGGAATCAATCAGTTGACTCGAACTAGAAAAATTCTCTCGATGGTTCAACGGTTGGTCCGTCTGTAGCGTTTGTAGCGGCTCAGCCAAGCCCGAGATTTTTTCGCAAGTTTCGTCGCTCGAATCGTATGCGGCAGCTTCACCCAGGCAAGAGGAATCCGTGAATCGATTTCTCGAACTCGCAAAGAACGACTCAACGCCCCATGTAACAACCAATACAGGCATTAGAGTCCACCAACAGTTTTCGTAGTGTGTGTGTAGCGTGCATTTGCGAATTGAGGTTGCATCACGTTTGAGTCGGATTTACCTAAAGGTTCGAATCGCCGAACGACCGCATGCGGAACGCACCATCTGCGAATCACGAGCGAACCCCTTGTTAGAAGACTGTCGAGGCAGAATTAGCCGTTGCGCAATGGCGTGTTGCGAGGTCGGAATAAAGGTGTGCAGACCAACAAACTTCGGACAAGAATGTTCTTGATTTCAGTAGGTGGTATGAGACCTCTTCACGCGCCCTACGAAGAGCCAGCGGGCTTCGCGCCTTCGCGTGAGGCCCTGGTTCTGGTTATAGACAGATTTCGTTGCTTAAAAACGATCGAAGGTACTAGAAGCTGGTCAGAGTCAGCGTGCCAAAGTCGTTGCCAAGCAGATCGAAGAACTTGTCCAAGTCAGCCTCGCCATCCAAGTTTGTTACGCGGAACTTGCTATCGCGGACGCGGATTTCGTCGCGACCATTCCCTAGCTTGGCAAAAAACTGATCTGCCACGACGCGTGTTAGTGAGACCTTGTCTTCACCATCGCGAGTATTGATGTCGATGCGTTGACCGTTGGCTGCTACATCGATCAGTGTAACAGTGTCATCGCCTTTGTCGGTATCAATATTCACGGATCGCAATGCGGTTACGCGGTTCAGTTCAGCAATATCGTTTCCAAGACCAGTCTTGAGCGTCAGCGCTTTTTCAAAAGTGGTGTCAGTCGCGACAATCTTGTCCAGGCCGTCAGCCGTATCCACAGTCAAGGCGGTTTGCATGGTAGCGCCTTTGAATTCAACCGTGTCGTTCTCTGAGCCAGTCTTAATCGAACTAGAGTTTGTCTTTAGGCCGCCTTGCAGAATGACTTGATCCACTCCAGCGGCGGTATCGACTGTAACGCCACTTGCAATAACAGCCTGCAACTTCACTGTATCGTTGTTGGCGCCCGCTAGAAGATCGATATTTCCTTCCGCTGTTGCCAAGAATAGCTCGATGGTGTCATCGCCGATTCCGGAATCCACTTTCAGGCTATCCCAGAATGAAGAGCCGACGAACTTGTCATTACCGGCCTCCATATTCACGACAGTTTGGCCGGAGGCTGAGAAGCCCGTATTGAACGTATCGTGGCCAGCACCTGTGTTGACCGTTAACTTGCCTAGCGAAGCAAAGCCAAGGAAGACAGTGTCGTCCTCGGTCGATGTGTTGATGGTCGTGTCGCCATCGACGCGGACTCGGCCAAGGGTCACTTTGTCTTTACCTGCACCCATGTCAATCTTCAAACGCCCATCGACGTCATCGACAAAGACTGTACCGCCCATTTCGAAGCTGTCGTCGCCTCCCTTAAGATCGACCAGGATGCCTTTCTTGACGATGAAGCTCTTGTCGTCCTTGCCGTTGATTTTGGTGCCGTTTAGGCCGGTGACTTTGTAGATATTGAGTGCCGTTTGATGAACTTCTACTGCGTTGGCGGATCCGTCTCCATTCAGGACTAGTTCGTCGTTGATGACGTCCGCGGTAATGTTTCCAGCCATCAATTTGCGGTCTTCCAAAGATTCGAAACGTACGACTCGGTTGTTGTAATTCTTGCGGTTCATGATTGTTTCCTTGCAGATAAGATGTCAGGCGACAATGGAGCTAGCGGAAACGGGCTAACGGTGTTACAGCGTGTCGCAGAAAATTCGGCGGAATTTGAAAACAGCCCAAAAGAAGAATTCGGAAGCGAAGATAGTCAATACTTCCGACGCGAGCTTCGCGTAGTGCATTGCTTCGATTTTGAGCGATTCAGGGCGGCAAGTGATCGAAGCAGTCAAGGCCTCGATAGAGAAGACCCGCACTCCGATCACGAGTAACCACCAAGCCCAACGGTGTTTTGCACGCGGTTGTGTTTGAAAGGCCGTGTTAGCGTTGTGTGATGAGCATCTTTAGCGGTGTTCGTCCCCACTCTGAACGCATGCACCGAACACCTACGAAGAACTCGTCTCCGCTCGCAAGCCATGTCTCCAACGTTTTCCATGTCCGACTCCCAGACCTAAATCGATGAGACATGGACGTCACGGAGACAATCAACAAACCGAAGGGAAAGAAATTGTCAAAGCTAAGAGTTTCCGACTTCCTTCACGGGCGTCGCGCCTTCGCACGAGCCCCAAAGACACACAGTATCTCTTCAACTTTCGCACGGCTCTGGAAACTACAGGCCGATGAGGATGGCTATAATTCCGAGACTACCTTGGTCAGTGACTTGCTTTCGGCCACGGCGATCCAACCGATAGGTTTGATACTCGCCTTCCATCGTGGATGCCTCTCCCGAGCTTGTCCAATCGACTGGAATGGCTGAGATCGAGATGTACTCATTTTCCAACGGATCGTAGCCAATCAGCGACAACCGACCTGCGGAATCTACCGATCGATGAACAACGATTGCAATCAGACTATCCTGCTCAATGTAGTCTTGGGCTCGGGAATTAACACCAATTTGAACTCCTGAAAGGTAGCCGTCTCGATCGCTTTGCAACAATCCTCCCCAAGAGTGCCCGACAATCTGCTTGGGGGGCGGTGGAGGTGGCGGCGGAGGTGGATCGTTTGAATCATCCGCCACAAGCTGGTTCACATTGACCAGTAGCTTTAGCGAGTCCGTCGCGAAAGACGTTCCCGAAAGAAGTAGGCTACCCAAAATTGCGAAGCAGTAGAGAATTCGATTTTTAGTCTTGATCATGGTATTGCTCCAACAGAGGAAACGTAGGAAATAGTTCGACGTTACATCATTGAAAGCGGACAGATCAGGAAAGTGTTACAAGAGAATTTGAAGTATTCCAAACGCTAGGTTTGAAAACGCTCGGTGCAATTTGGCGATCGCCCCTTACAGTTTTGCCTTTGTACCTCCGCGCGTCCGTTCGAAACTTCTAAATTCAGTATCGCGAGATTCAGCACGAGACGTTGGGACGCCAAGGCTGTCGTTGCACGATAGTCTGTTTCAAAATGGAGTGTTGCGAGGTCGGACTAACTTTGTGCAGACTAACAAACCTCGGAAAAGAATGTTCTTGATCTCAGTGGGTGGTATTAGACCTCTACACACGCCCTACGAAGAGGGACGAAGTGCTAATCACAGACCAGGTACGTGACTGAGTTCACTGTAGAACATCGCGTCGACTTCAATCTCTGCCGCTTGCATGCGATCGATGTGCTCACGAACTGGCTGCCAGTTCGCCAGGCGAGGCAAGACGACAAGCCAGACCGCTCCAACGCAGATGACTGCGACTGAAAACTTGAACCAACGGTGTGTGGGCTGCATGGCTATTCCTTAAACAACACGCCGAACATCAAATAAGCCATGATGAAGGTTAATAAAAGGTTCAGCGCTTGCCCGCAGAGATAAAGCACCATGGGCTTGCCAGTTTTGAAATACGGAGCGAGCTCTCGAAAATTGGTGCTCAGTCCCATCGACACGAATGCTAGGCAGAACAACCACGATCGAATCAAGGTGGTATAGTCCTTGGTCGTCGCTTGTACCCAGCTAGCTCCAAAGAAGGAATTGCTAAACAGAAACGAGAAGAGCAGGCTGGCCGCGATGAACCCTAACACAAACTTGGGAAACCTCTTCCAAATTTCGCCAGGGCCGATTTTCGACAGCGATTTCTTCTCCTCGTCGGTCGCGTCAATGGTCTTGGCCCACTTTTCAACAGACTCCGACGAATTGCTGTTGGATGGCTCGATCCAGCGCGTCCAGTAGATGGCTACACCCAACGCGACGACTCCAATGAGGATGTTCTGAATCATTTTGACCGTTACGGCTGTTTCAGAACCAAGAATCCCCAGCGCCTCGCCGGCTGCGGCAACAGCGCCGGTCGAATCGATCGTGCCACCGATCCACGCTCCACCAACTCGCGGATCCATATCCATGGCCAGAATAATCCGAGGCATGACGACCATCATGATCGCAGTGAAGGCCAAGGATAGGCCGATAGCCAAGGAGAGCTCTTCTTTCTTAGCCTTACAGGCCGCCGCAGTTGCAATCGCCGCCGATACGCCACAGACGCTCATGTCTGCCGAGATTACGATGTTCAGCGAACGGCTTTCCATCTTCAGGACGCGTTGCCCAAAGATGTAGGTTCCGATGAGAACCGTAGGGGTGACTAGCCACGAACAGAAGACTCCAGGCACTCCCAAGGCCAGTAATTGAGAGAACAGCACTTCGGCTCCCAAGAGGACCAGCCCAATCTTGATGTAGATTTCGCCTTGCACGGCCGGCTTCAACCAATCCGGAACACCGATCGTGTTGCAGATCAACATGCCAACCATCAGCGCCCACAAGGCATATTCGAGGTTGTAATACTTGATGACCTCTTGCTCGGCCAACAGGTACGATCCAGCAGAGAGCAAAAACAAAGACGGGAACGCGATGAGAAACTTGACAAGGCTTTGTCCGCGAAAGAACATCGCGAGCGCTCCGATAAATGCCAGTATCAATCCGGTGTAGACCATCGGTTGCCACACGACGGCACCTTCAGCCTTGCCTTCTTTGTTGCGTTTACGCATCGAGTCGCGCGGGTCGCTTTGCCATTTTCCGACTTTGGCCAAGTCTTGCTTGAAAGCTGGCTCCCAGGCAATTCCAACTTTCTTAAGCAACGACTCCGACCGCTTCTTGGAAAGAGCCTTGCGATCCTCGGCCGAGAGATTGGCTTCTTGCTCAGAGGAGAATTGCTTTTCGGCTTCTCTGATCGACTGAGCTTTGCTCTGCGCGGCAGCCCAATCAACGTCGGCAGGCTTTTTCCAGTATGCCAACGCCAATCCAATGACCAACACGGTCAAGCCGACCAAAACAGCCGTCCAATCCTCTGTCAAAAATGGGCGATTCGGATTCTGTACTGGTGAAGCGGCTGTAGTGTCGTTGGCGTTCATGAAGATATCAGGCGGGGTCTGGTTGGTTTCAATGGTAAGTTACGGCAGACAGATGATGCTTAATCCGCCCGATTTTCTGACGGGTTTTACTAGTCTGCTTCGGCGTGGAAAGAGGGAGATGATAACACGCCACGCCTCGACGCCCAATTCCCTCGGACGATTCTGATGGCGGGCTTGAAAGCAGGCTTAGCCGCAGGATTAGCTGTTCTTTTCAGACTACAGCCCCAAATGGATTGGACTATCTTGCCTAAACTGTCTTCCCTTGGTAACAATTGGAACGCATAATGCAGTGTGGTAGCTAAGCTGCCAAATTGGCTAGCCTGGGAAGGATCGCGAAGTCGAAGTTATCTTCGCGGAGCTCTCAGGCCCAGTTAGTGTCGAGGAGGTTATCGTGCAATTGCTCGAGCCCAAGTTGCTAATCGCTGATGATGATCGAGACTTTCGCGAGTCTTTAGGCGAAGTGTTTTGTCGTCGAGGCTACGAGACTCGGTTGGCCGCGGATGGCCAAGAAGCTCTGGAAATCATCCAATGCTCGACCGAAATTCACTTGGTGATTTTCGACGTTCATATGCCACGATTGGGTGGCCTAGAAGCCTTGCAACAGATTCGATGGACGCGTAAGACCGCTTTGCCTTGTATCTTGATGAGCGCTCAGTTGGACGACGAAATCGTTCGCGAAGCAGAATCGCTCAACCCCGCTGGAATGCTCAGCAAGCCCTTCACGCTTCGCACTCTGACCAGTACCGTCGAAGCCGTACTTCGAAGCAGCTACGGCTGGAACATCTAGCAGCGTAATTTTCTAACGCCCGGAATTTTCTAACTTCTGTGGCGGTTCGCTGGAAAGCAACCGCAACGCCTCGATGACTCGAGCCTTCTGATCCTCGCGAAGGATCAAGTAACGATCGCGACCTTCATCCTTCGCAGCATGCGAGGTCAATCCATCGTCGGCGACTTTAACTTGTCCTTTGGCAGAGAGATCAAAGTAGCTGTCGTTGGGGCGAACTGCGTAAAGCACAGAAGTTAGGTCCCAAGTCGGTCGATCGTGTGGCGGAGGCATGTACAGCACGTAGGCTTCGGCCAGCGGGTGATGCTTCACATAGCGATAGTCGTTCAAGATGCTTTGGTGCGGGTAGGGAAGCGACAAACCGATTTCGAAGCCGCTCCACACAATCGGCGCTGGGCATTTTTCAGCCAGCTTCTTAGCCGCAGGAATGTCCATTACGACGTTGTACTCGCGATGCTCGACCATCTTTCCGTTGTTCGGAATCAACGTGAACGCCCCAGCCATGATCGAGAGCATGCGAACCTTCTGCTTCACTAAATCGACGCCGCTCAGCGGACTAAGATCATCCGGAGGCGATTCCAAAAGGTTGGCGATGTTGGTCGAAAAGCCAACTTGCGCGATAACGATACTTTGGTCGGCAGACTTTGCCAAAACCTGTCGCAGCAGTTTGACTGCGTCGGGCGCGTCCTTGCCGCTCAGTAGGTCATGCGGATAACGTTGCTTGCCTTCGTCCATCACGCTGGCTAAAACGTTGAACTTACCATCATCGGGAGTCACTTTGCTGTGGCAAACACCGATTGGAATTTCACCTCGACCGTAAAACGTGTTGACTGCATCTACAAAAGCGGCCGCCACCGGATTGTCTTTGGTTAAGGTGACCGCCAGCAGCTTACATTCGCCTCGAGATTCCAAGGCATGGATCATTCCAAGAGCCAAAACATCATCGCAATCGTTGCCGATGTCGGTATCGAAGATTAGCTGAATCGGACCAGGATCTCCCGGCGCCGGCGCGCTGTGAACATTGGTAGTCAACGCAGCATGAAGTGCAACGGCGAACCCCAGAACAAGTACTGCGGATCGGAACATCAGTAAGTTCCTTAGTTCAAATTGCGATGGGATAGTAATGAGTTATTGGTAGGCGAGCGTTTGTCGATAGGCCAATCAGGCTGACTCTAGAGCGGCCAAGACTTTATCGGTCATGGCAATGGTGCCAATCTTCGTTGCACCAGCCGCAGCAATGTCTGCTGTACGATGTCCATCGGCGAGCACCTTCTTAACCGCAGTCTCGATAGCTACAGCCTCTTTTTCCAACGAGCACGAATGCCGCAACATCATCGCCGCCGCCAAGATCGTTGCCAATGGATTCGCGACTCCCTTGCCAGCGATGTCCGGCGCGCTTCCGTGTATCGGCTCATACAAGCCTGGTCCAGAGCTTCCGATCGATGCGCTGGGCAACATACCCAGCGATCCAGGGAGCATCGAAGCTTCGTCGGTTAAGATGTCGCCAAACATGTTACTAGTCACGACTACGTCAAAGCTTCGCGGTCGGCTGATCAAGTGCATCGCCATGGAATCTACAAGGACCACGTCGTACTCAAGATCTGAATACTCCTCTTTAGCAATCTTGGCGCAAACGCGACGCCACAATCGACTGGCTTCCAGAACGTTGGCCTTGTCGACCATCGTCAGCTTGCCTCGACGTTTGCGAGCGGCTTCGGCAGCCAAGCGGAAGATTCGCTCGACTTCGTACGTTTCATAGACTTCCGTACTGGTCGCGCGCTGACCGCCACCGGGAAGATCTTCGCAACTGTAGGGCCCGAAATAGATGCCACCAGTGAGCTCGCGGAAAAAGAGAATGTCGGTTCCCTCAACAATCTCTCGTTTGAGCGGCGAAGCATCCACCAGCTCTGGGTAGGCTGTGATTGGCCTTAAGTTTGCAAACAGGCCAAGCTCTTTACGAATTCGCAATAGTCCGGCCTCAGGTCGCGTCTTCGCATTGGGATCATCCCACTTCGGACCACCAACGGCTCCCAGAAGCACGGCTGTGCTCGCCTTGCAAGCATCGACGGTCTCTTGCGGCAATGGATCGCCACACGTGTCAATTGCGATACCACCGATGAGGTGCTCGGAAAACTCAAATGCATGTCCAAATCGTTTGCCGATCCAGCGAAGCACTCGCTCGGCTTGCGAAACGATCTCAGGGCCAATTCCATCACCAGACAGTAAAACAAATCGAGCTTCCAACGGAGGCAACCTTTCATGCAGAAATCAAGTACTTAAGCAGCTTTTTGAAGTCGACCATCGTAGGTGAAAAGGCCCTGATTGTCTACGTAGGCGGCCGATCTTGCCCTAATTGGAGGTGTCCTAATTGAAGGTTCCCGGGCGTCCCGCCAACGCTTTTTGATGTTGCACGGATGAGCTCTTTCGCAACCCGAAGCGTTAGCGAGGGACCGGCTTTTCGCGACGTTTCGGGCCAACATCCGAGATGTCCTTCACTAACCTGTTTGTTGATCTAATCCCAACCCGAAGCGTTAGCGAGGGACTGGCTATTCGAGGTTTCGAGCGTCCCTCGCTAACGCTTCGGGTTATGAAAAAGCCAACAACTGACCGGCGAAAAAGCTAATTTGACTATCTTGGAAAATTCTTGAATCCAAATGGCCCAACGCCGCGAATGCATTGGTGATCAGGCCGATCAGGTGGAACTTTGAACGACTTAACAATCAATTGCGATTCAGGAAATGAAAAGAATGAAGACTCTATTTAGAAGCTGCTTGTCGCTCGGTGTGTGCTGTCTCATGGCAACTAGCTCTTTTGCGGCAGACATCGTTGAGACAGCCGTGAAGGCTGGAAAATTCAAGACACTGGCTGCGGCTCTTGGGGCCGCTGATCTTGTCGATACCCTGAAAGGCCCAGGGCCATTCACGGTGTTTGCACCTAGCGACGAAGCCTTCGCAAAATTGCCAGCCGGAACTGTTGAGACATTGCTCAAGCCAGAAAACAAGGGCAAGCTGGCCGGCATTTTGACCTACCATGTCGTTCCAGGCAAAGTCTTGGCGAAGCAAGTTGTTGGACTGGCCGGTGCCAAGACCGTCAACGGCCAACGCGTCGATATCAAAGTCGCGGACTCAACCGTCATGATCGATGGCGCCAAGGTTGTCACTACTGATATCGAATGCGATAACGGAGTCATTCACGTTATCGACTCGGTCATCCTTCCAGCAGACAAGAACATTCCTGAAGTCGCAACTGCGGCCGAGAAGTTCAAAACACTGTTGGCAGCAGTCAAGGCCGCAGGCTTGGTCGACACACTCGTAGGCAAAGGTCCATTCACTGTCTTTGCTCCGACTGACGAAGCCTTTGCAAAGTTGCCAGGCAGCACCGTTCAAGACTTGCTCAAGCCAGAGAACAAGCAGAAGCTTGTTGATATCCTGACCTATCACGTTGTACCAGGACGCGTCTACTCAGAGGATGCGGTCGCGGCCAAAACAGCGAAGACAGTTCAAGGCGCATCGATCATGGTCACTGTCGGTAGCGATGGCGCGAAAATCAATAACGCTAAGTTGGTGATGACGGATTTGGATGCGTCCAACGGGGTGATTCACGTGATCGACACCGTACTGACACCACCAGCCAAAGGAGCCGACGTTCGCCGCAAGCTTGAGCACGCAGTCGCTCAAGGGGCAACTCTGTACAACGCAGGCCATCACGATGCCTGTGCCAAGCTGTACGAAGGCACGATGACTTCACTGGCTGATATGCCCATGAATCCCAGCCTAACAAGCCACATGAAGCAAGTTTTGCAAACCGCCAGCAAGCAAACTTGCCCAACAGAACGATCGTGGACATTGCGGCACGGCATCGACCAGATGTACACTCAGTTGTCGGCTAGCCACTAATGATCGTGAAATGCAATCCGCAGCCCACAGTTGTCTCTGTGGGCTGCGGCCATTTCAGATTCTAGCCCTGGTACGCGGACGACCTGGTAATCGGACGCCCCGGCACGCGAGCGTCCAGGTACGCGGGCGTCTCGCCCGCAGAGGTTTTTGGCAAAAGAGGCCGTTTGATCCTAGCTACGAATGCGATACGATGACTTCAACCTTGTTGAATCCCAGTCCCTTAATGCTTGAGACCGATCCGTTGACTGAACCCGTTCTAACTAGAATTGCAGCCGGTGACCTATCTGCCGTAGATGAATGCGTGAATCGCTACGGCGGGCTCGTGTGGTCGCTAGCGCGACGATGGTTTAAGAATCCGGCGGATGCCGAGGATCTGACTCAAGAAATTTTTGTGGATGTGTGGCAAAGCGCGAAACGATTTGATCCGGAAGTAGCCAGCGAAGTGGTGTTCATCACGATGATCGCGCGTCGAAGGATGATTGACCGACTCCGACGCTCGAGCGCCAAATTGGATCAAGTTAGCGTTGAAGCGTCAGCAATTGAGGTCGAAGCAATGCCCGTTCACGATCGAGTTGAATTAGCTGATGAAGCCGCGAAAGCGGCCCGTTGCTTTGAGAAGCTCTCCAACGATCAGCAAAAGATTTTGCAGATGTCCGTCCACCAAGGCGCATCGCATAGCCTTATCGTACAAGCTCTAGGGATGCCGCTGGGGACAGTAAAGTCCTTCGCACGACGCGGACTGCTTCAACTGCGTGACTGCATGCAAAGAGGCACTCAAGTTCAGCTGACGGAGACCGCATCATGAGCAACCAACCGAACCATGATGAAAAGTACTTCCAAGAACTCCTGGCCGGAAAGGTGCTAGGGGACTTGTCCAACGACGAGTTACAAGAATTTGGTGAACAGTTTTCAGCGATTCATTCCAAAGAGCTTCAGGAACTTGAGTTGGCCGCTGCTGCGCTGCAATTAGCACTGACAGAACCAGGGACTTCGCAACTTGCGGCCGACACAGCCAGCGTCGGCGATGAGGCCAATCTTCCGGATTTTTTGAAGCAGAGGATTGTAGATGAGGCAGGGCGGTTTGTGACCCCAGCCACAAACCACTCAATTCTCACAACCAGCAGCCATGAACCTAGGCATGTCCGAAGCGTAGGGCAGGGTGACTTTGCGCAACCACAGCAGCGGAAGCCGTTTGCATGGCGTGAGGCCGTGGCGTGGTTGGCCGCGGCAGCATCTTTCCTGTTAGCCGTCCAGCTTTGGTTCAATAGCAGTCCGAAGAAAGTGATGACCGCGCAGGCAACTGCCGCCGAGTCGCGATTGGCTTTACTCAACAACTCGCAAGAAATTCTTCGCGTTGATTGGTCCAGCGGTAAGACGCCGTTTGATAACGCTGTTACTGGAGACGTCGTTTGGAACAATGAAAGCCAGCAGGGCTTTATGCGGTTTGTTGGCATGCCCCCTAATGATCCATCGAAAGAGCAGTACCAATTGTGGATCATCGATCCAGACCGCGATGCCGAACCTATCGATGGAGGTGTTTTCGATATTGCGTCTAATGGCGAAGTCGTAGTGCCGATTAACGCGAAGTTAAAGGTGCTGAAGCCTGCCGCCTTTGCAATCACGATCGAGCAACCAGGTGGCGTTGTGGTTTCAACTCAAGAGCGATTGCCATTGTTGGCGCTGGCGTCGAATTCAAATCGATGATTTTATAGATGCCGAGAACAGGAGCAGAAAGACAACGAAGTAACGCCTTACCTACTCAATTGTTCGGATTGTTCGCCTGCACGAATGAGCTCAAGCTCTTGTAGAACTGCGGAGTTGCAATTGTCGACATGTGGTCAGCGCCTTTAATTTCGACAATCTTGAAATTCGCAGGCGCAACCTCTTTCAATTGCGACAGACTGGTTGGAGCCGGATCGTCGGTCCCAACAATGAACTGCACCGGCAATTGGCAATTGACCAACTTCTCCTTTGTGATTGCAAGCTTGGGAAAGCTACGAAAGACGGCGGCTAAAGCCTTGGGATCGTTGGCTGATTTGAGAAAGGTGTTCGTTGCGAAGATCTGAGCTTTGGTGGCTGGATCGTCACCTGGATGCAAGCGTTCCAACAGGGGGAGTAATCCTTTACCGTCTTCTAAGCTCTCAGCTACTGCAGCGATGAATTCGGGGGCCTCCTCTTGATCAGGCCGCAGCCAGCCCGCAGCGCATACGCAGGCTGATAACATGCGTTTCGGGTTTTCTGTAGCGAGCTTCATCGTGATCAAGCCACCCATCGAGTATCCCACAACGTGCGCCTTCTCGATCTTCAGATGATCGAGCAACCGCACCACATCTTGGACCATTTCAAGTCCGTAATCCTCAGTGTCATGCGGCTTGCCGCTGCGGCCATGGCCTCGAACATCCATGACGATCACTTGATTCGTTTTGGCAAGTCGATCAATGATATCGCCCATCGACCAATTGCCGCGACCGTTGATGGCTACGCCATGGATTAAGAGGACCGGGGTACCAGTTCCTAACACTTCGTAATGAATGGGCACGCCAGCAGAATCAAACTTCAGCCCTTGAGCACGAACATGCGAAGCCCCAAGAGCCACATGACAGAGCATTAGCGCGAACGATAGGACTCGAAAAAGCACTTGTGGACTCCCAACAGGTTAGGCGTGCTAGTGGCAACAAGCTTTCATAGACTATCGAACAGCCTGCAAACGGGTCGAATCTAGTTGCCGGACTTCGACTCAAGCTCACATTGTATTTGCTCGACGTAGTCATAGTACTCTCGCCGCGTCAATTGGCCAGCAGCTCCAGAATCCAACACGACGGTGACCTGAGGGTGGAGTTGCAGAGCGGACGCGGGAACCATACTGCTGACTGGCCCCTCTACAAAGTCGCGAACGGCTGTAGCTTTGCTTGCTCCAGTTGCCAACAAGATAATATGGTCTGCTTCAAGAATGGTTCCGACTCCCATGGTAATTGCCACGCGAGGAACATCGTCCAGAGCATGGAAGAATCGCGAATTGTCGATTCGCGTTTGCTGAGTCAGAGCCTTGACTCGAGTTCTACTGGCCAGTGACGAACCTGGTTCATTGAAGGCAATATGACCATCAGAACCAATTCCTAGAATTTGCAAATCGATACCACCTGCATCATCAATCAGCTTTTCGTAGCGCTGACACTCCAGAGCAAGATCCGTCGCCTCGCCGTCGGGCAAATGACAGCGGCTCACATCGATATCAATGTGAGTGAAAAAGTTCTGATGCATGAAGGTGTGATACGACTGTTCATGATTGCTTGGAAGTCCAACGTATTCATCAAGGTTAAAAGTCGTTACCTCGGCAAAGCTAATCTCGCCCGCTCGATTGCGTCGCACTAATTCGTTGTAAGTTCCCAGAGGTGTTCCACCAGTGGCCAAGCCAAGCACCGCATCAGGCAGTTCTTTGATCAATTGACAAAAGACGTCAGCCGCTCGGCGACTCACAGAAGCAGCGTCAGGCAAAATGACGATTCGCATGGTTATGACAGTTTATCGGAGAACTTAATTTGAAGGACCACGTGAGACATTCAGTCTGTCTCACTTGCCGAGCTTGATCGTTTTGCCTGTTCGTGCACTTTCATAAACCGCCAGAATCAGTTCAACGCTTTTTCGACCTTCCGCTCCATCAATCGACAGTGGTCGGTTGTGATCGATGGCATCGAGGACATCGCGGAACAATGCTGCGTGGGCTTGGTGGCCGATGGCGGCAGGGTCAGCCGCGCCACCACCAGTCTTCGTCTTGCCCAACATCTCTTGGCGAATCTGTTCGTCTTCCTCCGTGGGCTTGGCGAAATGCCACTTGATGATGTCCTCTTCTTCAAGAATAGCTGTGCCAGCGGAGCCGGTGAGTTCGATCTTCTTGAGCGAGCCAGGAAAGCCTGCTGTGGTCGCTTCGATGACGCCCAGCGCACCACTGGCAAACCGCAAACTAGCTACTGCAACGTCTTCAACTTCGATTCGCTCGTGCGCCAAAGTCGTTGTATGTGCGCTGACTTCAGCGACTGGTCCCATTAACCACAGAAGCAAGTCGACACTGTGGATCGCTTGGTTCATCAACGCTCCACCACCATCCAGCTTCCAGGTGCCACGCCAAGCTCCGCTGTCGTAGTATTGCTGAGTCCGATACCACTTCACATAGGCGTCACCCAAAGCCAACTTGCCGAACCGCCCCTCTTCGACAGCTCGCTTCATCAAGCGACTGGACGCGTGATACCGCGATGGAAAGATCGTCGCCAACTTTACGCCAGCTTTTTCACAAGCGGCAATCATTTGATCGCAACGATCCAAGGTCACGTCCAAGGGTTTTTCAACAATGACATGCTTGCCGGCGTGGGCGGCGGCTAGACATGGCTCCATATGTGAACCACTAGGTGAGCCAATCGTCACAATATCCAAGCCTGGATGAGACAGCATCTTCTCAAGGTCAGTGTAGGCGGTGCAGCCATACTCGGCGGCCAGCTTGTCAGCCTTGGGTGCGGTTGGATTGTAACAGGCAACCAACTGAGCACCTGTGATATCGCGAATCGCTCGAGCATGAAAGTTGGCGATCATACCGCAACCGATAATGCCAAAACCGTGGGTCATTTTCTTGTCTCTTTAGCCAGCAAGTTATTCTTGCGAGTCGTTCTTGTACGTTGTTCGTACGCGTTCTTCTTTTTGCAAAGGAAGCAGGGCGAGCACTATCAATTGAAGAACTCGCCCTGCTTTGAATCTTACTACGTCGAATCGGTCTAGCTAGTCTAGTTAAGCGTCCCGATTTAAGTTCCCAAATCACCGAACAGTGGCGTCGATAGGTAACGTTCACCCAAGCTGCACATGATGGTCACGATTCGCTTGCCTTTGAACTCGGGTCGGGCAGCGACTTGAGCGGCGGCCCACATGTTGGCACCGCTGCTGATTCCAGCGACGATACCTTCCAACTTGGCTAATCTGCGGCCCCACTCAAACGCATCTTCGTCGTCGACTTGCACGATATCGTCGATTAGTGATGTGTCCAAATTCTTAGGAACGAAGCCAGCGCCAATTCCTTGAATGCGATGTTTACCTGGGGAACCACCACTAATCACAGGGCTGTGCTTTGGTTCAACAGCGATAGCCTTAAAGTTCGGATTCATCTTCTTGAGGTATCGCGAGACACCCGTGATCGTTCCTCCCGTGCCGACTCCGGCGACAAGTACATCGATGTCATGCCCGGTGTCTTCCCAAATCTCAGGGCCCGTTGTCTTTTCGTGGATTGCTGGGTTGGCGGGGTTTTCAAACTGTTGGGGCATGAAAGCGTTTTGATCCAAGCTCACCAACTCGTTGGCTCGTGCAATCGCTCCGCGCATTCCGTCAGCCGCAGGAGTGAGCACCAAGTTAGCTCCCATCCCTCGCAGCAAGGCGCGACGTTCAACCGACATGCTCTCAGGCATGGTCAGAGTTAATCGATAACCCTTAGCCGCGCACACAAATGCAAGTGCGATCCCTGTGTTGCCGCTCGTCGGTTCGATGATGTGAGTGTCTTTGGTGATCTTTCCGTCTCGCTCGCCGGCTTCGATCATCGCTGCGCCAATTCGGTCTTTGACGCTGTTGAGCGGTTGGAAGAATTCACACTTCGCATACACCGTGGCTCCACCGTCGGGAACCAATCGGTTGATGCGAATCATAGGTGTGTCGCCAATGGCTTGAGCCGCGTTTTCGTAGAGCCTTTGTCGAGGCATGGCAGAATCCTGTCGTGAACATCGTTGAGGTGTATTTCAGCATCGGACAAACCCTCGCCCGAGCGCCACAGCTATTCGCAGTGTCAATCCCGGCCGATGCAACAATCGACCATGGGCACGCGATACTTGGCGGAGGAATTCGGATATCGTACCCAGCGAGGGCGATTATGTTGAGTGCGGGTAGGGTGGAACCTCGGTTCGAATCCAGTTTTTTTGAGGCTTGGAATCGGTTTTTGGGCTGCCCTGAGGCGGCAATACCCGCCGCAGACAGTCTCAGGTACAATCTTGAGTTGCCGATTCTCGGATTAACATAGCGACCGATTAACATAGCTGCGATAACTTCCCGCCTTCCTCACCCTCCTCAAAACGAGCTACTTCCATGAAGACGTGTTTCAAACACCTGTTTCAAAGATTCGGAACTCTACTTCTCATCGGGCTGGCAACTGCTGGCACATCCATGGCGCAAGCACCTTCGGACGAGATTCAGTTCGAGCGTATCCAGTTGAGCAGCGACTTTTATGCTGAAGGGGCCGCATTTGGCGACTTTAATGGCGATGGTAAAGGCGATGTTGTTTCAGGCCCGTGGATCTACTGGGGCGGCGACTTTGAAAAGAAGAGTCGCATCTACGAAGGTGACGCTATCGATCCGATTGGCTATTCCGAAAATTTCTTGATGGACTCGGGTGATGCCAATGGCGACGGCAAAATGGACATCTATGTAATCGGCTTTCCTGGTAAGGAGAGCTGGTGGTTCGAAAATCCCGGCGCTGATAAAGCTGAAGGACTCTGGCCTCGGCACGTGATGCTGGACTCTGTTGACAACGAATCGCCGATGATGGCAGACATCGATGGCGATGGCAAAGCTGATCTTATTTGCAGCAGTCGCGGCCATTACGGTTACGCTTCTCACGCGGGACAAGATCCCAAACAGATGTGGAAGTTCCATCACATCTCGCCGAATAACAACTACCACAAGTTCACGCACGGCTTAGGCGTTGGCGATGTCAACAACGACGGTCACGCGGACCTACTTGAGAAGGATGGCTGGTGGCAAAATCCAGGCAAGCCTACCGATTCGACTTGGCAGTTCCATGCTTTCCCGTTTTCCGCAGGCGGTGGATCGCAAATGTTTGCTGTCGACTTCGACGGGGATGGACGCAATGAGGTGCTAACGAGCTTGGCTGCACACGGATTTGGCTTGGCTTATTACAAAGCCACCAACAGCGAAGCGACTCAGTTTGAAAAGTTCGACATCATGACCGATAACGCAGCGACTAGTTCCGTCGGTCTATCGGTAAGCCAACTTCACGCGGTGATTCTGGCCGATGTGAATGGCGACAAGATTCCTGACATCGTTACCGGCAAGCGTTGGTGGGCACACGGTCCCGGCGATCCAGGCGCGAATCAACCAGCTACGCTGTTTTGGTTAGAAACCAAGCGACAAGCTGGTCGCGTGCAGTTCGCAGCGCATGTCGTGGATAACTCGTCGGGTGTTGGTACAGATATTTCTGCTGGCGATGTGAACGGAGACAAGCTGGTCGATATCGTTTGCGGAACTAAGCGTGGAACTCACGTTTTCCTTCAACGACCTGCCGGAATGGGATGGGGCCAATATCTTGTGCCATCGGCTGCGGGCAAAGACGCTTTCGGTCAACGACCCGCGATGGAAACAGTGTCAGCCGAAGGTGGGTCAGTGCCAGCACTCAAAGGCAAACCACTCAACTTCAACTTCAATGCCGCTACCTTAGCCGACTGGGAAGCTCGTGGACCAGCCGGACGGCAAGCGCTGCAAAGTGGCTCGATCGATACAGGCAGCGCTAACGCAGGCTTGGTTGGTGAAGTAATCAGTCGCCCATTTAAGCTTACAAAGCCTAAGTTGAGTGCCAAGGTTGCTGGAAGTGATGACGCTGAAGCCTTTATCGAAGTGATCTCCGAAGCCACAGGACGACGAATCGCTTCGGCTCGCGGCGACGGCAGTGATACCATGGCCGCCAAGACGCTCGACCTAACCGCCGCCCAAGGTGAACTCGTGCGAGTTCGCATCGTCGATCACGCTGGCAAGGGCTTTATAAAGGTCGACGACATCCTTTTGGTCGACTAGCGTCTCCATTGGGAAGGCCTGGTTCAAGCAAATGTAGTTCCAGCTACTTTTGCTTGTCCGGGCAACCACACTGAAATCGCAAAGGATTTTGTCGTGCGCTCAGACAAACACCTCTACCAGATATTCCAAGCCGCACCGCAACTCTTGCTTGATTTACTGGGACGGAGCGACTCTTCATCGTCGACTAATGCACAGTCGTTGCGGCTGGAATCGGTCAACATCAAAGCCATTGAACGCGAAAGTGATGCAGTTCTTTTCTTTGATTTACCTAACAAAACACTGCTGATTGTCGAATGGCAGTTCTACACGGACCCATGGATTTACAATCGCACCGTGGTTTCGATGGCAATACTCCAAGAGCAATATCAAGACCATCAGATAGAAGGTGTAATCGTTTTTGAGTCGGCAGCAAAGGACCCACAGACCGAACCATGGCGCAAGGTTGTTAGTTCTTTTGTACTAGACGAATTGCTAGCGCAACTTGCCGGACGCGATCCAGATCACCCGTTAATTGCACTTTTTCAACCTCTGATTGAGTCGAACGAACAAAAGGTTCAATCTCAGGCGGCAAGATGGTATAATCAATTGGTGAGTTTTCCAATCGACGACCGAGCCAAATCTGTGATGCTCAGCGTTTTCATCGACTGGATTATGCAACGACTTCAACA
>CAUJKA010000217.1 GCA_963204965.1 Planctomycetota bacterium | reverse complement strand
CCGACGAAAAAATCAAGCACAGATTTGTTATCCAAGCGGATTCGACCGCAAAGCTGCCACTGATCGGAACGGTGAATGCTGCTGGACTGACTGTTGATACGTTTGAAAAAGAGCTCAATAAGCGGTATTCGAAATACCTTACTGAGCCGGCTGTCGAAGTGTTTCGAGAGCCAAGTCAATCTACTGTCGCGAGTTCGGATACTCGTCCGTTGGCGAACGATACAGCGAGTTCGAACAATGTCGTGGCGTTAGAGAATGTTCCTACGCCTGCCGAGCCCATGTACTCTGCCGAACCCATATACAAGGGGCGACCGCTTTCCGAATGGTTAAAGATGATCGCTTTGGAAAAGTCTTCGGAGGGCATCACCGAAGCGTTACAAGCCTTGGCCGCTTCAATCACCGACGAAACGCGCTCAAGGATCATTGCTCAATTGAAGAAAGATCTTCCCAAAGTTCGTTGGCAGGAACTTTCTGCCAACTACTCCTCCCGCGACCAGCGGCTAGCATCAAATCTATTAATTAGGCCATATCTCCTAGCGTTCGGTGTAATCCGAAAAGCGGATGCGGCCCACTATTTCGAATATGTTCGAAATGAATTGGAATCGACAACGGACGAGCAATGGAGAATCATTGTCCTTCATCATGCGATCCCCGAGGGCCTGACATCGCAGGAGCTGGAACCATTGAATAGTTGGCTGAATGCGCAACTATCCTTGGGAGCCGCTTCTATCTACTTCGAAGACTCGGTCAAATGCCTTCTGGAGCAAATCAAGTCCAGAGAGGCTAACGATGAAGATCGGAAAGTCTGGATCAGTATGCTGGAAGCAAGTCCGCATCTACAAGATTTGTTTTGGCTTGAGTTGCCTTTCCTCTCCCCGCCGACAAATAGCATGAAGAATCGATTACCCACAGCATTCGCAAGAGCATATGCAGGCGTGTATCCTTCGAGTGAAGTGTGCCGGCGTCCCCTGATCGATCGTGCAATTAAAGTTCTGGAGAATGCAACCAACGATCCTGACGAACTGAGCAAGAACGGCTACACAATCGTCTATTCCGCGGCAATCCTGCTGGGTCCAGTTAAACCTAATGAAGATCAAGTTCAAAAGCTGGAAGCAATCTCGAAGTCTTGGTACGCAAGAATTGTGGAATCCGGAACTCTGCGCGAAACATTGGTCGAAGTTCCAATGTCTGTTGCGAGGACATTTCAAGACAATCTCGGTTTCGGCCCTGGCACATATGAGTTGCCGTTACAGCTTGCGTTAGTTTCAGCTTTTGTGAAGCACTCAGAACCACCAGGGGCTCTTGTCGAAGCATTGCTGCCCGGAGCGGCAAAATCCATCTATGCCAATCAGAAGGTCGACCCGTGGCACCTTCCACAATCTCGCTTTGTTTCGGAGTTGAGGTTCGACAATGGAGCTCTCCAATTCGTAGGTCCTGAGTCCGATTCTAGAACATTGACTAATGTAAGACACGACGTTAAGTTGTCAGACGCATGTGATTTGAGTTCTCTTGCGATATGCAATCTTGATAAGGAGCAGTTGGCGGGGCGTTTGCTTGAGTACATAAAGCCCATTTACATGGCCGATCAGTTGAAGTCATTGGACAAGGATAAGGATGGCAAAATCAGCATGGAAGAGAGTTACGACGGACTTCTAGGGGTTCTTGGATTTTCACGAGTAGGAGCAGGAGATGTTAAGCGAGTTCCTGAGCAAGTTGACACCAATCAGGACAATGAAATTAGTGTCGATGAGTGCGTCGCTTATCGCGATGAGATGGAACGAACGCGTGCGGCGGGAAAAGTCTCAGTGGCCGACATGGATTGGGCTAAGAAGCAGATCTCAAAATATGACAAGGATAACGACGGACAGCTATCCAATGATGAGCAATCCAAAATGATCGTACCTCCCAAAGGTGCCGACACCAACAACGACGGTTATATCGACGCACTTGAGTATGCCGCTTATCGTGCTCGTTAGACTCCAAGTAATACCGTAGGCCGTAACAAGCATCGCGCCTTTACGGCATCATGTGCGGCGTTGAGATTTCGTAGGGTGTGGTTGAGGCACGAAACCCACCAAGCATCTTATCAGGCAGCCATTGATCTATTGTTCTCACCCATTTTTACCCTCACCGCTTAGGCTCGCAGGACTCGCCACGCGACTCTCCCGCTAATTAGTCCATCGCTAAAGGTTGTGTCTGCGAGCGGGAGAGTTCAAAACTACCGGTGCGCTGGGCGTCCCGCCCGCATGCTATACGAGTTGGATCGCCAATGATCGAATCGCCGCAATGAAAGCATTGCGGATAACGGTGTCTTGATTCATCGCTCAGAAATATGCTACAAGCCTCGATGCATGCTTATTCATGGAGGCTCGCAACCTATGTCCATCATACGCTCGATGGTCGTTTTCACACTTTGCCTATTCGCATCGCCAGCTTGGTCACAAGCGTGGTTGACCGACGATTCGGCGCGTTCACTTGAGGATTTGCCGAGCTTTTACGGTGAGAACCAAGGCGGACTGCAGAAGCCACCGCCACCGCTTGGCGACTTGCCTCCCTCGGTTTTTGATCTAGTCACGAACTCAGAAGAGGTCGGCGGGTTGAGTTGGTATAAACCGTGGACATGGATTCCCCTAGACGGCTGGGAGAACAGCGCGGAAGCTGGCATTAATGGAGCCACGGGAAATACTGAGTCGCTAACGATTCAAACCGGCGCACGATTCAAGCGGAAGACCGAGACTAATTTGCTCGACATTCGCTTGTTGCAAAACCGCACCAAAACGGCAGGATTGATTTCGCAGAACAACGTTCTGCTCTACGGCGATTTCGAACGCAAGATTGGAGCTTCTAAATGGAACTACTTCATCAAGCAAGGTCTTGAGTACGACGAATTAA
>CAUJKA010000216.1 GCA_963204965.1 Planctomycetota bacterium | reverse complement strand
CTTGGCAGCCAGCGCCTCAACGAACAAGCCTCAGCTCTCGCGGGCACATTACTCGAAAAAGTGAAGGATTCATCGGCATCATTGTCCGATCGACTAGCTGCCAACAGTGATCTTTCCAGCTTCCGTCGCGATGATTCGTCGACAGCCGAGTCGCTGATTCAACTGATCGATGGCCGCGAGCAGCCTGACTTAATCGAAGCCATCGTCCTATCGCTTAAGAACTCCACGGCCAAGGGACTTGGCGAGAAGCTTGCCCTAAGCCTTTCGCGATTAACGCCCTCGCTGCGTCCCAAGGTCATCAACGTGATGCTGGTGCGAATCGATTGGTGCACAGATCTGCTGGACTGCTTCGAAAAGGGAACGCTGGACATCAATGATCTGCCGCTGGATCGAAAGCAATCCCTAGCCGCTCACCCGAACGCGAAGATTGCCTCGCGAGCCAAAGAGCTCCTCAAGCGATCGGGAGGTCTTCCTAACGCCGACCGACAAGCTGTTATCGATCAGTACGCATCGCAAGTGCTCAGCGGCGGAAACGCTCAGCGAGGTAAAGCGTTCTTCAAGACGCAATGTGCGACCTGTCATATTCATGGCGGCGAAGGTAATAAGGTGGGCCCAGACCTAACGGGAATGGCCGCACATCCCAAGCTGGAGCTGCTAACCCACATTCTCGATCCAAGTCGTAGCGTCGAAGGTAACTTCTTAACCTACACCGTGCTCACTACCGATGGAATTGTTGTCACCGGTATCATGGCCAATGAAACGCGAACCGCCGTTGAAATCCTCGACGCTACTGCAAAGCGACACACCCTGCAGCGAGGCGATATCGAAGAGATCACCGTCAGTCGCAAGTCGACGATGCCTGAAGGCTTTGAAAAGCAACTTGATCCAGCGGCGATGGCCGATCTGCTCGAGTTCTTAGCAGCTCGCGGCAAGTACTTTCCATTGGACTTGCGCAAGGTTGCGACCACTATTAGTACCAAAGACATGTTCTTCGAGGGCGACGGGCAGGCCGAGCGCTTGGTCTTCCCTGACTGGGAACCCAAGACCTTTGAAGGCGTGCCGTTTCAACTGGTTGATCCAGGACAAGATCGAACTCCCAATGTCGTCATGCTCTACGGCACACAAGGTGTTTCACCACCGAAGATGCCCAAGTCGATTGAACTGCCCGTTAGTTCACCCGCTGCCGCGATCCACATGCTTAGTGGCATCAGCGGATGGGGCTACACGGGAGGAACACCCAGCAAGTCGCTGACGATGACCGTGCGTATTCACTATGCCGACGGTACTACCGAAGACCATCGCTTGCTCGACGGCATTCACTTCGCAGACTACATCAACGCCAATATCAAAGTGCCTGAGTCGAAGCTAGCCTTCCGATTAGGTGGCCAGCAAGTTCGCTACATCAAGGTCACACCTGCCAAGGCGGATGTTATTGAACGCGTCGAGTTCGTCAAAGGCAATAACCAAACCGCTCCGATCATCGTTTCGGTGACGGTCGAGTCGCGAGACTGAGCTAGTTGAATATACTCATCGAAGCAATTGTTGGATTGTCGGGGCAGTCTGCATGTAGTTGCGTCAAATGTGGTCAAACCCGGCAGGAATTTGACCTACCAAGAACTGCGTCGAGCCGTTTTGTAGGTTCTTATCTGCCGGAAAGAACCGGAGTTAACTCTCTAACGAGTTCGAGCGGTGCAGACCAACAAACTCATCGAAGCAAATGTTTGTCGTCATGGCAGTCTGCATGTAGTTGTGTCAAGTGTGGTCAAACCTGGCAGGAGTTTACCCTACCCAAAGTGATCGAGATTTCTTGAAAATTCTCTCTCTCGTGCTGTAAGCTTCATTGCTGGACTCGGTATTTCCTTACAGAAACAACGATTCACTTTACAATTTTGGCTTGTAGCCATCGCAGTGAATCGGACGTGCGAGGAAATTCAGGACTCGGGAGAGAATCACGATGAGTACTTCAGTTCAAGGCAAAAACGTTCTTATCACCGGTGCCAATCGCGGAATTGGTCGAGCCATTCTTGTTGAAGCTTTGTCGCGTAGAGCCGCTAAAGTCTATGCAGCCGTTCGCAATCTGGAGTCAGCGGCTCCCTTGGTTGCAGAGTTTGGAAACCGCGTGATTCCTTTGGTAATCGATCTGGAAAAACCAGCAACAATTTCCGCGGCAGCACATGTAGCTAACGATGTGCATATCGTCATCAACAATGCCGGAGTCCTTCGAGCCAGCAATCTGTTAAGCCCCGAAGCTATTGAATCGTTGGAATTCGAAATGAAGGTCAATGTCTACGGTCTGATCCATATGGCTCAGGACTTTGCCGGTGTGCTGAAAGCCAACGGTGGTGGAGCCTTCGTGCAACTGAACAGCGTTGTTTCGGTCAAGAGCTTCGCGGACGTAGCAACTTACTCAGCGTCGAAAGCAGCCAGCTACTCGATCACTCAAGCTCTTCGAGAGGTTCTGAGCTCGCAAAACACTCACGTCGTTAGTGTACATCCCGGTCCGATTTTGACAGACATGGCTCGTGAGGCTGGGTTTGAAGAGGTTGCCGAACCACCGTCGGTGGTTGCTAATGCGATCTTCGAAGCCCTAGAGAATGGTGAATTCCATGTTTGGCCCGACAGCATGGCCAAACAGTTTGGTGATCAATATGCAACCTATGCGAACAATGTCATCGAACAGGGCTTAACCGAAAGCTCGCAATGAAACGCGATCTTGAGCTGTTCGCAACAACGGGACAAGACGCCGGGTTACTGGTAATCGAGCCGGACACAGACCGCCTCACCTCCACGTCAAGCGGTTAACAACCTACAATGACGTGCATGACAGATTCACCATTGACCCGCGCCAGCCTGTTGTTGCGACTTCGGGATCACACAGATTCGGATGCGTGGAATTCATTTCTCAACGACTATGGACCAATGCTCTATCGCTTTGTTCGTAGTCGCGGCTTGCAAGACGCGGACGCTTCCGACGTTGTTCAAGATGTCATGCGAAGCGTCGGCCTAGCGATCAATCGTCTGGAGTATCACAAGGAGAAAGGTGGTTTTCGCGCGTGGCTGTTTGCCATCACGCGAAACAAATTGGCGACGCACTTTGACAAACAAAAACGCCACGGTCGCAACACTGGACACCCCGCTCCCTTGGAACTTTCTGATCGCGAAATCGAACCTTCAACATCGATGGACCAGCAATGGGAACTGGAACATCAGCGACAGTTGGTGGAACTGGCCATCGCAAATGTGAAGCCCAAGATTGAATCGACGACTTGGATAGCATTCGAACTGACTGCGATTCAAGCACTCGCGGCCGAGGAAGCATCAAAACGCACTGGCCTTTCCGTAGGTGCCGTCTACGTTGCTCGCAGTCGAGTTACAGCCAAACTGCGAGTTGAGATCGAGCGACTGCAGGCTGAGGACGTGCTGTGAGAATCCAAGTCAGACTATCCAGCGCGGCATTCATCCGATCGCCAGAAACAAATTAGTATCAAGAGCCTACCATGCAAGCCGTATCAGGATGTCCCAAAGCCGAACAACTTGACCAACTCATTCGCGGTGAGTTGCCCGAGGACTCTTCGCATCTGCTGACCAGTCACTTGGAGACCTGTTCGTCCTGCCAAGCGACCATCGAGAAGCTGGCTTCGGGAGAGATTCCAATCGGCACGATTGTTGCTGATCTATCCAAGCTGAATCCGTCCGACCAGTCGGACTATTGGAAAGCGATTTCCAAGGTCGAAGAAGAGCTTGAAATAGGCAATCAGCAAAGTTCACAGATTCGTCGTGCGACTCCTCAACAACTCAGTGAGACCAGCGCGCCCGATGCAACACCGTTGCCTAAGCGAGTTGCTACAGGCGACCTTGACTTCTTAGAGCCGTCGGATGATCCCGCATACATTGGCAAGCTTCAGCATTTTCAGATCGCTCGCGTTATCGGTCGCGGTGGGATGGGAATTGTTCTCGAAGCCTTCGATACACACTTGCATCGCAATGTAGCTGTCAAAGTACTTAACCCAAGCTACCAAGCGAACGATGTAGCCAAGCAGCGATTCTGTCGCGAAGGCCGAGCTGCTGCTGCAATCTCGCATGAACACGTCGTACCCATGTATCACGTCGCCAAAGCTCAGCAAGGTGAAGTAGCTTACTTAGTCATGCAACTGATCGAGGGCGAAACGCTTGAGAATCGCTTGCGTTCAGGACAGCCTCTACCGGCTCGCGAAGTCGCCAGACTGGGCATGCAGATCGCCGCTGGACTATCGGCTGCGCACAAGAAGGAGATGATCCACCGCGACATCAAGCCAGCCAATATCATGATCGAAACGGAAACGAATCGTGTGAAGCTAACGGACTTTGGACTCGCTCGAGCCAGCGATGATATCAAGCTGACGCAAACTGGAATGATCACCGGCACACCGCTCTACATGTCACCCGAACAGACTTTGGGCGAGGCTACCGATGAACGTAGTGATCTGTTCTCACTTGGTGCTGTCTTGTACGAAATGGCAACCGGCGCAGCACCCTTTCAAGCGTCGTCGGCGTTGGGTGTAATGCAAAAGATCATGAATCATACGCCAGATCTACCGCATCAAGTCAATCCGCAAATCAAGCGTCCATTGTCTGATTTGATCATGTCGTTGCTCGCGAAAAAGCCTGACGACAGACCCGAATCAGCAGCGGCTGTAGCTACGGCGCTCGCATCGATCGTCAACGAATACGAGCCGATCTCGCCGTTGGAAACACCCAGTATCGCAGTTAGCGAAGTTAAGAAGCTGTCCGGTAGCTACCGTCGCTATCAACGCAAGTGGATACTCAGTGCTTGGATCGTGTCCAGCGTTTGCGTGCTGCTTGCGATCATAACTTGGTACGCGTTGAGGCCCGATCGCGGTGATAACTTTCCATCATTTGTTTTGGAAGGCAACCCAGGCACAGTCTGGTCGGTTGACTTTGATCCTACCGGCCATCAACTGGCATCGGCAATCGAGGATGGCAGCGTTCGAATTTGGGACCTCGAAAGCAAAACGCTTCGAAAGAGCTTTAACGCACACCGCGGAGTTGTTTGGCTGGTGGCCTACCATCCGACTCGACCAATAGTGATGACCAGTGGAGATGACAGTACGGTTCGACTTTGGAATTCCGAAACCTTCGACGCTGTGAGAGAATGGAAACTCAGCAGCGCAGTTCGAAGTGCCGCATTTTCACCCAGCGGAGATCGGATCGCGGCTGGAGATCGTGAAGGCATGATCCATGTCTTTGATATCGACAGTGGCGAAGAACTAATCACTAAGACGCAACCTGGCTCAATCATGGGCATCGACTACTCGGCCAACGGCAAGCTGATCGCGACTGTCGGCAGCGATAAGATCGTACGGATCTTTGACGCTGAGTCGTTGGCAGAACGACAATCGCTCAGCGGCCACGATGGTCCGATCTATGGTGTTAAGTTTGCTCCTCAAGGTTCGCTTCTGGCAACAGTGGGCTGGCATAAGAATGTCCGCATTTGGGATAGCGAATCGGGTATTGAAAAGTTGAATCTACTCGGCAGCGACGGAGATGTTTGGGGTGTTTCTTTCTGTGGCGACGGAACTCACTTAGTTACCGGCGAGCAGATGGGAGCCGCGAGAGTCTGGGATGTTTCGACAGGCAAAGCGGTTACGACTTTGCGGGGCCATACATCAGCAGTCCACAATGTGTCGCTCGACTCAGTCGCTCATCGTATCGCCACCAGCAGCCGCGATGGAACGATTCGTGTTTGGGATATGAGCAGCGTCGCCAAGAATAAACGCTAACCCGCAGTAAGCTTGGCTGGTAGTTTCGTAGGCGGTTCCGACTTGTGTGCCACTGGCCTGCCAGTGTTCGAAGTGAGTTACGGTGAATCAGTTTCGATTCTTATTTAAGCGAGCGATCTTAGCAGCGAAACTGCCGAAGTAACCAAGTCGGCAGTGTTAGTTTCTGACTTCGGAGATCAAAGAATGGTGTGTTACGCGTGCGGTCGTCTAGTGCTTTGAACTGCTTAAATGGCGGATTTTACCGTTAGACAAAGTGGCTCAGTAAAAGCACGGCTGCACACACCCTACGAAACAGCCATGAATTTCTCGTGTTTTTCAGGAAATGTGGGTGAACTCTTGTAAGAGTTCGTTCATCCTGAAGTATCTAACATTGGCATAGGCTAGTTCCATTGAAACGAAGGCGCTAGCCGCCGTCCGCAATTCACTGAGGTTTCTGACTGCGGCTAGCACCTGCGGTTCAGGAGTTGATACCCTTGAATCGCCTATTGAACGCTGAAATCTGCAAAGACTAAATATGCTCGAAATTCTTACACAATCTCAAGATTCGCAAAAACAACCGACCGCCGCTTGGCTGGTTGCTTCTGTAGTTGTAATCGCTTTGACGCTTGTGGGCTGTCGTCAATCTACAGCGGTACCAGCCCGACCGGCACCCTCTGTTGTCGTAGCTACACCGCTCAAAATGAACATCGTTGAATGGGACGAATTCGTGGGGCGATTTGCAGCTATCGAATCTGTCAATGTGCGAGCCAGAGTCGGCGGGTACCTCGAAGAAACAAAATTTGCTGAAGGGCAAATGGTTCAAGCAGGCCAAGTCTTAGCCATCATCGATCGCCGTCCGTTCGTTTCTGAAGTCAATCGAAACATCGCAAATCTCGCGGCCGCAAAAGCACTACAAACTCAAGCTAACGCAGCCGTAGATCAAGCCGAATCCCAATCGCAGCGCGCGAGCATCCATCGAGACTTAGCTAAGAAAGAGTTTGATCGGCAGAGTACACTTCGACGCCAAAATGCTACCACACAACAAGACTTCGAAATTTCCGAAGCCGCTCTGGCTCAAGCTGAAGCCGATGTGGCAGTGGCTAACAGTGGAATTGAAGCGGCCAAGTCGATGGTCGTTGCGGCTCTGGCTGCGATCAGCGTTGCCGAGGCCAATCTCGAACTGGCCAAGCTGAACTTGCAATACACCGAGGTACGAGCTCCGATCGACGGTCGAATCAGTCATCGCTACGTCACTGAAGGTAACTTGATAAGCGGTGGAGCCAACGATGCGACGTTGATTACGACTATCGTCTCGTTGGATCCGATTCATTGCAACTTTGACGCCGATGAACAAACCTACCTCAAATACATGCGATTATCCAACGAAGGTAAGCGTCCCAGTAGTCGCGATGTTCGCAATCCGGTCTACCTAGCACTTGCAGACGAACAGGATGGCTATCCGCATCAGGGACACATGGACTTCGTCGAAAATCAAATGGATGCTTTCACTGGGACCATGCGAGGACGAGCGATCTTCCCGAACAAAAACTACGAACTCGTACCTGGCCTGTTCGCACGAGTGCGATTGCCGGGAAGCCCTCGTTACGAAGCGATCCTGATACCCGATAAAGCTATTGGTACGGACCAAGCCGACAAATTTGTGATGCTTGTCGATGCTGAGAATAAGATCCAACGCCGGTCTGTCACATTAGGCCCAATCTCTCACGGTCTACGCATTATTCGTAGCGGTTTGAATGGCGACGAGCGAGTGGTGCTTAGCGGACTACAGCGTGCTCGACCTGGCACCGAAGCAAAGGTTACTGAAGAGACGATCACGGCTGGCCCTGAGTTCTTGCCTGATGAATACCAACCAGTGACGGAAGATCAGTGGCTTACTCCGAAGCGTCAACCGGCTGCCAATGTTGTTACCCCAGTCGTTGAAGCTGGGGGCCAACCATGAGAATTGCACACTTCTTTATCGATCGTCCGATCTTTGCGACCGTTGTTTCTTTAGTCATTCTGATCCTTGGTTCAATCGCTTATTTAAACCTACCTGTTTCGCAGTACCCAGACGTCGTTCCGCCAACCATCGTTGTTCGTGCCAACTATCCCGGGGCTTCGCCAGAAGTCATCGCCGATTCCGTAGCGACTCCGATCGAACAAGAGGTCAATGGCGTAGAAGACATGTTGTACATGTCTTCCCAATGCACAACCGACGGTGCGATGGCGCTTACAGTGACATTCAAACTGGGAACTGATCTCAACCAAGCTCAAGTACTCGTGCAGAATCGCGTTGCCATCGCTTTACCACGTCTTCCTGAAGAAGTTCGGCGGCAGGG
>CAUJKA010000215.1 GCA_963204965.1 Planctomycetota bacterium | reverse complement strand
CGTCATGCTAGTTCTCACTGCTCTTGGCGAGATCCTTTACCAGCTCGGCAAGTTGTCCGACCCTGGAATCGGGCTCTCTGCGGCCAGCGATGTTCAATCGACTGTAGAGGCTAGTTAGCAAGATGAGCTTAACTGCTGCAGAGATATTGGATCAGCTAAGAAGCATTCTTCCCGAAGACCGATTGCAGAGCGACGCTTGCGCGCTAGCTGCATTCCAAAGCGACGGACTGACAGCGTTTGCCGTGAAGCCTAAAGCTGTGGTCGTGCCACGGACTGTCGAAGAAGTGGTCGCCACCGTTCGCTGGTGCCATGACAACTCGATTCCGATGGTCGCTCGAGGTAGCGGGACAAGTCTTTCAGGAGGCTCGCTGCCTCATGCTGATGGAATTGTCATTAGCCTGCATCGGCTGAATCGCATTCTGCAAGTCGACCTCGAGAATCGCTGGGCGGTGGTCGAACCAGGCGTGATCAATTCTAAGCTCTCTGCCGAAGTCGCTCATGCAGGACTGCACTATGCACCCGACCCAAGCAGCCAACAAGTCTGCACGATTGGCGGCAATGTTGCGTTTAACTCGGGCGGCGCTCACTGTCTAAAGTACGGCATGACCAGCAACCATATCCTGGCGATGAAGATCGTTCTTGGCGATGGAGAGCTTATCGAAGTCGGTCATCCGGGCGGCGAGTCGATTGGACCCGATATGGTCGGGCTGATGGTCGGAGGCGAGGGCCTGTTGGGAATCGTCGTCGAGATTACCGTTCGCTTGATGCCTAAGCCCGAGAGTTTTCACACTGTTCTGGCCGGATACGAAACGCTTGTGGATGCTGGTGAAGCAGTTGCACAGATCATCGCCAGCGGCCTGTTGCCAGCGGCCATTGAGATCATGGACCCGCTTAGCATGCGAGCAGCAACGGCTGCGGTGGGGGCCAAGTATCCTGCCGACGTTGAAGCGGTGTTGATCGTCGAACTGGATGGCAGCGCTGATGCAGTTGCAGCAGAAAAGGTCATCTTGGACGATCTACTGGCTAAAAGCGGCTCAACAGCAATACAAGTCGCTCAATCTGCTGCTGAACGAGCGACGATTTGGAAAGGCCGCAAAAGCGTTTTTTCAGCAGTCGGCCGACTGAGCCCAGATTTTATAGTCCAAGATGGTGTCGTTCCGCGAAGCAAGTTGGGCTTTGCACTCACGCAAATTCAACGACTGGGCCGTGAAGCGGGCATTGAAGTCGCCAATGTGTTCCACGCTGGCGACGGCAACTTGCACCCGCTAATTCTGTTCGATGGAAATCAGCACGGTAAGCTGCACGCTGCTGAGGAGCTAGCCGCAAAGATCGTCAACCTGTGTATTGAGCTCGGTGGGTCGATCACCGGTGAACACGGGGTTGGCATGGAAAAGCGACAATTCCTTTCGGGCATGTTCTCTGAGGATTCGATCGAGTGCATGAAGCGCATCCGGCTAGCATGCGATCCACACGAGATTTCAAATCCGGGTAAAATGTTCCCCGCCGCCGAGGCTGCTTCGCTGTCCATGTACGGCTTGCATCCGCTGGAACAGCAAGGCATCGCAAGCCGCATGTAACTTCGCGACTGCTGGGGGCATGATCGAACCAACCAGTGCGGAGCACCACTTTTCGAAAAGCAGAGTCGCGTGAAACGTCGCGTCGCCACTTGTTAGGCAAAAGCAGACGCATCGATCGTTTACCAAAACAACCTGCCGTTACACTACTCCCCTACCTCAAATCAACTTCTCGCCGAGTCTTTTCATGAATCCAACAACCGCAACAGGGCCCTATATTACGCTGGAAGTCTTGAAGCAGTTGAAAGCCGGTAACAAGCCTATCAAGCTGGCTGATTCAACCGGAGCTAAACTGCCCACAGCGGATGTCCTAGTGCGAACGCTGGCGTTGCGTAGGTACCTATTGCGTGAGGTGATCGGAGAGGATGAGCCTCGCGTGGGAGTTTTCTTACCACCCACGGTGCCAGCGGCCGTCACGAATCTAGCACTCACCTTGGCTGGGCGAGTTTGCGTCAATCTAAACTACACCGCCAGCTCCGCTCAGTTGAAGCAATGCTGCGAATTGGCTGGGCTCAAGCATGTGATCACCAGTCGCAAGTTCGTCGAGAAAGTTGGCTTAGACGTTGGCGCTCCGCAAGTGTATTTGGAAGACATTCGCGATGGCATCACGTTGGGGGATAAGCTCTCGGCGTTTGCGAATGCCAAGTTGCGATCCGCCGAGTCACTGCATAGATCATTTGGATTGGATGCTAAAAAGGGTTCCGATCCACTCACCATCATCTTCACGTCGGGATCGACTGGTTTTCCCAAGGGCGTCGTCCTGACTAGCGATAACATCCTTTCAAACATCAAGGGCATCGGTAACGCGATTAACTTGGGCGACCGAGATACGCTGCTTGGTATCCTGCCTTTCTTCCATTCCTTTGGCTACACGGTCACGCTTTGGGCTCCGTTGTGCTTGAAATGCTCGTGCGTCTATCACTTTAGTCCCTTGGAAGCTCGACCCATCGGTAAGCTGGCTGAAGATTACAAGACCACGGTTCTTCTGGCGACGCCAACGTTTCTTCGCTCGTACATTCGGCGTATTGAACCCGAGCAATTCAAGACTCTGGAGATCATCGTTGTCGGCGCCGAAAAGATGCCAATCGACGTTGCGGAAGACTTCGAGAGTCGATTTGGCGTGCGGCCAGTTGAAGGTTATGGAACAACAGAGCTCAGCCCGGTTGTCAGCGTTAACATTCCTCCCAAGCGAGCGATGAACGCAGGAACGTGGTTGCGTGAAGGTTCTGTGGGAAGGCCTATGGAGCGGATTGAAGCTCGAGTTGTCTCGCTGGACGACGACACTCCGTTAAAGACTGGCGAGTCCGGATTGTTGGAGATTCGCGGCCCCAACGTGATGCAAGGGTACCTCGACCGTCCCGACCTTACTTCTGAAGTGATGCATGATGGTTGGTATCGCACAGGTGATGTTGCCAAGATCGACCAAGACGGGTTCATACACATTACGGGGCGTTTGAGCCGCTTTTCTAAGATCGCTGGAGAGATGGTGCCGCACATCTTGATCGAACAAGCGCTCAGCGAAATTGTTGGACTGGATGACGAAGGCTTGCAGCGAATTGCTGTATCGTCAGTGCCTGATCCAAAGCGAGGCGAGCGACTGGTGGTTCTACACAAGCCAGGACTCGCATTGAAGCCAAGCGAGATTCTTCGCAAACTGTCTGAACGAGGCATGCCCAATTTGTATCTGCCAGGTGAAGACTGCTTTGCAGAAGTTGCTGCGATTCCGATGCTTGGCAGCGGCAAGCTGGATCTTAAGGGCCTGCAGCAGTCGGCCAAGCAGATTTTTGCCGGCAGTTAGGTCGCTGCTTGGGTCAACTCTCCTGAGGTCCATTGACTGCCTCGAGCTGTAAGGGATGAGCGTTCGCCCCTCAAAAAGCTTAAAGTCCAACATCAATCCCTCACCGAACCCATGACTTTCATATTCAAAAATATTGCCTGCAACTGAATGCGAATTACAATTGATATAGTCTCGTTGGGCCTGATTTGGTAAGGTCCAACTGACCAGCGGTTCAGGTGCCGCTGGCCAAATCTTTGACGTAAGTATGGGCTTCAAGTTCATAGCGCGTTCTTGACAGTCCGTACAGTGGTCGTTGACCATCAATTTCGGAGTGTAGGAGTGCTGTCATGAGCATCGAACATTCTAGTCGCGTTCTCGAGCGATTCTTTACTGGCATTAGCGAGTTCGTCTTTCACACGCGACTCGGCGTCGTTGACACCCAGTTGGTTGATTACGTTAGCGAGCTTTTGGTGCGGTTCACTCGTGCCGAATCAGCTCAACGTGTCCGAGCTCCCAACGGGCGACCGGCAACACAAATCGCCACTTTGCTTAACGAAGCTGATCACCGTTTGGGCGAAGCCAAGCGAGAGGTCCATCAACACATCGGCGACTACACTTTGTTCTGGTCGGGACTGTACCCAGAATCGTTACGCACCGAAGCTGAGGAGAAGGACCAGTTTGTTACCTACTGTGCTCACGGCAAACGTTCCTACCGCATTGCTGCGACGATTGAAGGAAAGCCAAGTGGAGCTCCCAGCGAGTTGTTAGTGCGGCTGAGCGAGCAGTTTGAGCTGTGTGCTTATGGCCTGCGTGAAATTCGACGCGAATGGGAACGCAAAGACCAAGACGGCGATAGTTCGCAATCACCACTGCTGATTTAGAACGACCAAATCGACCAAACTGTAGTTCTATCAACGGTCGAAACTTGCTTCTTGTAGGGTCGTTGACACTCGGCTTTGGTGGCAGCCACTTCTGAGTCTGATCAGCTCGTGCAACCCGTCTGTGTTTGAGTTGTATCTTCGCTGAATTCGCTGACCGAAGTTCATGAGCTGCGAAGCCCCGGGGGGATTCCATCTTCAAGGAAAATGCTTATCTTTTCGCCGCCCCAGCAGGAGAAATCGAGCGGGATTCTCCGTCAAAGCTACCGCTGTACTGAAGAAAACTCCCAATGTAGCGTTTGACAAATGAGTATGAACCAACCTAAACCGCTAGCTTACGACGCTTATCAAGATTTGGCGGATCACTATGCGGCGCACATAGAGACCAAGCCGCATAATGCCTACTATGATCGTCCAACGATGGTTGCGATGTGGCCGGAGCTGGAAGGTAAGCGAGTTCTAGATGCTGGTTGTGGTCCAGGCGTGTACACGCAGTTGCTATTGGAGCGCGGTGCAATTGTCACTGCGATTGATATGAGCGATCGCATGTTGGAACTGGCTCGGCAGCGCCTTGGTGCCGACGCGGATCTACGCCAGGTAGATATGTCTCGTCCACTAGACATGTTCGAATCGGGCGAGTTTTCGTTTGTCAATGCACCGCTATGTTTGGACTATATCGAAGACTGGCGACATGTCTTCGCCGAATTTCACCGTGTCCTACAGCCTGAAGGGTTGGTGCAGTTTTCCTGCGGCCACCCGGCCTTTGACGCTGAGTATTTTCATACGACTGAGTACTTTACAGTGGAACAGGTGGAATGCACTTGGAAGGGGTTTGGCAAGCCTGTGGTCATGCCCAGCTATCGCCGATCTTTCCAAGAGCTCTTCACGCCGCTGATCGAAAGCGGATTTCAGGTTGCTAAGGTCATGGAGCCTCTACCGACCGACGATTTCAAACGGGCGGATCCCAAGCGATATCTCTCGCTTATGCAACGACCGGCATTCATCTGTATTCAAGCACGGCGATCTTAACCAACTAGTTTCATGGTAGTTTTAACAATTGACTTGATGCTGACCTGTAGTCGCGTTTAGGCCTTCTTCACAAACTCGGACTTGAGCTGCATCGCTCCGATTCCGTCGATCTTACAATCGATGTCATGATCGCCGTCAACCAGACGGATGTTCTTGACTTTTGTACCGCCCTTAACAACCAGCGACGATCCTTTGACCTTCAGGTCTTTGATCACGATGACCGAATCACCTGATTGCAGCACATTGCCGTTGGCATCGCGAACGGCATTATCATCGACTGAAGCCGATGTGTTCGCCGACTCAAGCGACCATTCATGTCCGCAAGACGGACATATCAGCAGAATGTCATCTTGATAGGTGTATTCTGAATTGCATTGTGGACAATTTGGTAGTTCGCTCATGTTTGATCGGCTCAGTGGGGATCGTAATTTGAATTCGAAAGGTGCGCGGGCTTTGGGGAGGAAAGGACGGTCAATAGCTTTAAGATAGATTGGCTTTTCAGCTATTCAATCCATCCGCCGCCAAGCACTCGATCTTCCTGGTAGACTACGCACAATTGCCCCGGTGCGACACCGGCGGCTGGCTGATCAAATTGAACTTCGAAGTTCTTTTCGTCAATGGGAACAATCCTGGCAGGGACTGCGCTGCTGTTGTATCGAATCTGAGCCGATGCTTGAAAGGGCGAGCTAGGTGGTTCGATAAGCCAGTTGGCTCCGCTTGCATGTAGAGTGCTTCGATCCAACTCCTCTTTCTTTCCTAAGATTACATCATGGGTAGTTGGGTCGATTCGAACAACAAACATCGGCTCGCCAAGGGCTACACCCAGGCCTTTGCGTTGCCCAATCGTGTACGACTCGATCCCCAAGTGTTGCCCAACGATCTTTCCATCGGTGGTCACAAAGTTACCCATGCGTGAACCGCTGGAGCGAGCGCGCACAAAGTCGCCATGATGTCCACTTGTAACAAAGCAGATCTCTTGACTGTCGCGTTTATCAGCCACTCGCAAGCCTGCTTCACCGGCCAATTGACGAATCTCGGGCTTTTGAAACGTGCCAACGGGAAGCATCATTCGATTGAGATACTGACGATCGATTCCGGCCAGCGCGTAACTTTGATCCTTGTTGTCATCAATTCCACGAAGCAACGCCGTTTGACCGTCGATGACAACAGTTCTTGCATAGTGTCCCGTGGCAACATACTTGGCGGACACGCTATCGGCATAATCGAACAGACGGCCGAATTTGATCCAGTTATTACATTGCACGCAAGGATTGGGAGTTCTCCCATGCGTGTATTCATCGACAAAGTAATCGACGATCCTCGAAAACTCGGCTTGTAGATCCAACGAGTAAAATGGAATCCCCAGTTTGTCCGCTACGCGGCGCGCGTCCATCGCATCCGACGCACTGCAACAGCCTTGCTTATGGTCGGTTCGTCCTTGTAAAATGGGCAAAAGCGGATTGGCCGAGCCTTCGACCTTGCAGGCCTTGGCAGATTCTTCTCCGTGTCGCATGAAAACGCCCACGACATCGTAGCCTTGCTGCAGCAGTAGATGCGCAGCGGCTGAACTGTCGACGCCTCCGCTCATTGCTAAAACAACTCGATCCGACACAACTATCTCCAAACTCCAAGGCTCTTCAACTGTCCCTCGACGACCTCCGACCAGTTCTTGTTGGCCGCAGGGGACGCTGGACTGGGATGCAGGATCTTACCAACCTGCACGCTACTTGTCCCCAGGCTCTCCACAACACTCTGGCAACGCTTCTCCGCCCAACCACCGACTCCGATGAGCCACTTTGGTGAAACGATCTCCAGCAGTCGCTGCAAGTGTTGGTCACAGGCTTGCTGCAAAGGATTTCGGACTACTGCTGGAAGCTTGTCGGGCGTGATATTCAACCCGGACTGCTCCATAAAGGCTACCGGACAATAACTGGCGACAAAGTGGCTTTGGAAGAATTTAGCCGGAGTTTTGTATTTCTCTTTGAAAAAGCCCCAAAATCGGTCGCCGGAAACCTCTTTGCGTGGACAAGCCAACCCTTGAATCGGTCGCTTGGGATGTTGATTCTTGGGGCTGACGACCTCAGCGGTGATCTTAAGCCAGTTCTTAACCATCGAGACCTCGCCAAACGGGACTCCCGTCTGCGACATGCCCCACGGCCCGGGATTCATGCCAACGAAGATAGTCTCACATGAGGATCGAAAGTGCTTCTCGACGTATTGTTGGTACAAAAGCCAAGCATAGTCTAACGGGTTATAAACCCACGGAATGTAGGCTTCAAAGGCAATTTCGTTGACCGCATCGCGAAGCTCCAGAGCCGCAGCTAGGATCTGCCTGACCTTCAAACTAGACTGTTTGGTGCTGTTCATCGATGGCTTTTTCGCTGCAAATTGCTGCGGAATAGTGATTTAACGTGCGAGATAGAGCAGACTTAACGCTGACGGAAAATTGTCCACCGGCGAACAGGCTTGGCCAAAATAGCGCCAGCCACTTGGATTGTTCCGCAGGGTGCATAGCATAGTTTCATCGCAGTATTTGCAGAAGACAGCGGGACACTGTGAATTTTGGTGACACGGCACTGCAAATGCTAAGTAGGCATCAGAACCAGGCTAAGCCGGACGCAAAGGCGAACGCGGCTAAGTTTTGGTAACCAGTGATGTCTCCAAGAACTGAACAGAATCAGAGGAATTACAGTGAGCGTTTTCCAACTCAAAATGGACAATCAAATTCGACGTGGTTTTACTTTGGTCGAATTGCTGGTGGTGAT
>CAUJKA010000214.1 GCA_963204965.1 Planctomycetota bacterium | reverse complement strand
TGCCGCGACAGACTTAGCCGTATTGATCTTGGGAGAGAATGGCACTGGAAAAGAAGTTGTGGCCAGAAGCTTGCACCTGAACAGTGCTCGTCGCGATCAAGCCTTCATTGCCATTAACTGCGCTGCGATTGCCGAATCGTTGATTGAAAGCGAGTTGTTCGGGCACGAAAAGGGCGCCTTTACCGATGCCGTTTCAGACCGAGCTGGCAAGTTTGAGCTGGCTAGCGGAGGAACGCTGTTTTTGGATGAGATCGGCGAACTGAGCTTTAGCGGGCAAGCTAAACTGCTGCGAGTCTTAGAAGATAAGATTGTGACTCGTGTTGGCAGTGAACGTCCCATTCAAACCGATGTACGAGTTATCGCAGCGACCAATCAAGAGCTGGCGAGATTGGTTCGTGAAAAGAAATTCCGCGAGGACCTTTACTTCCGGCTAAATGTCGTCACTCTGCAATTGCCACCGCTACGTGAACGAGGCAACGATGTGGTCGTTCTGGCCGAGTTTTTCTTGGGTCAGTTCGCGCATCAAATTGGACGCATTACGCCAACACTTTCGGATTCGGCTAAGCGTCGTCTACAAATGCACTCGTGGCCAGGCAATGTTCGCGAACTGAGAAACTTGATGGAACGCATTAGTTATCTGACTAACAGCAATGTTGTTGAAGAGACCGATCTAGCCTTTGTTCTTGCGCCAAGTTCATCAAGCGACGTTGGAACCGTTCCATCGAATATGCCGCTGAGCGATGCGACCGATGTCTTCCAACGGCAGTATATTCAGCGCCACGTTGAACTAGCCGAAGGTAACTTAGCACAGGCCGCAAAACAATTGGGCATGCATCGTTCCAACCTCTACCGCAAGATGTCTCAACTTGGCATGGGCGATACGCTCTAAGCTTTGCGAATTATGAATGATTACCTTCGGCAACTCGGTAACAGCTCGCTTAAGGTCAGTTCGGTTGCGTTGGGCTGTTGGCCCATCGCGGGTATCTCCTCGCTGGATGTCAACGATCAAGACAGCCTGCGAACAATCGCGGCTGCGTTGGACTGTGGAATCAACTTCTTTGATACAGCTTACAGCTACGGATTTAGCGGCCAAGCGGATTTGCTGTTGGCTAAAGCACTCAAGGGGCGATCGAGCGAAACGATCGTAGCTTCGAAGGTTGGTTCTCATTATGATCCGCAGGGACAAAGAGTTATTGATGGACGCCCCGAGACTTTGATTCGACACGCCAAAGAATCACTTGATCGACTGAACCGGGATCGCTTGGAGGTACTTTATCTTCACACGCCTGACCCGCAAGTGCCTCTAGAAGAATCGGCCGATGCCATTGCCGAGCTGATCAGTTCGGGCGTTGTGTTGTACGCGGGTGTATCGAACGTTAACCTGCAACAACTTCAGTTGTTTCATAGTCGTTGTCCAGTGACAGTTGTACAGCCGTACTTCAACATGTTGCAGCGAGAAGTTGCTGCCGAGCTTGGTGAGTATTGCGAATCTGAGAACATCTCGATCGCCTGCTATTGGGTTTTGATGAAGGGACTGTTGGCGGGTCGTATGCAACGCGACCATCAGCTTGATCCAGCCGATCGTCGCTTGACCTACGCGGTTTATCGAGGCGAGGCATGGCAACGAGCTCAAGATTTGCTCGACGAGTTGCGTAGTATCTCGAAGGATTTGAACTGCACCGTCGCGCAACTTGTTGTCGCTTGGACGATCGCCCAGCCAGGAATTACGGTGGCATTGTGTGGAGCTAAACGACCGGAACAGATCACAGAAACAGCGGCAGCAATGAATCTTGAATTGAGCATTGATCTTCTTGAGCGAATCAATAGGCTCGTAGATTTACAATCCGCACCTTGAGCCATTCCGGAACCACCGAGTCAAAGGCTTCATCGGTGAGCGATTGTTTCAAACTATCTTGATCGTCTACTTTGCTTTCGTCGGTTGACTTCAACAAGATCAACTCGTCGGCCCGAAGCATTGTTGCCAAGAAAGCGCTGATTGAATCGCTGGTAGTCTGCCATCCAACCGGTAGCGATTGTGCATTGAGCGTACGTGAGTAAAAGCTCAGCGGCGAAACGATGGCTGCTTTCGTAACAACCGAATCGACATCAGCATCAGAATCAGATTCCTCTGAGACAAATGAACTGAGTTCGCAAGTATCTGCCAGGAAGGGAAACTCGGGAAGCAATGCTTGAAGAAGCTGCGCGGTGGAGTGCATCAAATCAACGCACAACCAATGCGAAGCCACCGGATCGATCGAGTGGATTAAATCATAGTCGCGGACTGCGTTGACGATCTTTCCTCCGCCAACAACTATCAGCAGAGCTCCCGAATTTGGTTGCGAGTCGATAAATTCTCTCAACCTTGCAGTCAAGTCGGGAAGATCCAGCAGGCTTCCACCTAATTTGATAACACGAACCATAGATCGGGGCTGCACTAAAACTCTGGAGAATGATCGGTTAGTTATTGGTTACAAGCTCGGGGGCATGCTTGATCGCCTGGTTGCGATCCCTGCCTTGCCACAGAACGACGAACGCTGGAACAAGAATGCTCCGCACAAGAATCGTATCCAACAAAATGCCAAAGGATAGTGCAAAGCCCAATTCAGTGATTCCTCGCAACACGGGGATATCATCGGAAAACCACTGAGGGAACTGATTGGAAAGCCACAGACTGATCGCAGGACTCATCATGGCAACAAACGTTCCTGCCATGATCACCCCGCAACTTGTGATGATACCGCCTGTCATGTAGAGCGCTCGTTGGACCCCGGCTCGTTTCGAAAAACTCTTCTGTTCCTCTTGAATTCTCGCAACTAAGTACACGTTGTAGTCTTGTCCCACGGCAACCAGAATTACGAACAGGAACAACGGCACTTTCCAATCCAGTCCATGAAAATCAGCGCCATAAATCCACGCGAAGGTCAGTTGTGTTGTCCCAAGCGTAGCGTAGTAGCTGATCAACACGGTCATCATCAAGTAGATCGGCAAAACCCATTGTCGTAGTAACAGAACCAACACAAACCAAACTCCCAACGTTACCAGTATCTGAATACGAGTTTGATCCGACTGAGTCACTTCTCGCAAATCGGTAACACCAATCGCAGTCCCGCTGATCGCAACTTCGGCTGAATGCCAGTTCGATGTTGGATCCTCCGTAGTCGATCGAAGAAGTGCCTCAATCCGATCCAAAGTCTGTGAAGCTTCTAACGAGAAGGGACTCGACGAAAGTACGATGTCGAATTTGGCAATGCGCTGAGCAAGTTCGGTGACGTTACTGACGTAATGCTGACGGGTGAGTCGATGGTTGGCCAAAACCAATTTACGCCAGGCTTCACGTTCACCCACACCCAAATTCTTTCCTGGAGGATAATCGCCAAGAGGATCAGTTAACCCGCGCACCGAGACAACGCCTTCGACGTACAGAAGACTTGCCAGTTCTGTACAGTCTTTCCTCAGTTGTTCCTCATTTTCAAAAGCAACTTTGCGAGTCAGAATCAGGGTGACAGGACTGCCATGATTCGTCGCAAAGTGGTTCTGAACCAAACGCTCGCCACGTCTACTTGGCGAGTTAGAAGACAATTCGGCGATGAAGTCGTAGGTCACATTCTTCTGATGCCACCAACCATACGCCGCGGGGACAAGCAGTACGGCAGTGGCTACAAAGAGTGCGATTGCTGGTTTGCTTACCACGTGCTTCGCGACTATCTCCCAGATTTTTCTTGAACGAGCAGGGGAGGTACCGGCAGCCCGCAGGTTGGGCCAGAAAGCAACTTTACCGAACCCGCTCAACATGGCCGGGGTTAGCGTTAAGCAAACGCATAAAGTGACCGCCAGACAAATTGCAATCACTGGACCGCTGAACTGAAACTTCTCAAATCTAGAAAACCACATGAGCGACAAGCCGACGATCGTTGTCGCCGCGCTGACGATCAGAGCAACGTGCACGCTGCGCCAACCGGCCGCGAGCAAACGATGCAACTGTCGTCGATTCTTGGCTGGACGTTGCTCCAGAAGTTCTTGATTGCGAGCAAGTAGGAACAAGCAAAAGTCGGTACCTGCCCCAAACAATAGAACCACAACAAAGATCCGCGTCGTCGTGAAAACGCCGAGTCCCCAACTAGTCGGATCAGCCGGATTTCTCGCCAGCAAGGCCACCACGCCTGTGGCTACGACTAGACTTACAACGATGCTGATGATTGGTATGGCCACCAGCAACGGTGATCGATAGACCGAGATTAGAATTCCTAGCACTAGAACGACCGTCACGATTTCTGTTTTCTTCACACCGCTGGCACTCGCGCGAAGCACATCCGCACCGACCGCCGCTGAACCGGTCACTTCTACATGCAGATCGGAGGAGATTCGATCAGCATATTGAGTCTTCAAGTCAGCCATCATGGCTTCGATCTTTTCCATGATCTGAATGTTGGCAGTGGCCATGAACTCAGTTCCCAACTGAACCGCGATCAATCGCGCGCGGCCTTTGTGGTCCAACTTGTGACCAAGCACGCGGCTCCGCCAACTGTAGATGTCCAAGATCGATTTGGTCCAAGGCTCGGAATCGGTCTGCAAAGCGGGAAGCTTTTGTTCGCGAAGAATCTTGGCATTGTCACGCTCAATTTCGGCGTTGGCGTCATCACCTTGAAACGCGCATAGTTCGCCCAGCATTTCATGAGCTTCGATTTGACGAGCCAGCGGACGGTCCGGGTCGGCTGATTCAACAAATTGAGCGAGGTCGTTTTCGATTTCGATCAATTGCTTGAGATTGTCTTGCAGTGAATCTACAAGTATCGAACTGAGTACCTGCTGTTTGGAATTGGTCGAAGGCGCTGATTGTTCTTCAACAGGAGTGATCTGTGTCTTGCTTTTCGCTATCGCCTCGCGATCGACTTGGCTCCAGGCATTTCTAGCTGCATACCAGTGCAATCGCCTCGCCGCCTCAAGGCCAACTGCCAAATCTGCGGGAGTCAACTTCTCCGAGTCACGTGAAAGGACGATGAGCATTTGGCTGCGTGACTGGCTGCCTGGAAAGGCCTCCTCAACCGCTCGACGACCAATTGAACTGGGGACATCGTGAGGCAGAAAAGCCAGATCGCCATCGGCAGCAATATCGGTCCATCCTGGAGCGAGCGTTCGTACTAGAATCACGATAATGATCCAAGCAAGAATGACCCATCGCCAATGTTGGGTCACTAACCTGCTCGCCCACCACGGATAGTTGGTGATGCATCGAAGCCATGGGGATTTTTGTTGGATGGTCATGGCTTATTTTAGTGCTCGCCCCGTTTTCCGAAATGTTGCGTCACGACATGATCCTTCCTAACTAGTGTCACCCAGGCAAGTAAATTCGCGCGGGACTATCAGCGCGCCAAGTTTGTTGCATAATGATACAATATTGGCGATACAATATTGGACCTGGCTTGTGGAAACATAGGGAGTTGCGGGCGAGACGCCCGCGCACCGCTGCGCCCGCGTACCAGAAGTAAGCGCAATCATAGTCCACTTTGTTACAGACAAATTGAAATCATAGAAAATCATCGAACATCTAAGGATCATTTGATGCCAGCCGCATGGAGTCCGCTGAAAACAGTTGCACAGTCCACCAGCAAAGGATGGGTTTTAGAACTTGATCCTACCCAGCCTCAAAATCCGCTGAAGTTTGTGTCTGCCAAAGGGATAAAGTGGCAAGCTCTCGCCATTCAGCCGCTTCCTCAACATACTCTTCGCCTCGACGAAGTTTACGTGCGACAACAAGATCTAATTGCCAGGTTCGGTCAAGGCCCGCAGGACCAGTATAGTTTCCAAGTCGACTATCGCTTGGTCGACGTACCTTCTGCTTTCGACTTGGGTTTAGAGATTTGGATCAGCGTGCAGACTTCATTGCTCGACACTGCGCCCAAACTAGCTTTGACGAGCGTGGGAACGGGAACTTGGTCCTGCTGGAAACATCAAGAGCTCATCGGCGATACAGACTGCGTGCACGATGAAGCCGATTCCGGGTGGAGTGGTAGCCAAGCCAACGCTCGTGCTGCTGTAGTGAACACGACTGGAGAATGCAGCTTTGTTTGGCTAGTCGAACCACGTGACCAAGTCCAACTACAATGGACCGGTCCAACTAATGAATCGAAGCAAACTGCCGAACTGTTTGGCAGCTTTCTTGAAAAGGGCGTCATTCGACGAGCTCGCTTGCAGTTGTTAGTTAGCCAACAAAAAGTCGGTCTGGCAGAAATTCAAACCGCATACACTCAGCTTCGACATCGAGAGCTTCCGTTAACTACGTAACTGTGTTTAACTGTCAACCGTGTTTAGCCGATAGCCGTTTTTAACCGTCAGCCGCAGGCGTACGCGAAATCCTTAAAGGACAAAACGATGAAAGCAATTGTTAGGCGCACGTGGGTCAGTCAAGCTGTGGCTGGGGGTATCGCAGCCGGCAGCTTGATGATTCGGAGCCAATCATCCTCGGCACATGCAGATGAGAGCTTAAGCTCAATTCCAATCATCGACACACACCAACATCTTTGGGACTTAAAGCGGTTTACATTGCCGTGGCATGCAGGCCTAAAGGACTCTGTTCTCCCGCGAAGCTATCTGCCTAGCGACTATACAGAAGCAACTTCGAAGGCCAATGTGGTCCAATCGGTTTACATGGAAGTCGATGTACAACCCGATCAACAAAATGCCGAAGCCGACTATGTGCTCGAGCTGTGCAAGCAACCGAAGAGCCAAACGACTGCCGCGGTGATCTCTGGACGTCCAGGTGAGTCTGGTTTTGAACAATATGTCCAGCGATTCGCCAAAGAACCACTGATTAAAGGTTTTCGGCAAGTGCTTCATGCAGGTCCGCCCTCGGGCTATTGCACATCGCCTCAGTTTGTGAAGAGTATTCGTATGTTGGGCGAGATGAACAAGTCATTTGACCTTTGCATGAAACCGGGCGAGCTCATGGATGCTGTTCAACTAGTGGACCAGTGTCCAAAGACTAAGTTCATTCTAGATCATTGTGGCAACGGTCCTATCAATTCCAATGACGAAGAACTGGTAGCAAAGTGGCGAAAAGGAATCGTCGAACTAGCCAAGCGACCCAATGTCATATGCAAGATCTCTGGAATCGTTGCCTCCGCACCAGAAAAATGGAGCGCCAGTGATTTAGCTCCAGTCATCAATCATTGCATCGATACCTTTGGCGAAGATCGGATCATGTTTGCCGGAGACTGGCCTGTTTGTTTGTTGCGAGCCACCTTTCAACAATGGGTTGACGCACTTAAGTTGATCGTCAAAGATCGGCCAGCTTCCTTGCATAAGAAGTTGTTTCACGACAACGCACTCAAGTTTTATGGGCTCACACCGCGCACTTGATTCACACCACCTACGAACTCACTTGCTTCACTTCTCCTCAATAAGGAACTTTAGAATGAAACTCAGCTTTTTCAAATCGACGTTTGCACTACTACTTTGCTTGAGCACCTTTGTTTCGATCCAAGCCGAAGATCCAATTGCGTTGCTCAAGAAAGATGTTGGCACTTGGCAATGCGAAATCAAGATGTACGCTGACCCTGCGGCTCCTCCGTCGGTGAGCAAAGGTACAGAGACCAACGTCATGATCGGCGACTACTGGTTGGTAAGCCATTTCAAAGGCAGCATCATGGGTATGGACTTCCAGGGCAGCAGTCAAAATGGCTACGACACAGCCAGCAAAAAATTCGTTGGAACTTGGGTCGATTCAATGTCGCCTCATTCCATGAAGACTGAAGGTACTTGGGATGAGAAGACTCAGACGCTCACCTCTACCGGAGTTGGCAAAGATCCATCTGGGGCCGAGTCGAAGTCCAAAATGGTAGTCGTGTACAACAAGGACGGCTCTCGCCTTTTCACCATGTTTGGCTTAATCAACGGTACTGAGGTCAAGATGATGGAGATCAAGTACACCAAAGCTGCTGAAAAACTCGTCAAGTAGTTCGATTAACTTCTGTAGTAGAGAAGAAAAACGCTGAGGCGGGGAGGACGCAGAGATCGGGACGTATTGACGGACATATTGCACTTTGGGACCTGATGGCTGATATGCGAATCAGTATCAGCAAGTTAGGTCTAAAGAAGCCAACTCGTTGTAATGCTCTGCGACCTCCGCGCCTTTGCGTTTCACTCTCGCGACCAATGGGAAGTCTACGAGAAAGTAGGCTGCCTCCCTTATCGAGTGATTGTTTGTTCCCGTCTATTTACGCTTGAAGCCGATCTAATCGGCTTTGAATCATTGCGCGTTGAGCCGAGTTAGTCGCCAAGGCGAGAGCGTCGCGCAAGTGTGAAATTGCAGCCGTGGTATGCTGATTGCGAAGAAGCGAGTCGGCCATCGCGCAGTCCCACCAAGGTCGAAGAGACTTTCGGTGCTGGTCAGTTATCTGAAGCAAACGTCGAAGTCCTTCCTGAATATCGATCGCGTAAGATGCTGCAATCGCAAGATTTAACATTACTGCTGGGCTTGGATATCGATTCTGTAGCATCGTATAAAGCTCGAGAATGCGTTTCCAATCCGTACTGGAAAATTGCTGACCGCGACTGTGTTCCCAAGCTATCGCGGCCTCGATGTGATAGCGACTTAGCTGACCGCCATCTGCACTTTGTAGCATCCAGTTCATCGCTTCGCGGACTTTGGCCCAGTTCCATTGTGTTCGGTCTTGATCAGCAAGCAAGATGATGGCTCCACGAGCGTCGATGCGTTCACCCAATCGAGCGCTATGCAGCAACAGCAGTGCGAGCAACGCAGCCGTCGACGGCTGTGCGCACAATGGATGCGAAGCTAACATTCGAGTTAATCGAACAGCCTCGTCGCACAAATCTTGGCGGATTGGTGAGTTCCCTTCGGTCGATGCGAACCCTTCGTTGAACATCAAGTAAACAGTCGCCTGAACACTCTCAAGCCGCTCGGCAACTGCTTGACCATCTAACTCCGTAATCTCGGCAGTTTGATCGCGAAGTCTCTCTTTGGCTCGAGTTATTCGCTTTTCAACACTGACTGGAGTGGACAGTAATCCACTGGCGATTTCAGTCGTAGAAAATCCTCCAACGGTACGTAGCGCAAGGGCGACTCTCGATTCGGCAGCTAGGGACGGATGACAACACAAGAACAGAAGTCGCAGCGTTTCGTCACCAACCTGCTGGTCAAGACTTCGATGCAGGTCTTCACAACTGGGTTCGGCAACTGTCGCTCCTATGCCTAACTGCCGCGCCACCTTGGCTTGGTGGCGCAGCGCGTCAATCGCGGCATTTGTGGCGCATCGGTAAAGCCACGCCGAGGGATTCTCGGGGACGCCGTACCTGGACCAATTCGACAAGGCTCGTGACATAGCCGTCTGCACTGCGTCTTCCACCAACTGAAGGTTCGCAGCACCCATTCGGCTAGTCAGTACGGCGACCATGCGACCGTACTCATGCCGAAAAAAGTGCTCGACCAGTTGCGAAGGAGAATTCATGCGCGAAGCGACTCACGAAGTTCAGGAATAACTACACGAAGCCCGCGAACTCGCGAATTTCGATCGCGCCGCCCACAATGGCAATCGGGCACTCCTTGGCGATCTCAACGGCTTGTTCGTAGCTTTCGGCAGATACGACAGAAAAGCCTCCGATCATCTCTTTAGCTTCGACGTAGGGGCCGTCCGCCACAACACCACCGGCCTTAAGAACGCGTCCTGTAGGCAAAAGTCCATCGCCTGGATCGACGATGTTCTCAGGAAACTTTTTGAACCAACCTTCCCACATTCCTAGAAACTGCTGAATCTCTTCTGGGGAAGGCTGAGGTGTGTCTAGGTTGTCGCGATAGATCAAAAGGAACTTCGGCATTTGAGGGTCTCCATAAGAAAGCGAATGGCGGAAGAGCAGGGGCTACCCCGCGTCGTTGCCGCACTATTGTGAACGGTCGAACAAACAAATTCGACCGTATTCAGCTCAATGACGAAGCAGTTGGGCCAAAACGGACAGGGGTCGGAAAGAATTCTTCAGAAATTCAACTCCCCCCGAAAGCACCACTGAGTTTGAAGTTGCGCAAGAATGCCGAGAAAACCGGACGCTAACGCGGTTCCGGCTGGGTTTCCCGAGCCACACAGTGGCGAACGAGTATGTGCCTAACTGTATCGCAATGCTTCAATCGGATCCAGTTTTGCCGCTTGTCGAGCGGGGTAGATGCCCGAGAGAATTCCAACCACCAGCGAGACCGCACAAGCAATGAGAAGCGATCCAGTGGTGATGATCGTCTTCATCCCGGATATAGTTGCGACCAGCGATGGAGCCGCCAAACCGATAGCCAGACCGAGGACT
>CAUJKA010000213.1 GCA_963204965.1 Planctomycetota bacterium | reverse complement strand
CGCTGGATTAGTGGGAAGCTTGCCATTGATGATGGGTGGACTGTTGCAAGTCGTAACTCCCTATCTGCTGCGCCGAGGCATCTCGGAACAACGATGGGTCATTGGTGCTTCCTTGCTACAAGGACTCGCCTTTTTCCCGCTGATGGTCGCAGCCGTTGTGGGCTATATCAGTCCAGTCAGCCTGCTGCTTTGTGCGTCGCTGTATTGGGCCGGTGGCTTGGCTGGTGGACCTGCTTGGAATAGCTGGATGGAAAAGCTGATTCCAAAACAGGTGCGAGCCAACTACTTTGCCGGTCGCTCTCGTTTCGCTCAAATCGCTACAGCATGTGGATTTCTTGGCGGTGGGTTGATGCTTCAGTCCAGTCGCAACGGCGGCTGGGAAACGCAAGCCTTTGCCTTGCTGTTCTTCGTTGCTTGGATCGCTCGCACCTACTCCGTTTGCATGCTTGCCATCCATCGCTCACCGCAAGTCCCTTCGGAGAGAAGGTTGATCGCCAAATCCATCGTCAGCGCGACAGACCAACCGAAGAAGCCAAAGTCCGAGGTGACTCCGCGAAACTTGATCATCTATCTAGCGATGGTTCAAGGCATGGTGCAAATCTCGGGGCCATTCTTTACGCCTTACATGCTCAAGCATCTTCAGATGAGCTACATGGGTTTTGCGACTCTGATTGCGACTGCTTTCATTGCCAAAATCGTTGCTCTGGCGACATGGGGTAAGTTTGCCAAACGTCAGGGAGCTCAATGGTTGCTGCTGTTGGGCGGCGTATTGATCATCCCGCTCTCGTCGCTGTGGATAGTCTCTGAGAATTTTGCTTGGCTGATGACTGTGCAAGCGCTTAGTGGGCTGGCATGGGCCGCTTATGAACTCGGATTCTTCCTGATGTTGTTCGAATCGGTTCCTGTCGCAACACGTGTTCGCTTGCTAACCATCTATAATCTAGCAAACACATCTGCGTGGTGTGGCGGAGCTTTGATTGGTGGAACGATCCTCAGTTTCATTGGTCCATCGTCGACCGCATACTTCACGCTGTTCGCAATTTCGACTTGCGGACGTACGTTAGCGTTCATTTTCTTGTTGACTTGTTGTCGCGGAGCGTCCAGCAAGATTCAGCAACACGGATTGAAACTGCTGCGAATGTCTGCCAGGCCTGTCCCAGTGCAACCCAGTCCGATACAACCAAGTCCAGCTCTTGAAGCCTCGCCAGTAACGGAGAGTCGAGAACTGGCCGCATGAATACAATTCGCCCCTTCGGGCGAATTAGAATGAGCAGTTCCGAATGAACGACACAGCCTCAGATTCGATCTTCGATCTGTCCGTCAATGACATTCAAGGTAAAGCTCATTTGCTGGAGGAATACAAAGGCAAAGTTCTGCTGATCGTGAACACCGCCAGCAAATGTGGCTTCACGACACAATATCAAGGCCTTCAAGCACTCCACGATCAATTCTCCAGTCGTGGTTTAGTAGTAATGGGATTTCCCTGCAATCAATTCGGTGCTCAAGAGCCTGGCAACGAGCAAGAGATTGCCCAGTTCTGCTCGTTGACTTACAACGTCAGCTTTCCGATGTTTAGCAAAGTTGACGTGAACGGATCGGAGGCTCATCCGCTCTTCAAGCTACTCAAGCATCAAGCACCAGGAATACTCGGCACCGAAGCCATCAAGTGGAATTTTACTAAGTTCCTTGTCGATCAGACGGGTAAGGTCGTTTCGCGCTATGCACCCAAAACCGCGCCAGCTGATATCGCCCCCGACATCGAGCGATTGTTGGAATAGTCGCAGATAGTCGCTTTTCGCTCCGCGAAAGTAGCGCAACTGTAGCTGATCCCCGCCAGGGTTAAGACATTTATAACGCCTCGAACTCTCGCTACTTTCGCAGAGCGAAAGGCGACTATCAGTCGCGTGGCGAGTAATGCGAGCCCTTAAACAGGCAATCGCAATTCAAAACTACAGCCAGGACTGGCTGGTCGATACTCAAGCCGACCGTGCAATTGCTTTGCTAGTTGTCGAGATAGGCTTAGCCCTAAGCCAACTCCGGCGGCTGTTCCGGCTGTTTCGTCCGAAGATCGCGAGAAAGGCCGAAACAATCGCTTGACCATCTGTGCATCAATTCCTGGTCCATAATCTCGGACGCGAATCATCAACCACTTACCTTCAACGATGACGGATAGCTCAACACATGTTCGTTGCGATTCACAAGCGTACTTACATGCATTGTCGACAAGATTGAAAACAATCTGATCGACCAGATCAGCGCTGGTTTCAATCTCAGCTTGTGTTGCGGAAGGAGCGATGTCGACGTGCAACTTCATTGATGTTGAATCGACTCGGGCTTGACATCGTTGGATCGTGTTCTGCAGTAGCTGCTCAACAGTTAGCTTGGCATAGTGAACGCCAGTCTGCTTTCGCTCCAGTCTGGCGAATTGCAACACATTTTCGACCAGACGACACAAGCGATCCGACTCTTGGACTAACCCCGTCGCGTAAGCCTGACGTTGCGACTCGTCTCGAACCATGTTTCTGGCAAGCATCTCGGAGTAGAGCTTAAAAGTGGTTAGCGGAGTTCGCAATTCGTGAGTCACCGCGGATGCAAACGCAGCTCGACGTTCACTCAGTTGTGTCACTCCCCAGATCAGCCATCCAAGGCTGATTGCTGCTATAAAAAAGCCACCCCAAACTAGCCATAATAGCATGACAACACGGCTACCGCCTGAAGTTAGCTCGATCTCCGGCATCGCAGCGATCGGTGCAACCAGATCGACAGGCAACGTAGCCAGCGACGCGCCGATTTGCTGGTCGTTGTCCGCTCTCGCAACAAGATCGGCACCGGGAAGGATATCGGCAATCTCTTTGAGTAAAGAATCTTTGATCGTGGGCCAATCCAACCAACAGCCTTGGACCCGCTTACCCAAAGGCGATTCGACACGCCGCATCAAGACCAAACGATTTTCTAACCATACTGGACGCAAGGCGCCTTCCGTCACGGCGGCTTCATTCAGCGAAGTAGGATACGGTAAATTGAAACGATTCATCTGCCATTGTCCAGCGGCAGCGTAGTTGGTTGTCTGCCCGCGTTGAAGGTAGTCCGTGGCTTGCGATCGCATGTTTCGACTCTTGGCAGCTTGTTGTGGTACAGCGACTTGTTGCTGTTGCGATTGAAGGGACTGTTGCTCGGCGGCTTGCGTCAAATTATTGTCGACCAGTTCAGGCGGTCCGACTCGTTGCCCGACATTGTTGTTGCCTGGAATCTGATCGTTGCTTGGCGGAAGAGCCCAAGCTAAGTTGTTGCTGTCATCCTGAGTCAACATCGTCTTCGAACAAACCCTCCACAGTGGTTCAAACTTAAACGATCTGGCAATCTCATTCAGTCGAACCTGGTTTTCTCCCAGCTCTTTCTCAGTGACTCCACACGAGAGAGCATCGATACGAGTCTTCCCTTGCGGCGATTGCGGCGAGGTTACTTTGCCATCTTCGCCGACTTGGAAATGTAACAGTACCCACGGTGATGGTCGCATCAATAGTGGCGATGGTTGCTGGGAACTATTAGCCACGCCGCCTACACTACCACCCATACCGCCGCCCATGCCGCCGCCCATGCCGCCGCCCGGGCCACCTTTACTGCTACCTGGGCTGGCCTTACCGGCTTTGCTGTTTCCTGTAGGCATTCCCAATTCGTCTGAGTCAGGCAAGAAGGACTGGTACATCCAGTGAGTCCGCGCAGCTTCTTGTGCAACCAATGGTGACAACGCCCAATCGATCTGCCACAACGCTCGCCCAATCCGCTCTTGTCTTGCCGCCTCTTGCTCGGCCATCAGTACTTCGCGACGATTCTGCTCGGCATCGCGATCCAAGCGAACCGTAAACCAAGAAAACCACCCCAACACTACTGCAACCAGCAGGAGTATCGCCGAGTAGGCTATCCAGATTCGTTTGGCGTGACTGAAGAACATGTTTGTGAGGTTTAAGGTGTAAGGTGTAAGTCTGAGTTAGGTCGGGCTTTTCAGACTGCCGCAGAGCATGTAACCGCAGCCGCGTACGGTTTTTACTAGTTGTGGTTCGGATGGATCATCGCGAAGCTTTTCACGCAAGCGTGCCACCTGCATATCCACCGTTCGCGTGGAAAGACCGACGGGTGTTAATCGCCAGACATTCGTTAGCAGTTCATCGCGCGATATGGCTCGACCCGAGTTGATCACCAAGTATCTTAACAGCGTTGCTTCAAGCTCGGAGAGCTCTACGCACGAGCCGTCATGAAACATCAACTCGCGCCGTGCTAGATCCGCTCGACCACTGGTCCAGGTAAAACTGTCCAAGTCGCTCGGGCGCTCGGGTGATCGTCGCAATACAGCCGAGACTCGCGCGAACAACTCGTTCACGCTAAACGGCTTCACCACGTAATCATCGGCGCCTGCGTTCAAGCCAGCAACTCTATCCACTTCATCGCCCTTGGCAGTGAGAACGATAATCGGCAACGTAGGCTTGGCCGCTCGCATTTGTTTGAGCGCATCCAAACCCTTCAGCTTTGGTAGCGCTAGATCCAACAAGACTAGATCGATGGGTTGTTCGATTGC
>CAUJKA010000212.1 GCA_963204965.1 Planctomycetota bacterium | reverse complement strand
AACGATCTAAGATGCGCCCAGATTCATCGGGCGACAAACGCGAGCTTCCTTGCACGCACATTTCGCGACTCCTTGCTTGAGATGGTGGTCCAACCCAACTCTAGCAGGAGTCGCGATTTATCGCTAATTGAACGGTATTGCCGTTAAACGATTTTACGCGAAGTCACCTAGGGCTTGCCGTTAAACGCCGTTAATCAAACTACACCCTCGAAACTGACAGAATCAACTGATTTCAACTTCACAGTGCCCTCAGCCCAGAAAGTCAAACAGCCTCAATTCGATTGCTCGAACGAGGCTGTTGGGAATCTAACTTGCACGTTGGCTAATTAAACCGTGGGTCTCGGCGCCAGCAAATGTGCTAGTTCTTGCCAGTGATTCGCATTCCGTAGAACGATCGGTGAACGAAAAAGCATGCAACCACGAACAAAACGGTAGCGATCGCCAAGTTCATCGAAATGGCGTACTTAGCCTGAAAATCGGTCGCAGCCGGTTGCTTACTAAGGCTGACTGCCAGTTCAACAGCCAGCAGGCCAAACAATGTCGTGAACTTGATGATTGGATTCAAAGCCACCGAAGAAGTGTCCTTGAAGGGGTCGCCGACGGTGTCACCGACAACTGTGGCAGCATGCAAATCGGTGCCTTTCTCTTTGAGCACTACTTCCACGACTTTCTTCGCGTTATCCCAGGCCCCGCCCGCATTGGCCATAAAGATCGCTTGGTAAAGCCCAAAAATAGCGATCGAAAACAGGTAGCCAATGAAGAAGAACGGCTCAACGAACGCAAAGGCCAGTGTAATAAAAAACACGGCTAGGAAGATATTGAACATACCTTTCTGAGCGTACTTTGTGCAGATCTCGACCACCTTCTTACTATCCTCGACCGATGCTTTGGTCACGCCGTCCAGCTTGATGTTGGCCTTAATGAACTCGACCGCGCGATAGGCCCCTGTGGTTACCGCTTGAGTCGAAGCGCCCGTGAACCAATAGATGATTGCTCCACCGCTAATCAACCCAAGAACAAACGGGGCATGCAACAAGGAGAGGTTTTGAACCAAAGCCGGATTCAGCTTGTCAGTCAAGCCGATGATGATCGAGAAGATCATCGTGGTCGCACCCACCACCGCGGTACCGATCAATACCGGCTTGGCTGTAGCTTTAAAGGTGTTTCCAGCTCCATCGTTCTCCTCCAGGAAGTGCTTAGCCTTATCAAACTGCACATCCATATTGAAGTCTCGCTTGAGCTCTTCCTTGATGTTAGGTTCGCTTTCAATCAGCGATAGCTCATACACCGACTGTGCATTATCGGTCACTGGGCCATAGGAATCGACGGCAATGGTCACAGGCCCCATCCCCAAGAATCCAAAGGCTACCAATCCGAATGCAAAAACTGCTTCGGCCAACATGAAAGAACCTAACCAAGACTTTTGTATCACACTGCCATCGGCAATGGTAACATCGACCACTCCCAGGCCGGCGAACAGATACGATGCGGCCATCAAGCCCACGATACCCAGCCCCAGCCAAAATCCTGAGAAGTTACCAGCGACAAGTCCCGAGAGAATGTTCAACGAAGCGCCACCTTCTCGACTGGATGCAACCACCTCTTTGACGTGACTTGAATTGGTTGAAGTAAACACCTTAACCAGCTCAGGAATCACCGCACCAGCCAATGTTCCACAAGAGATGATCGACGAGAGCACCCACCAGAGATTCGAATTGCCATTCAAATTCCCGATCGTCAACCACGAGACCAAATAGGTAAAGGCAATCGAGACGATCGAAGTGATCCAAACTAAACGCGTCAGTGGCATTTCAAAGTCCATCGAGTCAGCGTGCTCGTACTTCGACTTGGTCAGCCACTCGTTGAGGAAGTATGACAGAGCCGAGGCGATGACCATCACGACTCGCATGACGAAGATCCAGATCAGAAGCTGGACTTGCAACGAGGCTGCGATTGGGCCATTAACCGCTAAAAGAATGAAGGAAATCAAAGCCACACCGGTTACGCCATAGGTCTCGAAACCGTCGGCGCTTGGCCCGACCGAATCGCCAGCGTTGTCACCCGTACAGTCGGCGATCACGCCGGGATTTCTCGCGTCGTCTTCTTTGATCTTGAAGACGATCTTCATCAAGTCCGAACCGATGTCAGCAATCTTAGTGAAGATACCTCCCGCGATACGGAGCGCTGCTGCACCCAAGCTCTCACCAATGGCAAAGCCGATGAAGCACGGCCCCGCATAGTTGCCAGGAACAAACAACAGGATGCACAACATGATCAATAGTTCGACGCTGATGAGCATCATTCCAATGCTCATACCAGCCTTCAGTGGAATCGCGTAGCAAGGGTAGGGCTTGCCATGCAGACTAGCAAAGGCGGTTCGCGAATTAGCAAATGTGTTCACACGAATCCCGAACCAAGCCACCAGATAACTGCCCGCAATTCCCACAAGTGAAAAGAGCAAGATGATCGTGACCAGCTTGGGTGGCAAACCAAGCACGGCCGTTTGCGTTTCTGGATCGATGTAGGTGGCTAACTTCCCAAAGTAAACCGCGGCCACAAACCCGATGAACAACCAGAGTACGAAGATGAACTTCCCCTGAGTGATCAAGTACGTTTTACAAGTCTCATAGATCAAGTCTGAGACTTCCAACATCGTTCTATGGACCGGCATGTTTTTGAGATCGCTGTAGATCTTTAACCCAAACGCGAGACCCAAAGCACAGACAACTAGACCAGCCCACAACACGACCTTGCCGTTCATTCCAAGAACGGTTTCACTTCCCAAGTCGGGAATGATCAAGTTGGCTTCGCCACCAACGTGTTGCTCGAGTGCAATCGATGGCGTAGGAAATGCCGTCGAGATCGCTACCAACGCTAACAGTCCAAATAGCAGTTGAAGAGACTTGAATTGTTTCATTTTCTTTAGATCTAGTGAGTGAAAATTGAGTTAGGGCTCCGCTACACAGCAAAGCCCGCGTTAAAGATCGATCACCGCGAATGACTTTTCCCCCGAAGCAACTATGGAATCCCAGGCAGCACTCAAGGAGCGGTTAGCATAATACTATTGCCCTAGCGTGAACAGTCGGGAGCATAGAATTCCTCAGTCGATCATTATGGCAAAACTAACTGCCTTTACGGAGAATTCAGAATGACCATTGAGGAGTTCACAAAGTGGCTCGCCCAACCTCGTTATTTGGCTTACTATCATAGTGTTTGATAGTCACCGCAATGAATCTTGGCGGACGCTTCCCAATCGCCGACAATGTGTTTTGGCGATTGGCCGCAGCTGGTGTAGCTTGTTTTTCCCCTCAGGCTCCCGGTGAATAAGCGGGTTCGCATCGCAGCCCTTGCAACAAAAGAAAGGCCGGTCCTAACCGGCGATACCGATGGAAATAATCTTGGCCGCTCCTCGCGGTTTTTGTGCTGGCGTCAACATGGCCGTGACCAGTCTTGAGATTGCGATCAAGAACTGCCCCGGACCAATCTACGTGTACCACGAAATCGTTCACAACCAATACGTCGTGAAACAGTTCACCAAGCAAGGGGCCATCTTTGTCAACAGCTTGGAAGAGATCCCAGAAAGCTCTACCGTGCTTTTCTCCGCCCACGGTGTTTCGCCTGAAATACGTCGAGTAGCGAAAGAACGCAAACTTTTTGCAATCGACGCGACCTGCCCGCTAGTCACCAAAGTGCACCTGGAAGCAATCAAGTACGCCAAAGAAGGCTACACGATCATTCTCATTGGCCATGAAGGACACGACGAAGTGATCGGTACGATGGGCGAAGCTCCCGAAGCAATCATCCTTGTCGAAGATGAAGCCGATGTGGATCGATTGGAGTTCGATGCGTCGACCAAGCTAGCTTATCTCACACAAACTACGCTTAGCGTTGATGATGCCAATCGCGTTATCCATCGACTACGCACTCGCTTTCCATGGATCGCAAGTCCACCGAAAGAGGACATCTGCTACGCGACTCAGAACCGTCAAGAAGCCGTGCGCATCTTGAGCCAGCAAGCTGATGTTGTCCTGGTTCTTGGAAGTCAGAACAGTAGCAACAGCCAACGCCTTCGCGAACTGGCCAAGGAGCAAGGCAAACATGCCTATCTAGTCGACGGGCCTGACGATCTCAGCAAAGAATGGTTCAGTAGCGACAGTCGCGTCCTTATCACCGCCGGGGCCAGCGCACCCGAGTCGGTTGTGCAGTCCACCATTCAGTGGCTGGAAGACAACTTTGGTGCTACGCTTCGTGAAGAGACCATCCGAACCGAAGAGGTCCACTTTCCTTTGCCCAAACCGCTGCGCGCCTTTAAGAACTGAATCATATCGCGTAGGGCGGGTGAGGTACGAAACCCACCGCGCAGATTAGAGATTGGACACGGATTGCGCGAAAAATGCGGATCAAGCAAGTCAAGCCGTTGAAGTTCCTAACAATCTACTTGGCAATCCAGCAACTGAACCCTGGCGGGATCAGCTACGAAAGAAATCGGTGCGGGCTATTCGAACATCGATTGTCGCTGGCCGGTGCAACTGGCGTGAAACGAATTGACGTTCCAGCTCGAGGCGGTCTCGTCGATTTCCCCGGCGACTGAGCCGTGTTGTTGGCTGACTTCAATTTGCAAATAGAAATTGCCTTCAGCATCGATGGAAAGTTCGTCGGCTGCGAGCCGCTTGCTCCACGGAATCGAAGGTCCTTCCAGTTGCGTTAAGATCTTTTTCTCGGCTCCACCAGTGTTCATTAACTTGACTGTTCGATTCGGGGCATTCATGTCTAGATGGAGCTCGATCGATTGAGTCTTGAATGGCAACAGGCATTCCGGCAGAGAGAACTTCAGCGAGATCTTGGCAGCCTGAGTTGATTTGTCGATCCACGAACCAGTCGCAACATTGTACGCCGATGAGCGTGACGAGTCGCGTTGATCGTAATCCATGGCCATAACTCCACTGGGAACGAGAATGGTTGTTCCAATCGCTGGCGGTTTAAGAGCGACTGGAAGAATCTGTAGTGTGGACTGCTGATGCTCGAGTTCTGTACTCCAGTTACCGTAAGACAAATTGTTCGACCAGCCTAAAAGCGACGCTGACCAACCTTGAGCGTTGTCTTTGGGACTGAGGATTTTGTTTAGGACTTGCTGTCGCCTCAGTTGCTCACTGCTGAGCATCGAAGTCGTCGTCCAGCGATTTCTACCAGCGATCTGACTTCCATCGAACTGCCATCGATTTCCATCTCGCTTCGCCAATACAGGCTGGCCGGGTTGAAAGCTCAGCACTATATCCTCAAGTGTGCTTAACTCTTGTGGAATCGAGATGGAAAGGCCGTCGGAGTCGAACTCACCGTCAAGCACCGTCGTTGAGTGATGTTCAAGATACTCAGCTTGGTAGCTCCACAATCCAGTCGGCCAATCGGCATTCTTTAGAGTCCAAGAATCAAATCCCTTGGACTCAAATCGTTTGATACCACTGGCAACTAAAGCGGTATCGACCGCGGATGACCCTGCGAGTGGGCTGTTGAGCATCATCTCGCGATTGCGTGCTAGGTTGACAACGCCTTGCTGCTTCACCATCGACGAATTTCCGTCAGCAGTGGTTCGAGCAATGTTGAGTGCCGCTGACATTTCTGAGATGTCTCGACGCAATTGGATCGAGCTGCCGACCATGCCTAGAGCAACGACACCGCCTAGGGCTGGAACTGCAATTGCCAATCTTTGCCATTGACCATTCCATCCAAACCATGCCGTCACCGAAATCAAAATGCCAACAAAAGCAATCAGCGTTAGCGCAACAGGGCCGCGTGGAGCAACGGGATTGCCGATCAACGTCTGAGCGAACTGGCGACCAACATCGGATCGATGATCGTTCGAACCGCTGCGAAACTCATCGCGAATTGGTTTGGTGCTAAACAGCTTTCTAGTGATGACGGAGTTCCAAACGAAAGGTTCAAAGGAGCTGCTAGTGAGAGGATTATTCTGCAAGGTAGTGCGGGGCCGAATCCAACCGTTGGCACCTAAGGTAGTGATCCATATCTGACCATCACCTTGCTTGAACATAACTCCAGCCGGCCAACCATCGATCGAATGCGTTACCTTGCCCCCACTAAAGACGGCGCGAACAAAGTCGACAGGCTTAACCGACTTCACAGTTCGATCCACTTCGCTCAGTGATCGCAGAATTCCATCGGGTGATTCCACGGTGAACTGTGTGAGCTGAGTTTGATCGATGCTCTCGCATGTTTGTCCCGGAGCCAACAAGGGACGAATCAAATGATCCGGGATGCGATCCATCATGATCCACACCGATCCGCCGGAATGTACAAAGCGTCGCAATGAGTCAACCGTGTTTGCGTTTCGCAGCGGCTGTTCTTCAGCGATGATGGAAATATCGACTGATTGCCAATCCGTCAGAGCGGTGTGATGAGGTCGGCCGAACTGTCCCAACGTTGACCTTGTATTTCCCGCGGCGACTTTTCCTGAAATAATGATTTCATAGTCGAAGTTCGGCGCTCGCGATGGCCAGTACCACCACGGATAAGGCATTTCGCCTCGTGCAATATTGATGAACGCAACAGCCGGCTCTTTGTTGACTGGAATTCGCAACGATTCTTTCAGTGGCACTCCATCTTCATCCAGAATAACTTCGCGGCCATCAATCACTCCAATCAGGAAGGCATCGACTTCAACATGAGTCTTGTCCTTCCAATCCAATGGGACGGGGATGCGAATTGGGACTTGTCGGACCTGTTTCGGCGGGAAGGTATATCGCAATTCGAACTGTTGATCTGGCTGCCCTGCAAGTTTGCCAACCACAATTGCCTCAACCGGCTGTTCGCCACGATTGTCCACATAGGCGGTTAAGCTCAACACCGAGCCTGGTCGACAAACTCCATTGACAGACATTCCCAATCGCTCAAATCGTAGCTCAGCAGAGTTTGATTGAGCCAACAACTTGGGAGCCGCAGTCAAAAACGCAACGAGGCAGCAGAAAACTGCTAGTCGAGGTGAACGCAGAATTCGAGTCAACATTTTCGTAGCCAACATTTTCATAGCCAAGCGCATTCTTAGAACGGATGCAAATTCCAGACGGTGGTGCTGTGTGGCATCCAACAAGTTCTGCTATAGTTTACGCCGAACCGCAGAGGGGTTGTGTTTCCGTCAGTACTCGCGGCATTATAGCGGCTAATTTCTCGGAGTAACGCGAATGAGTGATCAAGCTGTCGTTGTGACAGAGAATTTAACGAAGCGTTACGGCGACTTTTGCGCGCTCGACAACCTGTCCATTCAAGTTCAGGCCGGGCAAATTCTGGGGTTCATCGGTCCCAACGGCGCCGGCAAAACGACCACAATTAAGATTCTGGTCGGGCTTTCGCGACCAACGACGGGTCGCGCGATGATCAATGGAATCGATTGCAGTCGTGAAGCTTCGCGCATCAAACGAGCTGTGGGCTACATGCCCGACAAGTTTGGCTCATACGAAAACATGCGAGTCTACGAATACTTAGATT
>CAUJKA010000211.1 GCA_963204965.1 Planctomycetota bacterium | reverse complement strand
GCGGGATACATGTTGGTTCCAACGGCCGGTTCGATGCGCGAGATCTCGTCGCAGATTTTCGCTTTGTTGGAAGCCGGTTGCATCTCACTAACGACATACGTCTCGTGATCAAAGGCCAAGACTGCAACTTGATCGCGACGTCCCAGCAACTCCACCGCAGCTCGCGCGGCTGACTTCGCCATCTCAATCTTGTCACCAGACATTGAACCTGAACGGTCGACAATCAACACCATTCCCAGCGAAGGCTTTTCCTTCTCCTTTTCAAAGTCGCTACGAACGGGCAAGATCTCCTCAAGCGTCGTTTTGTAGTAACCGCCTAATCCATAAGACTGTTCACCGCCTAGCATGATAAAGCCGCCGCCTAACTCCTGAACCCAGGTACGAGCGAGTCGCATTTGCTGTTCAGTGAGTGCCGTTGCGGGAACGTTCGAAAGAATCAATGTCTCGTAGTTCTGTAAATCCGCCAATGTCTCAGGCATTCCCTGTGGCGGTCGAACGTCTACTTGAATGCCTTCATCTTCGAGAGCGTAGGCCAATTCTCGAATCAGATTGGGATCGCTCTCAATCACTAACACCCGCGGCTTGCCCGACGCGTACACCAAACCCGCTTCGCTATTGTTATCCAACAGTTTGTCTTGGCTGAGCCCTGACACACGGACTTGGAAAACCGCCAGTCGATCGCGTTCGATCGACTGTTGAAAGCGGAAGCGATTTTCACCCGACTTGATCTTCTTCTTTTCGCTAACAACTTTGTGATCGCCACGAAAAACTTCGACCAGTCCTTCGTCGTCGTGATTGGACTGAATCACCACCTCCACCATAAACGGTTCGCCCTCGCGAACTTCAGCAGGCACGCGAACTTCGGCAACTTGAACTTCGGGTTCAGAGCTGGATGGAAGGGCAATCGTTGAAATGGGTACACGACTATTGGTTGCTGCAGAAAGCGCGTCACCAATTGTTTCATTACCATCCGAAACCAAGACGATATGCGGCACATAACCAGGGGGCATGTAACCGGCGGCGGCTTGAATAGCCGCTGCGATATTCGTGTCGTTCAGATGCTTTTTACTTGGGTCGTTCAACAGCAGAGCAGCAGGCGCGGACGGGACATTGTCCGCATTGGCAGGCTGATTGGTTGATTGATTGGCTGGATCAGTCGAAGTAACCCCACTGCCCTGCTCTTTCTTGGCCAGCTCTTCTTTCGCCTGCGTTACATTGACTTGGCTTGATTGATTTTGTACCAGTTGATCGATTTCGACGATTGCTTCGGTGGACTTGGCAAAGGGCAACACCGAAACGCGATGATCACCTTTATTCTTCGCCAAGTCGGCAGCTAAGGCATTCCACTTTTGCTGAGCTTCAGAACCAACGCTGAGACTATTATCTTGAAGCAAGATGACAAACTGTTGCTGAGTATCGACCAGCCAGTTCAAGCCCGCCAGAGCCAAGGCTACGCAACTGAGAATCACCAAGCGAATTACCGTCGATACAATTCTCTGGCGTCGCGGAAAATCGCTGAGACTACGCGAGAAGTAAAACAATATCGCCAGCGCTACTGGGATTAGCAGCGTGAGTAACCAAGGGCGTATTAATTCCAGTGGAATCATGGATGGTTCACGTAATTATTCGTCGTTGATACAAGCACCACTCGACTAACGAGAGAATACAAACAAGCGCTGCCAAATAGAACCAAAGGGGTCGAGTGAACCAACTGGCTTGGAGCTCCGCTGCGGCCTGCGATGGATCTGTGTTCGGTCGCAGATCCGTTTCCCCGGCGCTTGCCAAGTTCACTGCAATACTTTGCAGGACAGTTCCGCTACTCAGAGGATCTTCAGCCGGCGCCTTCGATCCGCCTGGTTCAAGGCCGGTAGCAATGCTCCAAACACCTACTTTTTGCAGTGGTCCTGTGATTCCACCGCCCAGAAGTTGAACTGTTTTCTGCGGTGAGACCAACCAACGCTGCTGAGTTTCAGTAGTGAGAGGTGCCTTGGTTGTTTCAACAGTAGCCGTGCTTGAAGAATCAATCGCCGTGGACTCGGCAGCACTAGATTCCTTCAGCTTTGCATTGCCACCAGCAGCGATGGCCATCTCTAGCTGACCACTTCCACCCGAGAACCAACTAAGCGAGTTGCTGACTAAGATCGGAAAGGCGGTGCGGAAAGCCAAGTCGCTCTTTTCCAAGTTCACGCTCAGGATCAACCGCTTGGACTGTTCATTGGCCTGTACATTGGCCGATACATTGGTTTGGGCCGCAAAGACAGTGTCTCCAGTAACGGTACTCGCCAGCTTGATGATCTTGGCGTCTTGAGCAAAGGTCAATTGCCGAGCATCAGGCATCAACACATTGTCCAATCGCAAGTGAGTCATCAGCGGAGACTTGTCATCCTGTTGAGTAATGATCGGGTTTTCTAGAGAAGCCCCCGCCGTCCATAAATCGCAACTGCTCTCGGGATCAATGATCAAAAGGTGACCCGGGGGCAGTTTTTCTGGGACCAGCTTGTGACAAACTACGATCGTGTCAGCGGGCCACTGTGTTGGTAATTCCTTAACCACTGTCAACTTCACCAATTGGTTAGCTTCGAAGACTTTCTGTAGGAACAGGTTGCCTGGCGAAACGACCAGCACATTTTGAATCTTCCGCGGCGGCACTATCGCCCAAGCTCGATCGTCGACGACCAATTGATTCACCGCGGTCGCACCAGCATCACCATTTGCAGAATCGTTGGAATTGCTTTGGCGAGAATTTGCTTGAGACGACTTTGATACCTCAGTCGTAGACTGCTCACTCTCCGATGCCAAGCGAATTTTGCCAAGCGACGCTGACAGTGTTCCACCTTCCAGCGACGTCTTTTCGAGTGTTCGCGTCCAGGATTCACCAGGCTTGAGCGTCAAAGGCAATACGTCGACGGGCACGCTATCGAGTTCTACGTCGAGACGACATTGAATTTCGTTGTCCGAGGCGTTCAGTACTGACACTAAGATTTGATAACCCAAGGCATCAACCAAGCTGCGACGGGCCTGGAACTGCGTGATGCCGACGTTCGAGGCTTGAGATGCAAACTGGACATACTGGACGTCAATTTTTTGGGCTTGCTTGGTGTCTTCTGTTTGTGCCGTCGAGTCCACCTTTGTCTCTTTGGTAGCTTCAGCATTAGATTCAACTTTATCAGCGAGCTGGCTGCTACCGTCGTCCTTAGCGGCATCCTCTTTAGTGCTGCCGTCCTTTGCTTCCGAGTTAGGCGCTTCTGATTTAGGCCCTTCCGAGCTTGACGATTCCGAATTCGGCGACGCAGCGACCGCGTTCTTTTCGGGAAGCGAGTCCAGTTGCTCCACCTTTAGGCTTTTGTCAACGCGATCCGCGCAGCCATCGGTCATGACGATTACTTGACCGTGAGGATGATCACCGATGAGTTGCTTGGCGAGTCCGATGGCTTGATCCAACGAGGCAACTCCATCGCTGGGTTGCAAATCGTTGATGGCAGCCTTAAGCGTTGGCACGTGTCCGCCCATGCCAAGGACGACTTCTGGTCGATTGCTTGCCGAAACGATTGCCACTGAGTCGCTCTCGCGAACTCCGTCCAGCACCTTAAGAGCGGCTTGCTTAGCCGCTTCGAATCGCGAAGGTTTGACGTCAGCCGCCTGCATGCTCGCCGAACTATCCATAACTAGCACGATCCGCCGAGCGTTGTTGGACTGCCAGCTAAAGAACGGATCTGCCACCGCAAAGACTAGTAGGGCCAAGATTAAAAGCTGAGCCAGCAGTGAAACTAGGTGTCGCAGTTTTCTCCACCAAGCTCGCGGTGGTTTTTCGTCGAACATCTGCTTCCAAAATAGATTGGTGGAAACAGGAATTCGACGCAACCGGACCTTCAGTACATACAACAATAGAATCGGCAGAGCGATCAAGCCCAAAAGTAGCGCAGTAGGAAAAGCTAGAGACATAGTGCTTACCTCCCCGCCGCCGATGCACGCATCATCCGCAGCACCAGTTCATCAAAGGGAACGACTGAGGGTGATTGAGTGCAACTGAGTCCATAGTTGTTGCAATAGTCTCGCACCGATTGCTGGTGCTCTTGAAAGAGCTGTTGATAACGGCGGGCCATCTTTTCCGTGATCGTAACCATTCGCACCGAATCGGTCTCCATATCTACGAGCTCGGCATCGCCAAGTAAGCGCGGGTCGGCCTCTTGTGGATCGTGAAGTTGTAACACATGCGCATCGAAGCGGCGCGAACGCAATTGATCTAAGCCACGCTGAAAACCATGTTCGTCAAATAGATCGCTGATGATCACAGCCAAACCGGATCGCGTGCCGCGGTGGACCAGTCCCTGCACTGCTTTCTCCAAATTCGTATCTTGACCGCGAGTTTCCAAGGACTCAAGAAAACGCATCAAGGGAAGGATTCGAGCTTTCCCGCGCGTCACCGGAAACTCGGCGATAATCTGATCAGCGTAAGCCACCACAGCGATGCGATCCAAGTCGGCCAAGGCGATGTAGGCGAGCGCAGCAGTCAGATGTCGTGCGAGCTCGAACTTCGCAGGTTTTCCGTAGGCCATGCTTTTTGAACAATCGAGCATCAGGTAGACGTGCAAGTCTTGCTCTTCCTGAAACCGCTTGAGCAACAGATCGCCGTGACGAGCGTAGATGTTCCAGTCCAAGTAACGCAAATCATCACCGACGGTGTACTCACGGTGCTCCGAGAATTCGATTCCCGAGCCCATTTGCATCGTCCTTCGCTGAGCCAGCAAGGTACCGCGAAAAACCCGCTTCGACATAATCGACAGGTATTCAAGTCGCGTTAGAAAATCTGGAGGGAACAGCATGTTGCGTTTCTAAGGGGCAGTCAAAACCGGGTAATTTGACTAAAGTTGCGCACGCGTGCACGCACTTGATTCATCAGCTTGTCACCAGAACCTAAACCTTAGAGATCAAATCAAGTGTCGCTGAGTGTTTAACAAATTATGGCGATTAGGCCGCAACCAAGGCACTTTCGGGGATGCTTTGGATGATCTTCTCGATCACATCGTCAGCGCTGATCCCTTCGGCTTGTCCTTCAAAGTTCAGAATCAAACGATGACGCAAGACCGGCGTGGCCATGTCTCGCAAATCTTCTCGAGCTACGTGGTAGCGATGATCCAAGATGGCTCGAATCTTCGCTCCAAGAATCAACGACTGAAGGCCGCGAGGGCTTGAGCCATAGCGAACATACTTCTTCGTTGGAGCCGCGGCCAATTCATGATCGGGATGCGTGGCAACGACCAGAGCTATCCCATAGCGACGCACATCGGGAGCGATTGGAATCAATCGAGCCAGTGCCGACATCTCCAAGATGCGTTCGCCGGTCATTACGGGATTCACGGTCGCCTTGAAGGATTCCGTCGTTCGATCCAAGATCATTTCTAGATCGGTGACCTTGGGATACTTCACCAGCAACTTACAGAAGAAGCGATCCAGTTGAGCTTCCGGCAAGGGATAGGTACCTTCCATTTCCAGCGGGTTCTGAGTCGCCATCACGAAGAACGGTTCCGAAAGTCTGTGTGTCACACCAGCGACCGTCACTGAATGCTCTTGCATGGCTTCGAGCAATGCAGATTGCGTCTTTGGTGTAGCGCGGTTGATTTCATCTGCCAGAAGAACGTTGGCAAACAGTGGCCCCTTCTGAAACTCAAACACCTTTCGACCGTCGCCGCCTTCGGCGATGACTTGCGTTCCAATCAAGTCCGCTGGCATGAGGTCGGGAGTGAATTGAATGCGACGGAACTGCAAGTGCAAGGCATCGGCCAACGTACGAACGGTAAGCGTTTTACCAAGTCCAGGTACGCCCTCAAGTAAAACGTGCCCACCAGCAACGAGCGAAACTAAAGTATCGTCCAAAATCTCCTGCTGCCCAACGATGACTTTGGAAATCTCCGACTTGAGCGTTTGAAAGTCTTGTCGAAACTTGTCCAACTTGTCTTTCAATTCTTCATCGATACTCATCAAGCACTCCAGTATTCTAAGTTGAGCGACAGGCAGCCTGTAAATTCCGATCGGCAAATTGCCGGATCAGTATAGCGGTTGGAAGAGTGACAATGCAAATGTTTGTTATCAATTTTGTATCAAGCCCTAAACGAATCGTTAGGTTCTTGGATCGCAGAGAGTTAGCAAGTGCTAAGTTGTTTAACGGCAAGCCGCAGGCGACTGTTCCTTCACTCCTGATTGAAACACAAAAAACCAACGAGTGTCGAACGAGTTGAACTTACGACGTTTCCACCTACTATTGCAACGCGTAACTCCCAGCTTCAAAAAACCCTCGATCGCCTTTAGCTTCCCAAGAAAACTTGTTGTTTGCGCTATCTTGAGTCACTTTAACAGTCATGGTTTCACCATCGGCTCGCTTCCCCGTACCCTCCATTCCCGCATCCGTCTTCACTAGGCTAAGGTCACTAATCTCAAGGCTTTTGGCAACGATCGGCGCGACTTTCTCGGGTGGCCAAGTGCCCACGTTTTGCTTGCACCCAGTTGTGAGCGATGCAATGAACGCAAATAATAACACGACCATGATTCGATTGGATTTGAATCGCTTTTGTAGCGTCACAGGCTTACCTCTGTAAGAAATATGGGAATTGAGTTTTGGAGTTCCTGTAGTCTACCAAATGATAATGTCGCAGAGGTACCAGGAAAGCGACATTCTCAGCTCTCTATTTTTTGTGAACCCGCGAGCAATCCGCTATGATGATCTGCGGTTGATTCTGCGACCAACGCCTGTACTGGATCGATCAGACCCGTGCGATAGGAGATTAAGCCC
>CAUJKA010000210.1 GCA_963204965.1 Planctomycetota bacterium | reverse complement strand
AATGGTAGTTCAATAACAAAGGATGCAAAAGAGGGCGGCTCATGGTTTCGGAAAGTTCGCGCGTCGAACATCCTCGACTAAGTACTCTCGTAACTTGCAATCAAGGATTTGATGAATAGCCAACGCCACCATCGCGGCATTAATTTCAGAACCTTTTTTAGTCGTGTGCGCCCAGTCCTTTTCGGTGAACAGCATCTTGCTAACCTCATCTTTGCCGATTTTTTCATAGAACGAAGCAACTCGCTCATTCAGATCGATGAAGTGGGCTCCGGATTGTTCTGCCGCTTCTTTTGCCCATTTCGCGTAGTCCTGGCTTGAGCGAATCACCTTGTCACCTTCCCAGCGATTGCGGGGAACGAGAGAAAGAACGATTGGTGTCGCACCTTTGGCTTTTGCATCCGCGACATACTTGCGAAGGTACCAACCGTAGCTGTGTACCGTTTCCGATTTTCCTGTTGCGGCGACTACGCCTTCGATCGTCTCGTCCGAATTGCCCTTGATCGATGCGCGAGGTCGATCGCCGTCAAACATTTGTCCGCCGTCGTTATGCCCAAACTGAATCAGCAAAAAATCGCCGGGCCGCAATCTCTCCAATGACTTCTCCCAAAGTCCTTCGGTCAAGTAACTGCGACTGCTTCGTCCTCCTAGGGCTCGATTCTCTATTTGAATTTTCGAGGTGTCGAAGTGTTTGTCGAGTGCTTGCCCCCAGCCCCAAAGTGGATCATCGCCTTTGCCTGAGCCGTTCTTAACTGTTGAATCCCCGATGAGCACCAAGCGTGGAAGTGCATCATTGCTGGACAAGTTCGATGTTGAAGAATCTTGTTTGACTTGCAATACGGCTTCGACAGCCGAATGATCCGAAAGAGCGATTACTTTGGAGTCATGAAAACGATTGACTTTCACTTCGGTTGCTTCCAACTTCGTTGCACTACTCTTCGAGTTCATCGTGAAAATGTAATCGATGCGACTGCCTCCGCTTTCAATCAACTGATCCGAGGTTCCGCCAGGCCCTTTGCCTAAACTGGTCCACAGATCGACCAGCGGAGACTCGGGACGCGCCTCTTGAATGAGTCCAGTCAAGCGATGATAGGCCGAGTCTTTACGCTCGAGATGCTCTTGATCGCCGCGAGTATTGAAATCGCCCATGAGAATCAATGGACGATCAGGCGAGCTATGCAGTTTAACGAAGTTCGCGAACTCGACGTACTGTTCAGCGCGAGCCTTGGGGTCTTGCGATTCGAGGTGCGTAACAAAGAGATCGATCGCAAACTTGGGATCGCGATCAACGGTAGTTGCAAGTCTTGCGTGCAGGACGCCTTTGGTTACAAAGCCATCGGCTTTGATGCCTCGCTCTTCGGGCTTGCTGAAGTGCACGTAGGTGTGAACGTTTGTTTCCAGGAAAGGCAAGCGACTGAAGATTGCCAAGCCACCGGTATATCGCGCTTCTTCGACCTTAGGGCTAAGAAACGAGTGGAATGAGTCGCCCCATGCTTTTTGCAGTTCCGCAACTAAGAGGTCTCGCGGCTTATCAGCAAACAGTTCGTTGAGGCCAACGATATCGTAGTCTGCAAGAGACTTTCCAATTGTTACTGCACGATACTCGGGCAGCGGTCGCTTGTTTGCAAATGAAACGATCTGCGGCAAGAACTGGACGTTGTACGAAATGATCTTTAGACGGCCATCTCGTGTTAAGCTCTGGGCTTGTGCCAATTGCGGCGCAACGACGAACAACATTACGAGGGCAATGGCAATCGATCCAAAAATCTCTCGCCAAGATCTAGTAAAACGCGTTAGTATTTCGGGCTGGCTGGGCATGTGTATTGTTTGTTCAACAAAAGAGCTATTCATTGGCGTCAGGTTACTCTGCGCAAAGTTTCTTACGAATTCGCAGTTGTCGGGCCGCGCTCTTGGCAGAAGAAAAACGTGGCTCGAAATGATTCCGATTTTGGGTTGAAGACCGCATTCGGGGTGTACTAAGGAATGAAGCCCCACCTTACTCAGCTTGTGTAGCTCCGCAGTTTTATTGGTGCCCAGCGAAAAACGGAACCAGTCGCGGAACTTCTCAAATGCTCAAGGTTTTACTGTTATACTGTCGATCGCCGCGGAATTCCGTAGCACTCTATTGATAGATTAACACTTTTCTTGACGCAGGAGGATTTGGGTATGTTCAGAAAATGGTTGGTGCTTGCAGGGTTGCTGATGGCAACGCCGGCAGCATTTGCAGATTGGTCTCAGTTTCGAGGCCCTAACGGGAGCTCAGTCAGTGATTCGGTAGTACCCGTTTCATGGACTCCTAGCGACAACGTTGCTTGGAAAGTGAAACTGCCCGGAGCGGGCGTCTCCAGTCCGATCGTTGTCGGCAACAAGTTGATCGTGACTTGCTATTCAGGTTATGGCTTAGATCGCCAGAATCCCGGCGAGATCAAGAACTTGATGCGACATGTTCTGTGCTATGACGCAACCAGCGGTAAGATGCTATGGCAAGCCGATGTGGAAGCTGCTCAGCCTGAAGATCCGTATTCGGGAGCAGGTGTTCCTGCGCACGGATATGCTTCGCACACTCCTGTCTCTGACGGCAAAAACGTCTACGTCTTTTTCGGAAAGTCGGGCGCACTGGCATTCGACTTGGATGGTAAAAAACTCTGGCAAACTCAGCTAGGCAAAGAAACCGATCCGATGCGATGGGGATCTTCATCTAGCCCGATTCTTTACAACGACATCTTGATCGTGACTGCATCGGCTGAAGGTCAAGCGATTGTTGGCTTGGACACCAAGACTGGTAAAGAAGTTTGGAAGCAAGAGGCATCAGGGTTGGACAACGTATGGGGGACACCTGTGCTTGCCAAAAGTGCTGCTGGCCGGACCGATTTGGTACTGACAGTTCCACGCGAGATGTGGGGGCTAGATCCACAGACCGGCAAGCTGCGATGGTACAGCGAAGCCACGGGCGCTGATCAAGCGTCCACTTCGCCGTATGTTCATGATGGTGTTGTCTTCACAGTGACCGGAAGAGGCGGTGGATCAGTGGCTGTTCGCACTGGTGGCGAAGGCGATGTTTCCAAGTCCAACGTAGTATGGACAGGCAAAGAGAGCTCGCGATTTGCGTCGCCGATAGGATACAAGTCTAAGCTCTATCTAGTCTCTGGTGATGCGCTGACCGTGATTGATGAAGCCAATGGTGAGAAGCTACAACAGATGCGACTTCAAGGCGGCAGTGGTCGTAGCAGTGGTGGCATGGGCGGTACCGATTATCCATCTCCAGTTATTGCCGGTAATCACTTGTACTACGTCAAGGGAAATGGCGACACATTCGTATTCGACATTTCAGGTGAGGCTCAGCAAGTGAGCGTCAACGTAGCTACCGCTGAACCAGAGACATTCGGTGGTACGCCTGCAATCGCTGATGGTCGTATGTTCTTGCGGTCCGACAAGCACTTGTATTGCATTGCTAAGACCAAAGACAACGTACAAGCCAACGCTTCCGAGGCCATTATCGCTAAGCTGGCCGAAAGTTCTGGTGGCGCAGGCGGTGGTCGTGGCGGGCCTGGTGGTGGCGGTGGAGGTCGAGGCCCTGGTGGCGGAGGTCCTGGTGGCGGAGGTGGCCGAGGTCAAGGCGGTGGATTCGATCCACAAGCATTCTTCACTCGTTTGGATGCCAATAGCGACGGCAAGCTGACAAAAGCTGAAGTCGAAAATAGCCCGATGGCCAATCGCTTTGCCGAAATCGATAAGAACAAAGACGACGGCATCAACTTAGAAGAATTCCAAGAAGGAATGCGAAACATGGCTGGTGGGCCAGGAGGCGGTGGTGGGCCTGGCGGCGGCTTCGGTCGCGGAGGCGGTGGGCCTGGTGGTGGCTTTGGTGGTGGAGGTCGTGGCCAGGACAATCGTCCTGAACGACCTCAGCGTCCTAAGATGTAACTCTGCAGCGCCAATTAAGTTAACTAGCAATTGCGATAGGGACGAGTCGACTGATGACTCGTCCTTTTTCGTTTTGTGAGCCAAGCAATTCTCATCACGGACGATTCGTTACAATGTCAGCTCGCCTGCATTCCAACCCCGCCTTCTCCGTTCCTTTGTAGATATCGAGTACTCGCCATGGAAAAGCCAATCAGTCGACGCAATTTGCTTGCTGGATCAGTCGCTCTCTCAGCTGCGGTGTGCGCAGGATCGAAGCAGAAAGCTGCTGCAAACGAGAATGCGATTGACGATTCGAAAAAAGTCGAAGCGGCGAAAGAGCTAAGGCGTGGAAAATCGCCGTGGCCTGTTTGGAGTGATGGTGATGAAAAAGGCCTTGTCAATGTACTCAACTCGGGACAGTGGGGCAGGTTGAGCGGTGATCGCGTGGCGTTGTTTGAAAAGACTTGGGCCGAAAAGATGCAAGCCAAACATTGCATCGCGACAAGCTCGGGCACGACTGCGCTACTGACGACTCTTGGCGCACTGAACATCGGGCCAGGCGATGAAGTCATCATGCCTCCCTACACCTTTGTCGCGACATTCAACGTTATTACCAACAGCTTTGCGCTTCCCGTTTTTGTCGATAGTGACATCGAATCGTTTCAGATCGACGCTAAGAAAATTGCAGCTTCAGTTACTGAGAATACAAAGCTGCTGCTGCCGGTTCACATCGGAGGATCGCCCTTCGATATCGATGCAGTCAAGGCTGTCTCGGCGGATAAGAAGATTCCCTTCATCGAAGACGCCTGTCAGGCTCACTTGGCCGCTTGGCGAGGCCAACCTGTCGGTACGCATGGCTTGGGAGGCTGCTTTAGCTTTCAAGCGAGCAAGAATTTGAACTCGGGTGAAGGTGGGGCGATTCTCACCAACGACGAAGAGTTCGCCCATCGTTGCTACAATTATCACACTCCTGGTGGATCGCGCCCCGTGTCCAGCTACGGACGAGGATCGAATTTCCGCATGACTGAGTTTCAGGGCACGATGCTGCTATCGCAGTTCGAGCGAGTTGAAGCGCAATCACAACAACGTGAAGCGAATGCCAAGTATCTTTCGGAGATGTTGTCGAAGATCGGCGGAATCAAACCTGCGAAGCTCTATGACGGTTGCACTCGCAGCGCGTGGCACCTCTACATGTTCCGCTACGATAAATCGCAGTTTGGAGGCATCGCCAAAGATGCCTTTTTAGCTGAACTCGGCAAAGAAGGCATCCAAGCCAGTGGCGGATACGCTCAGCTCAATCGTGCCAAACATGTCATCGCGTTAGCCTCCAATCCGCACTACCAGCGAATCTACGGCGCGGAGTTCATGGCTAAATGGCTTGAGAAGTCGGCTTGTCCCGTCAACGATCAGTTGTGCAGCGAGGCCATTTGGCTAGGACAAACCAATCTTCTTGTTGAAAGAAGCGAGATGGATCGCATTGCCAGCGGTATCGAAAAGGTCCGAAAACGATTCGCTTAAATCCGCGCAGTCATGATTCGCTGCATTGCTTAGAATGAGTCTCACAGAATTGGCCTAGCAATGGATTTCAAGCTAACGAGTTGAGGCGAACGTGAACGACGACGCAATCTTCGGTCAGGATGATGCAGTTACTCAACAAACTGCGTCAGCAGATGCATCTGTTCCGAAGCGATCTACAAAAATCTGGCCGAGATTTTTACACTACACTGTCTGCCTAGCTGTTTTGGCAGTTGCTGCAGCGATGGAAAGTACCATTAACGCAGAATGGGTTGTTACTGGTGTCTTCTTTGGTCAAGCGGTGTTGCTGACGGTGCTTGCAGGCTTGGTGGATCGCTTCTGGCTGGCAGGAGTATGGCGAGCGACGCTACTTGGTGTGCTCTGCATTATGGTAGTCTTTGGTTCTCAAGAGATTCGCTTCACTACATCAACGACACTGCAGAGTCTTCTGTCAATTTCAGCGGTCGTATTCATGTTGCCAGTGATCTTGCTGTGCCTTGCAGGTCCACTGTACGCAATGCGCTACTTTCGGGATTGGCGATTAGTTGCGAAGGACGCTCCGGATGAGGTTCGGCCTTCGATTGGCACCAGTGATTTCTTGTTGGTCGTAACCAGTATCGCAGCAATGATCTTCATGACTAAAGTTCCCCAAGTCGCTTGGGAAATCAACGCATGGAATTTCTGGGTGCAAGCCTTGATTCCTTTGGCCTTCCTTGCCATTCTAAGCTTCCTGATCACCGTACCCGTAATTTGGTTCTACTTCAGATACAAACACCCGCTTATCCGCTGGGGCGTTTCCATACTTTGGTGTTTAAGCTCTGTGGCTGCGGTAATGGTATTAATCTCTACGTTTGAGATGACACAGACGGACCTTTGGTTGATCGTCTTCGTTCCGTGCATTGCAACAACCGTGTTCCTTTCTGGTCTTGCAGTTATCGACTACAGTGGGTTTCGATTGAACAAACTCTGCCGTAGTCCGGCACTAGAGACACAATCAATCGGCGCTGTGCCGAAGTATTACCCAAGAGCGAGTCGTAGAGCCCAAGTGGCTTGGGTATTTGGAACGCTTTTTTTAGCTGCAACCAGTAGCATCGCTTTAGCAGCTTACGAATCTTCGAGGACCCGATATGAAATCGAGCTTAGCGAACTAGCTGCACAGTTGCGAGCCGATGGTGGCGACTTGTTGTGCGTGGAAGGCAAGCCATTTCGCTTAACCGTCGGTAAATCGACCACGGACGAGTCGATGGAGGCGTTGTCCAAGCACTCGACAGTTCAGCAGTTGATTCTGGCACATAGCCAAATTACCGATCAAACGCTGTCACAATTGGCGCGATGGTATCCGACCCTCAACTGGCTTGACCTGGGATATACGAACGTTACTCCACAGGGGCTTGAGCAACTGGAGTCTGTTAGCAACCTTTACCACTTGGGGCTCGCCGGATCGAAGATGGATTATCCTACGCTAATGAGCGTATTTAAGCACTTAGGTTCGTCACAAGTACCAAGAACCACTATCCTGGACTTGGATCTGAGCGAGACTCAGTTGACTCCCGAGGAAATTACCAAGCTACCTAAGGAAGTCGTTCGATTGAAGATCAGCAATTGCAATTTTGACGACGACGATATCGCCACAATTACAAAGTCACGCGATTGGGGATCGCTGGATATCTCGAAGAATCCCATCACTGGTAGTGGCATCCGTTTTGCAGGTGTGCAGCATCTCATTGCCCACGATGTACCGCTGCAGGATAGGTTCTTTGCACCTGTCAGTTCGACCAGTTGTGATCTTAGCAATACGCAACTCACAGATGCAGCGTTGAAAGCATGTGCGTCGATTCAAATTCTTAAATTAGGCAACGGACAGTTCACCGATCAAGGAGTGCGGGCAGCACTTGGCTATGGAGGCGTTCGAGAGCTCTATCTTTCCGGTGACCAATTTAATGGTACGTGCTTGGTTCCTCGACAGTCACAGCAGAGCCACATCTCGCTCAGCAAATCTAGCATCAATGATCAAGTCTTGGCAAAGATTGCTGCGCAGTGGAAAGAGGAGCGACTTTACGTCAATGCCTTTTCCCTGGCCGATACGCAGATTAGCGAGCATGGACTGCGCGAGCTTTCGGGATGCCAGATCTACTACTTGGACCTGAGTCGCACTCGCGTGACCGCCAAATCAATTGCCGAGCTAGAGCTACTTAACGGGCAGGCGATTCACGTTGACTTCAATCAGTTCACGGCAGACGAGCTTCGCCAGATGCGCACTAGGCATAAGATCCTTGTCGGTGAGAAAATGCCTTCCGAGCAATAAGCGTGCTTACTTCAGACAGAACCTGACTTGCAAGAAGACGTGGGCAAGAAGATATTGGGGAAGGAAGAGGATCGAGACACCATCAATCACCACCAAACCAGTCTTTTGGTTGAAAGTAGTGAGATGGATCGCATTGCCAGCGGTATCGAAAAGGTTCGAAAGCGCTTCGCTTAAATCCGCGCAGTCACGATTGACTGAATTGCCTAGAATGAGTCTCGCAGATTTGGGCCAGTAATGGATTTCCAGCTAACGAGTCGAGGCAAATGTGAACGACGACGCGATATTCAGTCAGGACGATGTTTCTCAGGAAAGTGCGTCGATAGATGCATCTGCTCCGAAGCGATCTACGAAAATCTGGCCCAGATTTTTGCACTACTCAGTTTGCCTTTTGGCATTGGGCGTCGGCTCATACACGATCAACTCCTTTTCGCGGGAATGGATCGTCGTTGGAATCTTCTTTGGCCTAGCCATGTTACTAACTGTGGTTGCAGGCTTGATGGATCGCTTCTGGTTAGCCGGAGTTTGGCGAGCGACGCTGCTAGGTGTGCTTAGCATCGTGGTCGTCGTTGGCTGTCAAGAACTAAGCTACCTCACATCGACGACGGTAGAGAGCATTCTATCAATTTCCGTCATCGTCTTTATGTTACCAGTTACCTTGCTGTGTCTTGCGAGTCCTCTATACGCAATGCGCTACTTTCGCGATTGGCGATTCGTTGCGAAAGACGCTACAGACGAGGTTCGGCCTGCGATCGGTACCAACGACTTTATGTTGGTAGTAACAAGCATTGCCGCGATGGTCTTCATGATGAAGGTTCCCCAAGTCGCGTGGGGATTCAATACTTGGGATTTTTTTTCGCAGGCAATGATACCGTTGGCCTTTTTTATTGGTCTCAGCTTCATGATCACCGTACCCGTCATTTGGTTCTACTTCCGATGTAACAGCCTGCTGATCCGTTGGGGCGTTTCAGTACTTTGGAGCCTAGCCTCGGTGGCAACTGTAATGACGCTGATCTCGATGTTTGAGATGTCACAGGATGACCTTTGGGGGAACGTCATCATTTCGTGCCTGGCAACATCCGTGTTCATTTCAGGCCTAGCTGTTTTCGACTACAGCGGTTTTCGATTGAATAGACTCTGCCGCAGCTCAGAACTAGCGAAACAATCCACCAGCATTGCCTCTAAGCGTTACCCAAGAGCCAGTCGACGAGCACAAGTGGCTTGGGTATTTGGAACGCTTTTCTTAGCTGCAACCAGTAGCATCGCCTTAGCAACCTACGAATCGTCGAGGAATCGCTATGAAGTCGAGATTAGCGAGTTAGCTGCACAGTTGCGAGCCGACGGTGGTGACCTGTTGTGCGTGAATGGCAAGCCGTATCGCTTGACAGTCGGTAAGTCGACCACGGACGAGTCGATGCAGGCGTTGTCCAAGTACTCGACAGTTCAACAGTTGACTCTGGCACATAGCCAAATCACCGATCAAACGCTTTCGCAATTGGCAAAGTGGTATCCGAACCTTAATTGCCTTGACCTGGGATATACGAACGTTACTCCACAGGGCCTTGAGCAACTAGAAACTGTCGGCAATCTGAAACAATTGGGGCTAGTCGGTTCCAAGATCGATTACCCCACGTTGATGAACCTCTTCAAGCACTACAATGCGACTCAATTGCCGTTTCGAATCACTATCCAAGACTTGGATCTTAGCGAGACTCAGTTGACTCCAGAGGAAATTGCCAAGCTGCCTAAGGAAGTCGTTGGATTGAAGATCAGCAATTGCAATTTTGACGATGATGATATCGCTGCAATTACGAAGTCTCGCGATTGGGCAGTGCTGGATATCTCGAAGAATCCAATCACTGGTAGTGGCATCCGATTTGCAGGAGTACAGCATCTTGTTGCTCACGAAGTACCACTGCAGGATAAGTTTTTTGCACCTGTCAGTTCGACCAGTTGTGAGCTCAGCAATACGCAGCTCACCGATGCAGCTTTGAAAGCCTGCGCGTCGCTGCAAATTCTTAAGTTAGGTAACGGTCAGTTCACCGATCAAGGAGTACGAACACTACTAGCCTACGGAGGTATTCAACGTCTCTATCTTTCCGGTGACCAATTGAATGGCACGTGCTTGGTTCCTCGGCAGTCACAACAGCACCACATCTCACTCAGCAAATCTAGCGTCAATGATCAAGTCTTGGCAAAGATGGCTGCGCATTGGAAAGAAGATCACCTCTACATTCATAGCCTATCGCTGGCCGATACGCAGATTAGCGACATTGGCCTGCGCGAGTTTTCGGGTTGCCAGATCAACTACTTAGACCTGAGTCGCACACGCGTCACTGCCAAGTCGATTGCCGAGCTGGAGCTGATTAACGTGCAGGCGATTCATGTTGACTTCAATCAATTCACTGCAGATGAACTTCGCCGGATGCGCACCAGGCATAAGATTGTTGTCGGAGAGAAAATGGCTACCGAGTAATAGACGCAGGCGCACTCCGTGTGCCGTCTGCAGCCTTCTCGTACTTAATAGGCCTACTCGTCTTGCTTGGCAGGTAGGATTTGGAAGCCCTCCCATTTGTTGACGTCTAGAAAGTACTGATTCGGAATAGACTTGTGAACGCTTAACTTTCCTGTTGCAACGATGGTCGTGCCGGCCTTCAGTGCGTTATCCTGAAATGCAGACATTTGCAACCTATCTAGCACGTTTGCAAGCTCGCCTCCGATCCATACCGAAAGCTTGTTTTTCTGGTTCTCACTATCTGTTTCAATTGCAAAGGATGCAGCTTGTCCGTCTTTCGCCAGTTGCGAAATACCATCCAATCCCGTAACCGTTAACTTGATGGTGACCTCTTTCCCGTCATACCTTGGCTCAAGATCGCCTACTAACAATGTTTGCGGAGCATTGTATTTCGGCAAAGTACCCGTACATCCTAGTTGCACTCCAAGCCAACCAAAGATTGCCGCAGTCACAATAAAACCGTTTGTGCGTCCCATTGTTGTGCTCCTCTGAGTTTTAGTGCGACTCCGCTGCGGTCGGGTTACTGATGCTTACCAGAAAAGAATTGAATGCCACTAATCTTAACCGATTTACCGTGGGGAAGAGGTCATGAAAGTCTTGAGTGCATTTTAGCAGTGTAACCGGTAAAGGTGTTGAGGCAGCAGATACTTGATCGCTGGCCACTATCGGTTCGCAGCATCTAACCGGCTGATTGGGCGGCAACAAACGAACTTCCTTACCTGATCTCGTAGAATGCAAGCATCGGGACCCGATGCACTAGCTTGAAAAAACACCCCGTTGTCGCCGTCTATTTGGCATTCTTTTCTTTGGATTTGAGCGGTAGTGCACGTTGAAAAAGGTTCAACAGTTTTTTGGCGTTGGCATTGTCGTCGAAGCCAAAGATGACCATTTTGAGTTCCCCAGTTTTCGGATCGTATTCAGGAATGTAGAAATTGTGACACTTCCAACAAATGGTCGTCTCGAAAAGCAGCTTGTCATCTTTGTAAAAGCGAACGCCATAGGGAGGCACGTGACAGAAGGCTCCGTTGGGCTTGAATTTCATCTTCCGCCACGTCTCGACGATTTCCTTGCAACGATCTGCCTTGATCGTGACATGTGAGTCAACATCAATGTATGATTTCTCATTGCCAAGAACGGAACCATCGAAAGACCGGATAAGGAATTTATCTTTCGACATCTGCTCAACGTTCGGCTCTTTCGGAGGAACACTGTTATCGCTGTCCCTCACCACCCTAAACAGTTCAATTCGGTCTACCTCGGGTAACGATTCTGTGAAAGCAAGTCGAGTCACCTGAGCAAAGCTTGACCGAAGCGCCTCTTCCTCTTGTGAGTAGGCATTAACGCACTGAACAATCGAGCTGAACAATAAGAGTAGTCGAATAGCAGGTTGAGAAGTCATGTTTGCCTCAGGGCGTAAAGGCTGTTCAGTTAGGTTGATTGGTTTTGTTACGTCGCGTTCCGCTGGCTTGGTTAGTCAATGAGGACTCAAGACTGAGGAATGAATCTAAGCCCGTTTTGACCCTCACCGCTAATGGCTCGCACTACTCGCCACGCGACTCTCCCGCGAATAAGCTAAATTTCTAATGAGGTGGCCCCGATTTAGCGGACAGCACTGTCCCTTAGAATGAATCACTAAGGAGACGGCAAGATGCCAAAAGAAGACGGAAGAAAAACAAGCAGAATTTATCCACTTGAGCTCAAACAAGAAGCTGTTCAGATGCTCAATGATGGCCATTCGGCCACTGAGATTAAGAGACGATTGGGACTGCCAAGAACCAATTTGATCTACAGGTGGAAAGACGAAGTCAGTGTAACAGGGGTGCCTAAGGCAACGCCTAGTGCCTCCGATTTGAAGATTCGTGAACTAGAGGCAGAGCTGCATCGAGTGCAGCGAGAGCGGGACATCTTAAAAAAAGCCTTAGCCATTTTAGGCCGCCACGAGTCTTAGATCTTTATCCGGTTATCAGCAGCTTGAAAGAAGCTGAGGTAGCCACAGTTCTTCAACTATGACAGACGCTTGAAGTCAGCCGTAGTGCTTACTATGCATGGCGGTCAAGCACGGCCAATTCAAGAGCACAGGAGGATGCGATGCTTAGCGAAAAGATCATGCAGATCTTTTGGTATCACCGACGACGCTATGGGGCAAGACGCATAGCGCAAGAACTCAAGGACCAAGGGCATGCGATTGATCGCAAGAGAGTGATTCGGCTAATGAATTCCATAGGGATAAAGGCAATTCAACCGAAGTCATTTAAGCCTCGAAGTACCGAAAGTAGACATCGACTAGGCTACAACGAAAACCTATTGAAAGAAGCAAAAATCACAAGAGCAGGACAAGCCTGGGTAGGTGACATTACGTACATCCCCTGCGGCGAGTTTGGTTACTGTTACCTGTCAGTGTTGATGGATCTATGCTCGCGTCGAATCGTGGGATGGCACTTGAATTCTGATATGACGGAGAGCCTAGTACTGACTGCGTTGCGCAAAGCAATTGGAAGCTGCCAGCCAGCGCCTGGCCTGCTCCACCACACAGATCGAGGAGGCCAGTACGCAGGCAAACAGTATCGCAGCGTACTAACACGGGCACAGATGAAACAGAGCATGTCACGCGCTAACGACTGCTACGACAACGCATTCATGGAATCTTGTTTTGGTACTATCAAGAAAGAGATTGAGATGACCGAATACAAGACTATGCAAGAAGCCAAACACGCAGTTCAAAGGTACATCTCTTACTACAACTTTGAACGCAAGCACTCATCGCTAGGCTACCGCACACCCATTCAGTTCGAGTCCACCCAAGCCTGACGGCGAAGGGACAGTACTGTCCGCTAAATCGGGGCCACCTCATAAACAGTTGAGTCAGCGCGTGGGAGAGTTCATTGACTGTGCAACCACAGGCAAACGAGCTGCACAAATGGCCGAGCTGGAAATTTGAAGCTGACCCTATCCCTTTTTGGGGCGAGGCACTTTGGTGTTCTTGGGTTTGCCTGCGGTTTTACCGCGCCGACGAGCGCCTTGAGGCTGAGAGGATTTGCTGACTTCGTAGGGTTCAATCGTCTCACCGATGCGATCGCGAAGATTGGTCAACTGATCGCGCAAGGCTGCTGCACGCTCGAATTCCAGGTCCTCGGCGGCTTGCAACATCTCGGCTTCCATCGATGTTAGGTAGTCGTCGGTAACGACCTGTCCTTTAGCTTCGCCGGTGACCATCGCGCGGGCTCGTTGGTGCGCGGCAGCGGCGCCTTTTATGCCGCTGGTGATGTTACGCTTGACTGTCTCGGGCGTAATGCCATTTTTCTCGTTGAAGTCCATCTGCAATTTTCGACGGCGATTGGTTTCGTCGATCGCGGCGCGCATCGAATTGGTAATCTTATCGGCGTAGAGAATGACTTTTGAGTTCACGTTACGAGCCGCTCGACCGATCGTTTGAATCAAGCTTGTTTCGCTGCGGAGGAAGCCTTCTTTGTCAGCATCAAGGATGGCGACCAACGACACTTCAGGAAGGTCCAAGCCTTCCCGCAATAGGTTCACTCCCACCAAGCAATCGAACTTGCCGTGACGCAGGTCCTGTAACAATTCAACGCGTTCAAACGCATCCAGTTCACTATGCAACCAGCGGCAACGTACATTCTGTTCAGTGAGATAGGCCGAAAGATCTTCGGCTAATCGTTTTGTCAGCGCGGTGACTAGGGTTCGTTCGTCCAGGTTAGCTCGAAGTCGAACTTGTTCCAACAAATGATTGACTTGGCCCCGAGCGGGAATGACTTCAATCTCGGGATCAAGCAGGCCCGTTGGTCGAATCACTTGCTCGACCACTTCGCCGCCGGTCTTGGTCAATTCGTAATCGCTGGGAGTCGCCGAAACGAAGATCGTTCGCTTAGCCTTGGATTCCCATTCTTCAAACTTCAGCGGACGATTATCCATCGCGCTCGGCAAGCGAAAGCCGTGATCCACAAGCGTTCGCTTACGGCTTTGGTCGCCCGCAAACATGGCTCGAACTTGCGGAACGGTCACGTGCGATTCATCGATCAACAGCAGGAAGTCCTCGGGAAAGAACTCGTACAACGTGTCTGGCGTCGTTCCTGGTGGACGGCCAGCCAAAGGTCGCGAGTAGTTTTCGATGCCTGGGCAATGCCCGACTTCCTGGAGCATTTCGAGGTCGAAACGCGTTCGTGCGTTCAACCGCTGAGCTTCCAAGAGCTTTCCTTCAGCTTCAAACTTGGCCAATTGCTCTTTAAGCTCTTTTCGAATCTCCACAATCGCTTGTTCAATCTTCGCTTCGGTAGTCACGAAGTGCTTGGCCGGATAGATGTTTACCTCACCAAGTCTCTCCAGCACTTCACCGGTAAGCGGATTGGTAATGCTGATCTGCTCAATTTCGTCGCCCCACAATTCAATGCGATAGGCAAATTCTTCGTACGATGGCCAAACCTCCAGGCAATCACCGCGGACGCGGAACTTACTGCGTTCGAAGGCCACGTCGTTGCGTTCGTACTGGACATCCACTAACTGTAAGAGCACATCGTCGCGAACAATCGATTGACCAACTCTTAGCGAGACCACCATATTGCGATAGTCTGACGGACTGCCCAAGCCATAGATGCTGGACACGCTGGCCACGATGACGACATCCTTGCGACTCACCAAAGCACTGGTAGTTGCCAAACGCAGCCTATCGATCTCTTCGTTGATCGACGAATCCTTTTCGATGTAAACGTCGCGCTGCGGAATGTAAGCTTCGGGTTGATAGTAGTCGTAGTAGCTGACAAAGTAGTGAACCGCGTTGTGTGGAAAGAAGTCGCGGAACTCGCTGTAGAGCTGCGCAGCCAACGTCTTGTTGTGACTGAGTACCAGCGTGGGGACTCGCATCTGCTGTATCACGTTGGCCATGGTGAACGTCTTACCCGACCCCGTGACACCCATCAAACATTGATGAGATTTTCCCTGGCGGAGATTGCTGACCAACTTCTCAATGGCTTTGGGCTGATCGCCGGCTGGTCCAAAGGGACTGACCAACATGAAATCGGCTTCCGAACTGGAACTCTTTTGAGTCATTAAGTAGCTCTGGGTCTATCTGAGTTAGTCTAGGTCTATCGGTTTAGTTATCTGGTTTAGTTTTGGGCCAACACGTCGTCTTGGACCGGTGGATCGACAGTAACCATCGAGCGGATCTGTTTGAGCGTCGCGTTGCCAATTCCTGGAACACGCAGCAGTTGATCAACAGTCTGGAACGGGCCATGTTGATTGCGGTACTCGACGATGCTCTTGGCAGTCTGCGGGCCCAGGTCCGGCAATGCAATCAGTTCAGCTTCGCTAGCCGTATTCACATCCACGCGAAAACGGTTGGTCTGAACGGATTCTGTAGGGCGGCTTGTTTGCCACGCTTGTACTCCCGCCAGAAGTAGTGCCAAGCCAGCCAGGGAGATCCAGCCAATGATTGGGCTGGAAATGGACCTTTTCGGTACCGTGGACACGTCTCCAACAGCATCCGTACTTTTTAGATCAGGCATCAGGCGAATCCAAGTTTCTCTAGGCTTTGGCCAGCGCGAAGCGAACGCATCAGTATAACGGACTGAGATTGCCTTGGAAAAGCCTTTAGCCTCGCCAGCCCAAAAAGGTTGGGAAGGTCAGCCGAATCTACAATTGGTAGCAAAGGCGGGAAGCGGTACAAGCGGCACAAATCAAGGCAACAACTGCCACTAAATGGATTCAGATGGCGTTTAGAGCTCGACAAAACCTGGAGCTGAGGTAAAAGTAGCCTAGCTATCAATCTGGGTGTTTGGTAGCCTATTGGGCCTTCAATTTGGTACCGAATCCCTTTTGCGTTTTGGAGATTTTTTCGTGGGTGTTAAGAAGAGCGGTAAAGGACGGCGAAAACTTGGGCGTAAGAAGCGGCGAATGCGAGCAAAAATTCGCCATCGCAAGAAGTAACCTAGGTATTTCAGCCATTCGCCGCGCCCAAGTTGTGTACTTGCATCGATTCTATTTTTCGTTGCGGGGCTTGGGCGTGCATGCGGACTAATAAATTTCAGTTACGGCACTTCGTAAACTTGAAAACCCTTAGAGGTTGATCAGTTTTCGGAGCTCTTTGTAATCGGTCTTGCCCGTCCCAAGCACGGGAATGCGATCGATTTTGCGGACTTCGTCTAGCCTCATCACGCCACGCATTCCGGCATCCATCAGTATCTGGCTGGCCTCACGCAATCCAAGCTCCTGCGTTGTAAACAAAACGATGTGTCTGCCATCGGCCGTTTCCACTCCCTCCACCGCGACTCTCGGGCCATCTTCATTGGCTGGGAATTGATGCAAGAAGGGCTCTTCCAACGCGGGCAACGAAATCATCTCGCCGCCAGCCTTGAGAAATCGCTTCAGCCGACCACGGAAATGCAAAAAGCCTTCGCTGTCCTGAGACACTAAGTCGCCGGTTCGGTACCAGTTCTTGCCTTCAAGCTGCACAAAGGGCGAATCGCCTTGATGCTTGTAGTAGCCATCAAAGATGCTCGGCCCCGACACCAACAACATGCCTGTCTGTCCGGGCTGAACGGGTGAGCCGCTGTCGACATCGACAATACAGACTTGCACGTTGGGAACGGGAACACCCACCGTTCCTATCTTGGAATTGCCAATCCGGTTCGCTGAAACTACGGGAGAACATTCGGTAATACCATAGCCTTCCAGAATGATCGCTTCAGGTGCTTTGAGTGCACATTGATCAAAGACATTCTGAGGGCATTTTTCAGCGCCAGTGATTACGCGTTTTAGACTGTGCAGTTGGTCTCCATCACACACCGATAGGATGTATCCCAAGAATGTCGGCGTGGTGAAGAGCAAGCTGGGTTTGTAGGTCGCTATCGTTCGAGCTAAGCCCTTGGCATCCGTTGGATCGGCGTAGCGCACACACGGAATGCCGGACAGTTGAGGCAACAAGAGATTGCCGGTTAGACCAAAGCTATGGAACGGCGGCAAGAAGCCCAACAGCGACGCATCTGGATCTGCTTCCAAAATCTTCAAGCCATCGCGAATGTTGACCATGAGATTACGATGACTTAGCGGTACCGTTTTCGGAAAACTCTCCGACCCCGAAGTAAAGAGGAACACCGCTGGATCTGTCTCTCGCTGAACCGGCAATTTCTTCAGGAACTGCTTGGGTGCTAAGTAGGTCTTGGTAAGCATGGACAACGCTTCCAGCTTGCCGATTCCTGCCTTGAGATCTTCGAGGAACACATAGTCCGCGCCGGCAACTTCGATTCCTAGTCGGTCGATCATCTTTCGCGAGGTCAAGATCTTCTTCACGCCGGTCACTTGTACTGCGTGAGCCAAGTTGGCTGGACCCGTGGTCCAGTTGAGCATCACTGGAACTTTGCCTGCCAAATGCAGAGCGAAAAAGACCACGTCGGCTGCGACGGACGCAGGCAGCATCAACGCCACATGCGGCTCGGGAATCTCAGCAATTCTCTTTGCCATGAGCGATGCACCGACGAGCAATTTTCGGTAGGTCAGAACTCCCGAAAGGCCATCGACGCTGGTGGGCTGACTGGGATTCGCTAACGCTCGACGAACAAAGGCTTCGGCAATCGTATCAGCTAGGACTCGCGACGCGGGGTCATCGTAAGTCTGATGTGCCCCTTGTTGCCAAGCCGTCCAAGATTCAGGAGCTGCGGTCGCTTTGGAATCGGCAGCGGCAAGCTGTCCATCTGCCAATGCCCACAAGCCACCTAGAGTATCGGTCACGACATCGCTGCGGAACGAGAATTGGTTTTCAATCTTCAGCGCCAGATCCATTCGATCAAGGCTGTCCAATCCAATCAGCTCCAGTTTGGTTTCGGGCTTCAACTCTTGCTCAGAAAGTTGACGACCGATATGAGCTTGAACTAGTTCGTTGACTAAGTTAATCGTCTTGGGCTTAATCTTGGCGAGGTCATACGAATCGGCGCGTCGTCCCTTACCAAAGTCTCCTTCGGTGGGGCCAAAGAAGTGATTGAATCGAACAAACTTTGGCTCCTGTCCTCCGTCTGCGTTGTACCAGCTTTCCAAGAATGCGTTGAACTCTTCGCGCGACCCCATTGGGACCGTCGAGCGATCGAGGACTTCGATCTGCATCGTTACTTTGCGACGTGGAAGGAAGAAGAATGCACTTGCCAAAACCCAACCCAGCGCACGCTTAACGACTCCGACCAAGTTTGGCGTTTGGCCAATCTCGGCAGTACTGAATATGCTTCCCCAAACGCCACGAGTTCTGACCAGAACGATATTCGCTTCGGGACATCGCTGAGCGATTTCATAAACGCTGCGAGCCGCTCCGATGACTTCGACGTTGCCTCGCTGCAAGCGTCCCGACGGATAGATCAGCATGCAATCGCCGGCATGAATTCGTTCCACTACCGCATCGATCATCTGAAGTGCGCGAGCTGAAGCGTCGCGACTATGTTCGGTCAGGTCAGGTACTTCGAAAGCGTCGACCATCTTCATCAGCGGCCAAAGAACTTTAGTTCGAAAGGTACCCGAGTTGACCAAGGGACGAAGCGACTTGTGCAATCGCACATGGCTAGAAACCAACGGCGGGTCGATCAGCCCGGGGTGGTTTGGTAACACCAGTGTTGGACCGCTGAGTTTCTTCAGTTGCTCGCGTCCTTCGACTCGCACACTGTAACGAAAACTGAGCAGCAGACGCATCGAAGCCCAGAAAAGAAAGTTGATCAAAAACACGCTTTACCTTTCGTCCACAATGGTTCAAACATCAGCCGCATGGGGCCGCAAGAGTTCGTTGATTGCTAGCGGATCCCGAAACCTGACTCGATCACATACGCCACGGAATCGGGGAAATCGGGGGTGAGTCCAGTTAGATTCACTACTCTCGGGTTTTATGCGCTCCTCAGTAGCCTATTCGATTGCATTTGTCGAAAAAAGAGCATTGTACCCAATGTGAGGGCACCAAATCGTTTAACCCGCTGCCGTAGGCGAGGATCATTCACCGCACCTCGCCTACGGCAGCGGGTTAAACAATTAGCCGCAGGCCGCTCGTGCAGTTTGCGAGAATTGAACCGCAGGCGCTAGCCGCAGTCAGAATCGAGCGAATTGCAGACTTCGGCTAGCGCCTGCGGTTCAAGAAAGGACTCCTTTGGGCCTGACAATTCAGCAGCTCGCACAGTTTGCTCTAGAAAATCGACCTTCGTCGGGTGAGATAGCATGAAAACTCTGGACGAAGCCTGGAAGTTTGCCAGAATTGACGCTCGAAAAACGCCTTGGGTTTCCGGCGGAATTGGACTCAGAGACACAAATAATAGACACAGAGACAGGACATGATCGCTTTTTCAATTGCCCCACTACAAATTGTTCGAACGCTAGTGCAGGCTGTCACTTGCATACTCGCTGCCCTCGCACTCTCCACCGGTTCATCGCCGCTTCTCGCTCAAGCAATTCCCGAAAACGACTATCGCTTCGGCGCTGTGACTTGGATGCAACGCTCGGCCGAGTATCGCTTAATGACAGAACAGACCTACCGATATGCTCTATCCCAAGTTGCGGTCGGAGTGCATGATCGCAAGTGGACGGCTGATGAAGTGCAACTGACTGAAGGCGGATACGAAAGCAAGAAACCAGCCGTGGTTTTGGATCTCGACGAGACGGTGCTGGACAACTCAGCCTTTAATGCGCGAAACATTATCAACAACCAACCGTTCTCTAGCGCCAATTGGAATGCTTGGTGTCAAGAAGGCAAAGCGAAGGCTATTCCAGGCGCATTGGAATTCGTTCGCGGGGCGCAAGGTCTAGGTGTTGCCGTTTTCTTCTTGACCAATCGAGAAGACGTTGTCAAATCGGCCACGGTTGAGAATCTCAAGCAACTGGGGTTCGATGCGACCGAAGTGAATGTGCTGACTCAAAACAAGAACGAAGGACGTGGCGACGACAAGCTATCGCGTCGCGCGGCCATCGCGGAAGAACATCGGATCGTATTGCTGATCGGCGATAGCATGGGCGACTTGTGCGATGGCATGGACGAAAAGGATTTTAAGAAACGCAACGACGTTGCTGCGGCCAAAGTGAGCCTCTTGGGAACCCGCTGGATCATGCTGCCCAATCCATCCTACGGCGGTTGGCAACGCGCTCTACCCAAGGGGGCCGAAGCACTAGAGACCAGTGAAGCCAAGTGAGGCTATTGCTTGCGTAGGGTGCGGTTGAGGCACGAAACCCACCACGTATTCGCTTCTAGGAATTCTCCGAATCCCACTTACGCGTCGAAAGCGAGAAAAAGGAGTACTGGCGAATCCCACGCATTTCAAGCAGCCGGAACTCTGGCGAGTCCCACTACAACACAGCGCATCAGGAATTCTGGCGAATCCCACTACCTACTGCTCCTCGCTAACCTTACGCCATTGTTGTTGCACTGGATCGAAGCCTGCTGGGAACTTAGTCTGGGCATTGTAGGTTGGCGGCTGCTTGAAATAGCAAGTCTCCAGGTCGCTACTGGCAATTCCCGATAGGTCCGCACCACTGAGGTTCGCGCCGTTTAGGTTGACGCGTTGAAAACTGCCTACCAAAACTGCATCGACTAGTGTTGCATCTTCAAACGATGCTACTTGAAAGGAGGCTGGGCCGCCGGTGAGATTTGCGCGGGTCAGATCGGACTTAACAAAAGAGGCAGCTTGGAATGAAGCTGAACCTCCGACTAAGGTCGCGCCTTGTAAATTCGCTCCATCAAAGCGGGCTTCCTGAAAAGAACTGCCTCCGCCGCTGAGCGACGCATCGCGGAGATTGCAGTCAGCAAAGGACGCTCGCTGAAACGCATTGGAATAGCTGGAGATTGTCATCGCGGCGAGATTTGTACCTTCGAGCCCCGCTTGCCAAAAAGATCGCGTCTCATCCGGCGTAACTCCCTTTCGTAGACGTTCCAGTTCGTCTGTCTTTCGTTGCAGCTCTTGCTCTGCATACTCGGCTTTTCTGCTCCATACGTATCGCTCGCGCCGAGCTTGACGCACCGAATTGAACCAGCCGAAAAGAATGGCCACGATGAACAGCAACACAAAAAGCGAGCGAGTGGAGTACCTGGGTAACTTCGACAACTGCTAGATCCTTTCGGTTCAAGTTTCGAGCCAGACCTTGTTTCGACGGGCCTTTTTTTGACCGGCCTTTGTTCGCTCGTTTAGTCTAGTAAAATCTTAAGAGGTCGTGAACACAGAAACAGAGCACATCGGGTAGCGTCAATTGGCCAAACAGCAAAACATCTTCGTTTATGGAACGCTCAAACGCGGCCAATGTCGCGAGCAATGTTGGCCTCTGCCTCCGATTAGCGTGACTGCTGCGTGGACCTTGGGAACAGTCTACGATCTAGGTCCATATCCAGCGATGATCGCGGGTAGTTCGCGAATTGCCGGGCAGCTTTGGACCTACACCGAGTCGCAAATTGACGCGGTACGGAAAGAACTCGATTGTATCGAAGTTACCAATCAGCCTGGTTATCCCAACGAATACGATCGAGTCGAAATTGAGGTCAACTTGCTCGACGGCTCCAAATTGCTAGCCGAAACCTACCTTTTCTCGCGTCCTGCGGAACTTACCAAAATCGGCAGGCTTGTCCCGAGTTCATTGAGATTAGAGCAAGCTGATTACGTGATTTGGCCACTATCCAGTCCCTGGCTTGAAGCAATTTGATAAACCTCAGCCTCTGCAAATACTTGCAGCAAGAAAATCGAGTCAGGGGGTTTACGCGGCCAGTCGGAGAAGATAATCTTCTAAACAGTCGCGGTGTGTAACAACGTCGCGACCCGATAGCAGTGTTTGGTGAATCTGCAGCCATGCTTGGCGTGCAGAGATAACAGGGAACACCGGTGACAAATCCGGGACGGCCCAGCCGCTGTGAGTTGCACGGGATTTGCGATGCAAATCGCCTGAGAAAAACCTCTTCTAGTTAGCTCTCGAAGTGCCATTGTTCAGTGAATGAACGAGAAGGCAGTGGGTTTTTCAATGCAACAAGTCAGAAGACCTACCAAATGCACGGAAGATTGATGCCTTCTAGGGTGAGGCTGATCTTCGCTAGTTTTTGAACGCATTCGGTTCATCATTTCAAGCGAGTCTCGTTGCGCCCATAGTGCGCAATTTGCGTTTTGAATGTTACCTCCGTAAGCGTTCGTACATAGCCATTTCCATGTTCGTCGCTTTTGGAGGTCCGTCATGCACCGAAGTGATTCCGTGCGCCGTTGCGCCGCGTTCACGCTGGTTGAACTGTTGGTTGTGATCGCAATCATCGGCATTCTGGTTGGCCTTTTGCTACCAGCAGTCCAAGCCGCTCGCGAGGCCGCTCGACGCATGCAGTGCGCGAACAACCTCAAGCAAATTGGGCTGGGCTTACTGAACTACGAAAGCGCTTACCGGAGATATCCGAAGGGCGGTGCAGGCGCGGTCAGCCTAACTAACGCAACCACTATCGCGCGGATGCGACTCTCGTGGGGCGCAGCGATCCTTCCGTTCATTGAAGAAAACAATATCTACGATCAGATCGATCTGAGACTGCCATACATCCATCCAAACAACTTTGCCGCTGGTAGAACGACGGTAAAGACTTACATCTGCCCCACGTCGCCTCGACAAGAATTGCTTCGTCCCAACGGTGATGCCCTTAGTGCTCCAGAACTTTACGCGCGAACGGACTATGGCGGGAACTACGGTGAGCGAAGCTTGCGATGCCATCCGCAAAGCTGTCAGAACAACTATCAAACGGGCGGTGGTGGTCGAGGCACACTCATGCTTGGAACCGACCAAGACGTAGCCATCAAGGACATCACCGATGGCATGTCTAACACCGTTATGGTCGGTGAGGCCCCCGAAGGCCTGCATTCCATTTGGATTGGTCACAAAAACGTCTTCGATCAAAGCGTTCCATTGGACGCTCGCGCAAGTGATGCCTCGACTTGGACACCTTGCTTGACGCCATTCAAAAGCACTCAAGGCAACTTCTGTGATTTTGGTCAAGAGTTTCACAGCTATCACTCGGGCGGAAGCAATTTTGCAATCGCCGATGGTTCCACGCATTTCCTAGTCAATCAAACCGATTTCAAAGTCTTCGCCGCCATCCTTTCACGAAGCGGCAGTGAGGTTGTTGGAAGCTGGGAATAGTTTTTCAACAACACTTCAGCATGATCTTCAACAGAGAATTACCCTAGCGGGAGAAAGTCCATTGGTTACAAGATTGTTCTTTAAAATTTCTACTATTTGCATCGCGATTCTTTGCTTCGCGCAGTGCGGTTCAACAACAGCTCTTGCCGATGTTGTCATCGACTTTAGCGATAAGAGCTTAGCTGCGAACACTTTTTACAACGGTGGACCAACAACCAACACTAGCGGTTGGTCGAGCGGTACAGTTCAGTTCGGGAATAGTTACAACTCGAACTTTGGCGGCTTTTGGAATGGCTTCTCATATTCCAATGTCAACAATCCAACCAACCCTTCGTTCGTGAATCAATACGCGGCGATCACTGGAACCGGAGTTGGCGGCTCGGGGAACTATGCGTTAGGTTACGCAGGGTCGAGTGCCTATTTCAACTTACCCGATGACTACCGGATATCGTCCGTCTCG